>NZ_LIRK01000194.1 GCF_001419765.1 Streptomyces torulosus
CCCGCCCGAGCCGAGGGGTGCCCGCCCGAGCCGCAGGGTGCTGGCCGGAGCCGAGGGGTGCTGGCCGGAGCCGCCGGGCGTCCGCCCGAGTCGCGGGGTGTCGGCCCGAGCCGCAGGGTATCGGCCCGAGCTGCGGGGGCCCGGCCGAGCCGGGGTGCGCCCGCCCCAGTCGCGGGGCGCCCGCCGGAGGCGTGGCGCGCCCCTTGCCCGTCGGAAGACAT
This sequence comes from Streptomyces torulosus, assembly GCF_001419765.1. Classification (GTDB taxonomy): domain Bacteria; phylum Actinomycetota; class Actinomycetes; order Streptomycetales; family Streptomycetaceae; genus Streptomyces; species Streptomyces torulosus. Next base: position 222 of record NZ_LIRK01000194.1, read on the forward strand.
ACCCTCGGGGTCATGAGCGACAGCTACACGCACTTCGAGACCCTCGCGATCCATGCCGGCAACACCGCGGATCCCCTCACCGGCGCGGTCGTCCCGCCGATCTACCAGGTCTCGACCTACAAGCAGGACGGCGTAGGCGGCCTGCGCGGCGGCTACGAGTACAGCCGCAGCGCCAACCCCACCCGCACCGCGCTGGAGGAGAACCTCGCCGCTCTGGAGGGCGGCAGCCGCGGCCTCGCCTTCGCGTCCGGACTGGCCGCCGAGGACTGCCTGCTGCGTACGCTCCTCAGCCCCGGCGACCACGTGGTCATCCCCAACGACGCGTACGGCGGCACGTTCCGCCTCTTCGCGAAGGTCGTCTCCCGGTGGGGCGTGGACTGGTCGGTGGCCGACACCAGCGACCCGTCGGCCGTACGGGCCGCCATCACCCCGAAGACCAAGGCGGTCTGGGTGGAGACGCCCTCCAACCCGCTGCTCGGCATCACCGACATCCCGGCCGTCGCGCAGATCGCCCGCGAGGCCGGTGCGAAGCTCGTCGTCGACAACACCTTCGCGACCCCCTACCTCCAGCAGCCCCTGGCGCTCGGCGCGGACGTCGTCGTGCACTCGCTCACCAAGTACATGGGCGGCCACTCCGACGTCGTCGGCGGCGCCCTGATCGTGAGCGACCAGTCCCTCGGGGACGAACTGGCGTACCACCAGAACGCGATGGGCGCGGTCGCCGGGCCGTTCGACTCCTGGCTCGTGCTGCGCGGCACCAAGACGCTCGCCGTCCGCATGGACCGCCACAGCGAGAACGCCACGAAGATCGCCGACATGCTGACCCGGCACCCGCGCGTGTCCCGCGTCCTCTACCCGGGCCTCCCGGAGCACCCGGGCCACGAGGTCGCCGCCAAGCAGATGAAGGCGTTCGGCGGCATGGTGTCCTTCCAGGTGGGAGGCGGCGAGGAGGCGGCCGTCGCGGTCTGCGACCGCGCCAAGGTGTTCACCCTCGGCGAGTCCCTCGGCGGCGTCGAGTCCCTGATCGAGCACCCCGGCCGCATGACGCACGCCTCGGCCGCGGGCTCGGCCCTGGAGGTCCCCGCCGACCTCGTCCGCCTCTCCGTGGGCATCGAGAACGTCGACGACCTCCTCGAAGACCTCCAGCAGGCGCTCGGCTAGTTTCCGCGGGCCGCGCTCACCAGCCGGTCACGGGTGGGGTCGTCGTGGACGGCGGCTCCACCCAGGGGTGGGTCATCGACGCCCACACGGCGAACGCGACCACGGCGGCCAGCAGCACCAGCCACATCACGTGCCGGGCCGTTGTCCTGCGCCGCAGCATGCGGCCGCCCCGCCGCACCGCGTCCGCGCACAGCTCGGGCGGCACCGGCGGCGGCCGACGGTCCAGGATGTGGCGTACGGCTGCCTCCCGCTCCCGCAGGTTCATGACGATGCCACCTCCACCACCGGGGGGACGGACTTCTCGCGCCGCGGATGCAGGACCGTCGCCATCGCCCGCAGGCAGATCGCCCGGACACGTTCGGCGGGCATCCCGAGCAGCGCCGCCGTCTGCTCCTCCGCGACCCCCTCGTACAGCCTGAGAACGAGGACCAGCCGCTCCTGCGGACCGAGCGCCCTCAGCACACCACCGGGCGGGGGACGGAAGAAACCGTGGTGGTGCCAGACCCCACGCTCGAAGCGGAGGGCCAGCTCACGGCGGGTCCGGTCATAGGGGTCCTCGCCGCGCAGACCGTCCCAGACGGCGTACGTGTGGGCGAGGGCATGTGTGAGCAGCCGCCGCGCGCGCGGGTTGTCGTCCGGCGGCTCCGCCGTGAGCAGGGTGGCGGTCTGCAGCAGCCGCCCCGCCGCACCCGCGACGAACGCCTCGAACTCCCTGTCCCTGCGGGAGGCTTGGGCCACATTCCGTTCGCGCACCGCGCCTCCCCCCTGAGGCCGACCTGAGCAGGCGGGCCCGGCCACGCACGACGGGGCCCGATCTCATATGAGGCCAGGAGCGGGCGCCCGGTCAAGACTCGGGCGGCACACAGTCGGGCGGCACCAAGGACGGACGCACGGCACGCGCGCGTACCCGCGACCGGGTGCGGCCCGGTGCTCAGGAGGGCGACGGCGCCTCGGGGGCGGAGGCCATGCGGGCCGAGAGCGCGGTGTTGAACCGGGTGAGGAGGGAGCAGAACGCCTCGCGCTCCCCGGGCGCCCAGTCCTGGGTCAGCTCGGCCATCAACTGGCGCCGGGAGGAACGCACCTCCTCGAGTCGGGAGAGTCCGCGCGGGGAGAGTTGGAGGACCACCGCGCGGCCGTCCTCCGGGTGCGAGGTGCGCTTGACGAGACCGGTGTCCACGAGCGGCGCCACCTGCCGCGTGACCGTCGACGAGTCGATCCCCATGCTCGCCGCGAGCGCCTTGACGCCCATCGGCCCCTCCTTGTCGAGGCGGTTGAGCAGCAGGTACGCGGCGCGGTCCATGGAGTTGCGCACCTGCCCGACACCGCCGAGCCGGGTCTGTTCGGCACGGCGCGCGAAGACCGCGACCTCGTGCTGCAACGTGTCGAGAAGACCGGTGTCACCGACGGTCGTCATGTCCATCGACATTTCAGGTGTTGTGGGCATGGCCAAAGGCTCAATTCATGCGTGGGGCGCTGGTGGTGGGGGACAGAGTACGCGGACCGGGCGCGGGGTGTACCGGCGCCGCTGAAACCCGTCCCGCGCCTTGGTCACACCCGCGTCCCGACCCTGTGAACTGCGAGACTGGTGTCATGAGCTACAGCACGGCTGACTCCTTGCCGGGGGTGACGCTCGACGACGTGCGAGGCGCCCAGAAGATGCTGACGGGCATTTCACGTGTCACCGCGATGGAGGGCAGCAGGTATCTTTCGCAGCTCGTCGGCGCTCCGGTGCACTTCAAGTGCGAGAACCTCCAGCGGACGGGTTCGTTCAAGCTGCGCGGCGCGTACGTGCGCATCGCGGGCCTGCTGCCGGAGCAGCGCGCCGCCGGAGTGGTCGCCGCGAGCGCGGGCAACCATGCCCAGGGCGTCGCCCTCGCCTCCTCCCTGCTCGGTGTGCGCTCCACGGTCTTCATGCCGAAGGGCGCGCCCCTGCCGAAGATCAGCGCGACCGAGGAGTACGGCGCCGAGGTGCGCCTGCACGGCACGGTGGTCGACGAGACGCTGGCCGCCGCACAGGAGTACGCGGCCGGGACGGGCGCGGTGTTCATCCACCCCTTCGACCACCCCGACATCATCGCGGGCCAGGGAACGGTGGGCCTGGAGATCCTGGACCAGTGCCCCGAGGTGCGCACGATCGTCGTCGGCATCGGCGGCGGCGGGCTCGCCGCGGGCATCGCCGTCGCGGTGAAGTCGGTACGGCCCGACGTGCGGATCATCGGTGTGCAGGCGGAGGGCGCCGCGGCGTACCCGCCCTCGCTCGCGGCCGGCAGGCCCTTGGCCGTCACGAACCCGGCGACGATGGCCGACGGCATCAGGGTCGGCCGGCCCGGCGACGTGCCGTTCGGGATCGTCGCCGACCTGGTCGACGAGGTGCGCACCGTCTCCGAGTACAACCTGTCCAGCGCCCTGCTGCTCTGCCTGGAGCGGGCCAAGCTGGTCGTGGAACCGGCCGGCGCCAGCCCCGTCGCGGCCCTGCTGCGCGAACCGGGGTCCTTCGAGGGGCCGGTCGTCGCGGTGCTCTCCGGCGGCAACGTCGACCCGCTGCTGATGCAGCGCATCCTGCGCCACGGCATGGCGGCCGGTGGCCGCTACCTCCAGGTCCGCCTCCGGCTGACCGACCGCCCCGGCGCCCTCGCCACCCTCCTCGGGGTGCTGTCGGCGGCGGACGCCAACGTCCTCGACGTCAGCCACGTCCGGACCGACCCCCGGCTCGGCCTCACGGAGGTGGAGGTCGAACTGCATCTGGAGACGAGGGGCCCCGCCCACTGCGTCGAGGTCGGGAACGCCCTGCGCGAGGCGGGCTACACGGTCATCGACTGACGCCCCGTTCGGCGAAGCCCGAGGTCAAGCGCCCCTGTGTCACTCGTTCGGGGAAGTCCATTGAGAGACGCGATACATCGCGTTATGGTGTGTGTCACGCCGCTGGCGCGGCGAAAGTCGCGTCCACCCCGGCGCGGAACGAAACGCACAAACCTAGGCTTTGCGAAGGAACCCCGACGACGTGGAGAAATCACATGCCAGGCGCCATCCATGCCGAGGGTCTGGTCAAGACCTTCGGTGACGTCAGGGCTCTGGACGGTGTCGACCTCGATGTACCCGAGGGCACCGTCCTGGGCCTGCTCGGGCCGAACGGCGCGGGCAAGACCACCACCGTCCGCTGCCTCACCACCCTGCTGCGCCCCGACCGGGGCACCGCGACGGTCGCGGGCATCGACGTCCTCAAACACCCCGACGCCGTCCGCCGCTCCGTCGGCCTCTCCGGCCAGTTCGCCGCGGTCGACGAGTATCTGACGGGCCGTGAGAACCTGCAGATGGTCGGCCAGCTCTACCAGATGCGGGCCAAGGCCGCGAAGGCCCGCGCGAGCGAGCTGCTCGAGCAGTTCAACCTCGCCGACGCCGCCGACCGCACCGCCAAGACCTACTCCGGCGGCATGCGCCGCCGTCTCGACCTGGCGGCCGCGCTCGTCGTCTCACCGCCGGTGATGTTCATGGACGAGCCGACCACCGGCCTCGACCCCCGCAATCGGCAGCAACTGTGGGACGTGATCAAGCAGTTGGTCTCCGGCGGCACGACCCTGCTGCTCACCACCCAGTATCTGGAGGAGGCCGACCACCTCGCGCACGACATCGCCGTCGTCGACCACGGCCGGGTCATCGCCCGCGGCACCTCCGACCAGCTCAAGGCCCGCACCGGCGGCGAGCGCGTCGAGGTCGTCGTGCACGACCGCGAGCACATCCCGACCGCGGTCGAGGTGCTGAACGGCTTCGGCAAGGGCGAGACGACGGTCGAGCAGCACACCCGTCAACTCACCGTGCCCGTCACCGGCGGCGCCAAGCTGCTCGCCGAGGTCATCCGTGAGCTGGACACCCGCGGTATCGAGATCGACGACATCGGACTGCGCCGCCCCACCCTGGACGACGTGTTCCTCTCCCTGACCGGCCACACCGCCGAGGTGAAGGACGAGGCCGAGACGAACGGCGAGGCGGCCGACGCCAAGGGGCGCGGTCGCAGAAAGGAGAGCGCGAAGTGAGCACCATGAGCGATTCCCTGGTCATCGCCCGCAGAAATCTGATCCGGATGAGCCGGATTCCGGAGATGGTCATCTTCGGGCTGATCCAGCCGATCATGTTCGTGGTGCTCTTCACGTATGTCTTCGGCGGCTCGATGAACATCGGCGGCTCCACCGACCCGGACGTCTACAAGAACTTCCTGATGGCCGGCATCTTCGCGCAGACGGTCACCTTCGCCACCGCGGGCGCGGGCGCCGGCATCGCCGATGACATGCACAAGGGTCTGATCGACCGTTTCCGTTCCCTGCCCATGGCGCGCGGCGCGGTCCTCACCGGTCGCACCATGGCCGACCTCGTGCAGACGGCGCTGACCCTGCTCGTTCTGGCGGCCGTCGCGCTCGTGGTGGGCTGGCGCCCCGGCTTCGCGGAGCCCACCAACTTCGGCAAGATCATGGCAGGCTTCGGCCTGCTGCTGCTCCTCGGCTACGCCTTCACCTGGATCGGCGCCCTGATCGGCCTGAGCGTCCGCACCCCCGAGGCGGCCACATCGGGTGGCCTGATCTGGCTCTTCCCGGTGACCTTCATCTCCAACGCGTTCGTGGACTCCTCCCAGATGGCGTCCTGGTTGCAGCCGATCGCCGAGTGGAACCCGTTCAGCGCCACCGTCCAGGCCTGCCGCACGCTGTTCGGCGACCCGGGCGTCTCCCCGTCCGACGCATGGCCGATGGCCCACCCCGTCTGGGCCTCGATCATCTACTCGGTCGTGATCATCGCGATCTTCCGCACACTCGCGGTCCGCAAGTACCGCCGAGCCGCCGGCTGATCATGGTGGGCCGGCCGGGGTGAGCCGGCCGGGGTGGGGGGCTAGTTGATGATCTCGGCGCGGTCGTCCAGGCGGATCGCGGCGAGCCGGTCCCGCCACATCTGGAGAGCTTCGGGGGTCAGCCGCGTCCAGTCGGTGACCTCGCCGACGATCCGCAGCGGCTCCCTGCTGCGATAGGAGCGGGTGGGATTGCCGGGGAACTTCTTGTCGGTGACGTTCGGATCGTTCTCGAAGTGCCCGGTGGGTTCGACGACATACACCCGCGGGGCTCCCTCGCCGGCCGCGAGTTCGGCGGCGAGCCCCGCCCCGTCGCGCAGTGCGGTGAAGTAGATGTGGTTCATCACGATCTCGGGCCGGTAGTTGGAACGGAAACCGGCGGTGAGGTGATCTCCGACGTTCAGCTCGGCCTTCGTACCGTGGTAGAAGGGCCCCTCGTCCAACGCCTCATTCATCGGCCCAGGTTAACAACCGGGGGAGAGGCACCGGCGGCCCTGAGCAGCCCCCCGGAGGGCATGACGAGGCCCCCGGCGCCGGAGGGCGCCGGGGGCTCGTGGGCAAAAACCGGGGGCCGGGGTGACCGGAGGCGGCGGCGCGGTCGCGCGGGCCGGCTCCGGTGCCGCTCAGCTCTGGTAGGGCTCGGCCTTGAGGATCCGCACGGAGGCGAGCTTGCCGTTCGGCAGCTCGTACTGGGCGTCCTCGCCGACCTTCTTACCGATCACGCCGGAGCCGAGCGGGGACTGCGGCGAGTAGGTCTCGATGTCCGAGCTGGCGTACTCGCGGGAGGCGAGCAGGAACGCCAGAGTGTCGTCCTCGTCGCCGTCGAAGGCGATCGTCACGACCATGCCGGGCGCCACCGCGCCGTCCGCCGACGCGGGTGCCTCGCCGACCTTGGCGTTCTCCAGGAGCTGGGTCAGCTGGCGCACACGGAGCTCCTGCTTGCCCTGCTCTTCCTTGGCCGCGTGGTACCCGCCGTTCTCGCGCAGGTCGCCCTCCTCGCGCGCGGCCGCGATCTTGGCGGCGATCTCCGTGCGCGCAGGACCAGACAGGTACTCCAGCTCGGCCTTGAGCTGGTTGTACGCCTCCTGGGTCAGCCAGGTGACGTTCTCGCTGGTCTGGGTCACAGGTGCTCCTCGTAGGTACTGGGAATACAAAGCATCGCCCTACCCAGAAGAATGTTCCTTCATGAGTGGGCGAAACCACGAGCCTAACAATTCAGTGGCCCAAGGGGGAGGACATAAACCACAAGCATTACGTCACCGCAGGTCAGCGCGTTGTTTCGGGCGTCACACGCTGGGGGGTCGACCGGATCAGCCGACGTGGCAGCCGAGGAGTTCCGCCGTGGTGCCGCGGGAGGTCGTCTGGAGGGTGACGACCTCGTCGATGTCGGTGGTGGCGGCGTCGAAGCGGAAGTCGGCGCGGCCGACCTCGGCACCGTTCTCCGCCTGGGAGCGGACCGTGCAGTAACCCTCGACACCGGCGTCCTTGTCGCCCGTGAGGTGCACCTTCACCGACTTCGCGGACGTCTCGAACGTGTAGATCTCGACGCTGATCCTGTTGCCGGCGACATAGTGGTACGCGAACCAGCCGATGAGGACGAGCAGGGCGGCGCCCAGGACGGCGCCGATGACCTTGAGCTTGCGGTCGGCGCGCTCGTCCGCGGAGCGGCCGTAGCGGCCCTCGGGCAGCTGAGTGCTCGCCGTACTCATGATCGTCCTCTCGGAGTGGGCCGGAACACGGTCCCCACGGGGGGTCCAAGGTCCGGACCGGGAATATCCCGCCCCCCGATTCGGTCACTATAGAAGCCTCCCGCCCAGCGCCTGACGGCCGCCCCGACGGGGGCGTCCGCGCGGGACGGCAGTATGGACTCACCGGATCGCGCCGGGCCGAGTCACCGAAGTACGGGCCGGGCGCCGACTTACGAGGGAATGAGTCTTGACTGACCAGCTGCGACTGATGGCCGTGCACGCACACCCCGACGACGAGTCGAGCAAGGGTGCGGCCACCATGGCGAAGTATGTGTCCGAGGGGGTGGACGTGCTGGTCGTGACCTGCACGGGCGGGGAGCGCGGCTCCATCCTCAATCCGAAGCTCCAGGGCGACAAGTACATCGAGGAGCACATTCACGAGGTACGCAAGAAGGAGATGGACGAGGCCCGCGAGATCCTCGGCGTCGAGCAGGAGTGGCTCGGTTTCGTCGACTCCGGTCTCCCCGAGGGCGACCCCCTGCCTCCCCTTCCCGAGGGCTGCTTCGCCCTGGAGGACGTCGACAAGGCGGCCGGTGAGCTGGTCAGAAAGATCCGGGCGTTCCGTCCCCAGGTGATCACCACCTACGACGAGAACGGCGGCTACCCGCACCCGGACCACATCATGACCCACAAGATCTCGATGGTGGCCTTCGAGGGCGCGGCGGACACCGAGAAGTACCCGGAGGACGCGTACGGCCCGGCGTACCAGCCGCAGAAGCTGTACTACAACCAGGGCTTCAACCGTCCCCGCACCGAGGCCCTGCACAACGCCCTGCTGGCCCGCGGCCTGGAGTCCCCGTACGGGGACTGGCTCAAGCGGTGGGACGAGTCGGACCACAGGAACCGCACCCTGACCACGCACATCCCGTGCGCCGAGTTCTTCGAGATCCGTGACAAGGCCCTCATCGCCCACGCCACGCAGATCGACCCCGACGGCGGCTGGTTCCGCGTCCCGATGGAGATCCAGAAGGAGGTCTGGCCCACCGAGGAGTACGAGCTCGCGAAGTCCCTCGTGGACACCTCGCTCCCGGAGGACGACCTCTTTGCGGGCATCCGCTAGCCCTGGGGGACAATGCCAGACATGAGCTTCAGCCTGGCAGTCACCACGCACGTCCTCCCCCTCGCCAAGGAGCTGGACAAGGACAAGGTCACCCCCGGTGTCCTCGGCTTCATCGTCTTCGCGGTGATGGCCCTGGCCGTCTGGGGCCTGATGAAGTCCATGAACAAGCACATGGGCAAGGTCGACTTCGAGGAGACCCCCGACCCGGCCGCCGCCGGCAAGGGGGCCGGCACGACCGGCACGTCCCCGGCGAAGGGCTGAGCCCCCTCGTGACGGGCTGAGCCTCCCGCGCCGGTCCGACGGCATGATTCCGTGACACCGCGACCGCACCGACATCGGCAGACAGCGACACCGACATCGGAACCGGCACCGGGTCATGGAGTCATGCTGTGCTGCCTACTGGCCCGCCGTCACCGCCACCCCCATCACCTCGCGGGCGTGCCGGTTCGGGACCATGCCCAAGGTCCAGGCGCGCCAGCCGGCCTCCAGGTTCACACCGCGTTCGAGGAGGAGCTCGTACGCCTCGATGTACTCGGTGAGCTTCTCGTCACGCAGCGGATGGGGCGTGCGGGACAGCTGGGCAAGTTCCTCCTGGGCCACGGCCGTGCCGATCTCGACGCCGCCCGGTGCGCCGTACGGCAGCATCGTGCAGCGCAGGAAGCGCGCCCAGTCCTCGCCGCGGCGGTCGCCGTAGGAGGCGAAGAGGCGCGTGGCCTCGTCGCACAGGGCGAGCGCCTGCGGGATGCGGGCGTTGCCGGCGTCCACGACCGCCAGTTCCAGACAGGTCCACGCCTCGCCGTGGGCGACGCCGATGCGCTGGAAGTCGGCGCGGGCGTCGACCAGCAGCTGACGGGCGAAGCCCGAGTTGCGCAGCGACCCCGTCTGCACGGCCCGCTGGTCCCGGGTGACGCGTGCCGAGTGGTGCCGGGCGCAGGCCAGGCCGTACACGTCACGCATCCGCGAGAACATCGTCCGTGACCGCTCCAGCTCCCTGACCGCCTGGTCGAGGTTGCCGGTCTCCTCCAGTGACTGGCCCAGGTAGTAGCCGGTCCACGCCTCGCCGCGGGCGTCCTCGTTGTCGCGATGGTGGGTGAGCGCCTGACGGAGGCCGTCGACGGCGGCGGAGGGGTCACCGGCGATGAGACGGGCCCGGGCGAGCTGCGTCATGCTCCAGGCCTGGCCCCGCGGGTCACGGGTACGGCCGAACAGGTCGAGGGCGGTGCGCAGCTCGCCCTCCGCGCGCGGGACGTCGCCCATGCGCAGCAGCAGCTGGCCGAGCTGGAAGTGCGCCCAGCCCTCACCGTGCAGGGACTCCTGCTGACGGTGGACGACGAGGGCGCGGGTCAGCAGGTCCAGCGAGTCGGCGAGCCGGGAGCGGTCGCGTTCCACCGCCGCCAGCGCGTGCATCGTCCAGGCGCGGTCGGCCGCCAGCTGGGGGACCGCCTGCATGTCCAGGGCCTCGTGCAGCTTGGCCGCCGCCTCGGTCAGATTGCCCTGGTGGTGCAGGGTGATGCCGAGGGAGCACAGGGCCCGGGCGGCGCCCGCGTCGTGGTTGGTCTCCATGTACAGGTCGACCACCGACGCCAGTGTCGTACGGGCCTTGTCCAGCTCGCCCAGCTGGCGGGCCGCGATACCCGTGCGCCACTGCACCGAGCGGGTCAGCAGCCCCTGGTCCACCGACTGGGCCAGCTCGCTCAGCTCACCGAGGCGGTAGAGGTCGCCGCGCAGCAGGCAGTAGTCGCACAGCGCGCCCAGCAGGCTCAGGACGGCCGCCTGGTTCACGCCCTCCGCGTGCCGCAGCGTGGAGGTGATGAAGCTCGTCTCGTCGTCCAGCCAGCGCAGCGCCTCGTCCAGCGACACGAAGCCGTGCGAGCCGAAGCGGTCCGAGCGGGTCGACATGTTGCCGTCGACGAGGCGGAGCACCGAGTCGGCGAGGTCCGCGTAGGTGACGATCAGCCGCTCCTGCGCGGCCGTGCGCTCGCTCGGCTCCTCCTCGTCCACCAGCCTGGCCTGCGCGAACGCGCGCACCAGGTCGTGCAGCCGGTACCGGTTGCCGTGCACATGGTCGATCAGCCCGGCGCGGGCCAGCGCGGTGAGATGGCGGGTCGCCTCCGTCTCGTCCGTGGCGAGCAGCGACGCGGCCGCCGCCGCGCCCAGTGAGGCCCGGCCGGCCAGCGCCAGCCTGCGCAGCAGTCGGCGGGACGGCTCCGACTGGTCGGTGTACCGCAGCCACAGGGCGCGCTCGATCGGCTCGACCGGACCGTACGCGCCCAGGTCCGTGGCGAGCCGGCGCGGTGTGCGCGGGCCGAGGGACGAACCGGCGACGCGCAGCGCGAGTGGCAGACCGCCGCACAACTGCCGGATACGGGACAGGGATTCGACGTCGTGCGCGGGCGCGGAGCCCGTCAGGGCCGAGCCCTCGTGCGCCCCGGCCGACAGGGCGGAGGCGTCCTGGGCCGCCGCGCCCAGCAGTTCCCGCGTGCCGTCGCCGTCCAGCGCCTCGACGGGCAGCTGGTGCACCCAGGCGGGGAGGTCGGCGGGCAGCGCCAGCGGGGCGCGGGCGGTGACGAGGACGAGGCTGTCGGAGCGTTCGGGGACGAGGGTGCGCACTTGCTCGGGGTCGGAGGCGTCGTCCAGGACGATCGTGACCGGCAGCGCCGTCAGATGCTGGTGGTACAGCTCGCTCAGCCGCTTGACCTGTTGGTCCTGCGAGGTGCGCTCACGGAACAGCAACTGCTCGCGGGGCGCGCCGAGCCGGTTCAGCAGATGCATCAGCGCGTCCCGCGTCGACAGCGGGGTCTCCTCGGGGCTGTCGGCGCGCAGATCGACGACGCAGGCACCCCGGAAGTGGTCCCGCAGATCGTGGGAGGCGTGGACGGCGAGCGTGGTACGGCCGGAGCCGGGCACGCCGTGCAGGACGACCACCGTCGGGCGGGTCTCGGTCTCGGCGCGGGCCGCCTGCACCCACTGGCGGATCTTCGCCATCTCCGCCCGCCGGCCCGCGAACCGGTCGTCCGTCTCGGGGAGCTGGGCGAACGACTGCTCCAGCACATTGCGTCGGCGGGCCGCCGCGCTCTTGTCGGCGCCCCGCAGCCGGGGTGCCTTCTTCTTCGCGGTGGAGGCGGTCAGGACGCGCTGCTGGTCCAGGAACGGGCGTATCCCGCGCACCTCCAGCGCCGTCAGCCACTGCAACCGCAGCTGCTCCGGGCCGCCGGGCTGGCCCAGGGCGCCCGCGTGATGGTGCGCGGCCGGCAGATGCGAGGCGGTCACCTTCAGCACCGTCGCGACGGCGCTCGCGACGCCGACGATCAGACCGGTGCTCACGGCGGTGCCCGCGTCGACGCCGAACGCCAGGTCCGTCACCACGGCGGTGCCGGCGGCGACGGCCGCCACCAGCAGGGGAGTTCCGGAGCCCTCCCGCGCGTAGCGCTGGCCGAAGGTCGGCCGGCCCGCCTCCGACTCGTCCAGTGCGCGGGTGTACGCCTCGTACTCCTCCGCCGCGTTCTGCGCCATCGTGTCCAGGGCGGCCCGTGCGCGCCCCAGCAGGACGACCCCGTCGGTACGGCCACCCGACCTGCGGACCTCCTCCTCGACCGCCCGGACCAACAGCCGTTCGGCCTCCCCCCGGTGGCTGTCCCGCATCACACGTCCCCCTTCGCCGAAACGGCTTTCCCAGGCCAGTGTGGAGCGGATGGGGCGCACTGGCGAGAGGGCGTGGATCAGCCCGGGGTCGCATGCGCGGGCGCACGGGCGTCCGCGCGGACGCATGGACGACGTTCCCGTATGTCGGCTTCCCGGCACACCGCGATCCGCGCGCGTCGATCGTGGCGGCCGTGGCGGACGGAGGGTCAGATCGGGTTCGTACGAGGGCTCCCGGTGCCGGTCCGCAGCAGGGCGGCGCCGGCGGGAGCCAGGGTGTGCAGGACGGACTGGCCCTGGCGGTGGCTGATGATGAGGCCCGCGTCGCGCAGGACGGTGGTGTGGCGGGTGGCGGCTGTCGCCGAGACCCCTGCGGCACGGGCGAGTTCACCGGTCGTGGCGCCGGTCACGGTCGCCTGGAGGATGACGGCGCGGGTCGCGCCGAGGAGTGCGGAGAGCGGGGCCCGTGACTGCCGGGCCTCGGCGTCGGCGGCGCGGGGAGCCCGGTGGCGCAGCGGATAGGCGAGGACGGGCGGAAGATCGGAATCGGCCAGCGACACCGGGCCACCCCAGCAGAAGTACGACGGCACGAGCGTGAGGCCCCGCCCCCGTAAGTACAGATCACGGTCCTCGGCGGCGTACTCCACCGACAGCGTGGGGGGTTGCCAGCGCATGTACGGTCCCAGCCCGGCCAGGAGACCGTGGACGCCGCCCTCCAGCAGTGCGCGGGCACGGACCGAGCGGTCGGCGTCGACGTGCGCCTGGATGTGCTCGCCGTGGGGGTGGATGGCGACGTCGTAGTAGGTCCGCATCGTGTGGACGAACTCCTTGCGCTCCCGGCTGTCCGCCAACCCCCGGGACCACGCGGGCGCACCGCTCACCCGGTCCAGAATGGCCAGTTCCCGCAGGACGCGTCGGCGGGGAATGCCCAGGACCGCGTCAAGACCCGCCTCCAGGCCCTCGGATGATTCACCCGGTGTCAGGAAATCCGGGAAATAGGCGCCACGCGGGTAAAGGGGCAGCAATACATTGCGGACGGCGGGTGCGAGCCCTTTCTCGTGCAGATCCGCGCGGGCGTTCCGATGCCAGTCCGCGTAGGACCACAGGCCTCGACGGCTTTGGAAGCGGAGGAGGCTGAAGAAGATCTCCCAGAGCGGATCAGGTCGGGACGCGACCTGGACGCGTGCGAGATCGGCGTCCGTGAAGTGTATGCGGAGCATTCAATTCCCGTCGTGGAACTGGGCTTTTGCGCTCAGGCGCAAAATTATTTCGATGCGGCGGGGAGGCTGACAAGGTGCGCACAGAGCCCGATACGGATCGGCCGAAAACCAATCCGGAAGGGACCGTGGCATCCCGTACGGCAATGGCTTCGGGTGCCGCCCTACGACCCCAAGGGGGAACGAATGCGACCGAATGTCATGGCCCGGACGCTTGTCAGCCTCACCGCCGTCGCCGGAATTGCCGCCGGGGCTCTGGCCGGTGCGAGCACCAGCTTCGCGGCGTCCGAGTCGGCTCCGCGACAGGCGGTGACCGCTGACGCCACGGTTCTCGCGGTGGTCAACCTCGGCCTGAGCACCAACCAGGCCAAGGGCGTCCAGCGCTGGCTGAGGGCCGAGTGGGACTACAACGACTCGATCGACGGGCAGTTGGGCACCGACAGCTGGAAGGCGTTCCAGCGTCACCTCAAGGCGCACCACGGCTACGGGGGGTCCATCGACGGGATCGTCGGCAGCGGCACGGTGAGCGCGCTGCAGCGCTTCCTGAAGAACAACGGCTGGGGCTACGCCGGCGAGATCGACGGCCAGGCCGGGCCCCAGACCCAGGCGGCGTTCAAGACCTTCGCCAACTGGTGCGTGAACAACTACTAGGGCCTTGGTCCCGAGCCGAGCGGCGCGCCCCGGCCTCGCCGGGCCGCGCGCCGCTCGGCCGGCCGGGGCGGCGGGCCTTTGCCGCCCCGGCCGATGACAGTCACCTGTTCTCAGGGGAACATCCGCCCTGGGCAGGTCACCCGACCCGGGGGAGAAGCCATGCGCCTACGCACCCACCGCTCCGAGTGCCTCGGTACCGCCGCGATCGCCGTACTGGCCGCCGGAACGCTCCTGACCGGGGCGCCCACGGCGAGCGCAGCGCCGTCCGAGCCCCACTGCAATCACATCGACGACTCCGCCCGGCCCACGGTCCGCCCTGGCGACGTGAGCCCCGCGGTGCGTCAGGTGCAGTGTCTCGTCAACCAGTACAGCGGCTACCTCCGTTGGCTGGAAGAGGACGGGACCTACGGCCCGAGGACCCAGGACGCCGTCCGCTGGGTGCAGAACTGCAACGGGACCACGGGCGGTCCCGACGGCATCGTCGGCCCCAGCACCTGGTCCCGGCTCTACACCCCCAAGCCGGAGTGCGCCTTCCAGCGCCCCGTCGCCGAAGGCGCGGAACAGGCGGAACCCGTGGGACCCGTGGGACCCGCGGAACGGGCGGGCCAGACAGGACACGACGCTTGAGACGGACAGGGAGAAGCGCAAGATGAGGCACTCGGACTCCACCGGCTCCCGCAGCGGACGGCAGGGGGCATCCCCGGGCTCCCCCTTGCCCCGGCGTGCGTTCCTGACGGCCCTCGGAGCCGCCGCCGCCGCCACGGCCGCGGTCACCGGTCCGTCGCCGGCGGCGGCCGCCACGGCGGCCCCGTACACGCTGCTGTCGCGCAGGGACTGGGGCGCGGACGAGACACTGCGTTTCGCCACCGACGGCAGGGAACTCTGGCCGCCCGAGTACCACCCGGTCCAGACGCTCATCGTCCACCACACCGCCGACGGCAGCACCGACCCGGACCCGGCCGCCCGGGTGCGCGCGATCTACCGCGAGGAGGCGGTCGGCGCCGACGACTACGGCGACATCGGCTACAACTACCTGATCGACGAGAACGGCAGGGTGTACGAGGGACGCTGGTCCGGCACCGACGGCACACCCGCCCACGACGCCGCGGGGCGGCTCGTCACCGGGGCACACGTGCAGGGCTACAACTCCGGGAACGTCGGCATCGCGCTGCTGGGCACGCTGACCGACAGGCCCGCGTCCGCCGCCGCACGCGCCACGCTGGTCCAGCTCCTCGCCGAACTCGCCGAGCGCCACTCGATCGATCCCCTGGGCAAGGTGGCCTACCGCAACCCCGTCAGCGGCGCCGGCCGGGTCGCGCCCGCGATCGGCGGGCACCGTCACTGGGCGAGCACCGACTGCCCCGGCTCGCTGTACACCGCCATGCCGTCCATCCGCGAGGAGGTCGCGGCCCTGATGGCCGGGTGACCCGGCACTCACCCCCGTGCCGCACGGGCGGCGGTCCGGTGGGTGCGCAAGGATGGGGGTATGTCCAATCGACTCGCGCAGTCCACGTCCCCGTACCTCCTGCAGCACGCGGACAACCCTGTCGACTGGTGGCCCTGGGAGCCGGCGGCGTTCGAGGAGGCCCGGCGGCGCGGCGTCCCCATCCTGCTGAGCGTGGGCTACAGCTCCTGCCACTGGTGCCACGTCATGGCCCACGAATCCTTCGAGGACGACGAGACCGCCGCCTACCTCAACGCCCACTTCGTCAACGTCAAGGTCGACCGGGAGGAGCGGCCCGACGTCGACGCCGTGTACATGGAGGCGGTGCAGGCGGCCACCGGGCATGGCGGCTGGCCCATGACCGTGTTCCTCACCCCGGACGCGGAGCCCTTCTACTTCGGTACGTACTTCCCGCCGGCGCCCCGCCACGGCATGCCCTCCTTCCGGCAGGTGCTGGAGGGCGTGCGGGCGGCCTGGACGGACCGGCGGGACGAGGTCGCCGAGGTGGCCGGGAAGATCGTCCGGGACCTGGCCGGCCGGGAGCTGAAGTTCGCCGCCGTGGAGGTCCCCGGCGAGCAGGACCTCGCCCAGGCGCTGCTCGGCCTCACCCGCGAGTACGACGCCTCCCACGGCGGTTTCGGCGGGGCGCCGAAGTTCCCGCCGTCCATGGTGGTCGAGTTCCTGCTGCGGCATGCCGCCCGCACCGGCTCCGAGGGCGCCCTGGAGATGGCGCGGGACACCTGCGAACGCATGGCCCGCGGCGGCATCTACGACCAGCTCGGCGGCGGCTTCGCCCGCTACTCCGTGGACCGCGAGTGGGTCGTGCCGCACTTCGAGAAGATGCTGTACGACAACGCCCTGCTCTGCCGGGTCTACGCCCACCTGTGGCGGGCCACCGGCTCCGAGCTGGCCCGGCGGGTCGCGCTGGAGACCGCCGACTTCATGGTCCGTGAACTGCGCACCGCCGAGGGCGGGTTCGCCTCCGCGCTGGACGCCGACAGCGACGACGGGACCGGTCGGCACGTCGAGGGCGCCTTCTACGTGTGGACCCCGGAGCAGCTGACCGAGGTGCTGGGGGAGGAGGACGGGAGGCTCGCCGCCCAGTACTTCGGCGTCACCGAGGAGGGCACCTTCGAGCACGGTGCCTCCGTGCTGCAACTCCCGCAACAGGAGGGCGTGTTCGACGCCGAGCGGATCGCGTCGGTCAAGGAGCGCCTCCTGCGCGCCCGCGCGGAGCGCCCTGCCCCCGGCCGGGACGACAAGGTCGTCGCCGCCTGGAACGGGCTCGCCGTCGCCGCGCTGGCCGAGACCGGCGCCTACTTCGACCGGCCCGACCTCGTGGACGCCGCCATCACCGCCGCCGACCTCCTCGTACGGCTGCACCTGGACGAGAAGGCGCGGCTCGCCCGTACCAGCAGGGACGGGCAGGCCGGGGCCCACGCGGGGGTGCTGGAGGACTACGCGGACGTCGCCGAGGGGTTCCTGGCGCTCGCCTCCGTGACCGGTGAGGGCGTGTGGCTGGAGTTCGCGGGGTTCCTGCTCGACCATGTGCTCGTCCGGTTCGTCGACGAGGCGTCGGGCGCGCTGTACGACACGGCGGCCGACGCGGAGAAGCTCATCCGGCGGCCCCAGGACCCCACCGACAACGCCGTCCCCTCGGGGTGGAGCGCGGCGGCCGGGGCGCTGCTCGGATATGCCGCACACACTGGGTCCGAGCCCCATCGGACCGCTGCCGAGCGGGCGTTGGGCGTGGTGAAGGCGCTCGGGCCGCGGGCGCCGAGGTTCACCGGCTGGGGACTCGCCACCGCGGAGGCCCTGCTCGACGGGCCCCGTGAGGTCGCGATCGTCGGACCGGACGGTGACCCGCGGACGAGGGAGCTGCACCGTACGGCCCTGCTCGGCACGGCGCCGGGCGCGGTCGTCGCCGTGGGGGCCGAGGGCAGCGACGAGCTGCCGCTGCTCGCCGACCGTCCGCTCGTCGGAGGTGAACCGGCGGCGTACGTCTGCCGTGACTTCACCTGTGACGCGCCCACGACGGACACCGACCGTCTTCGTACGGCCCTTCGAACAGCGTTGAACGGCTGAAAAGCGCCCCTGACGTGCGGGGACGAGGTCGAACAACTGGCTGGAATTGGGTGAGTGTTCGGACTCGTCCGTTTGTGGTGTCTGTCGTTCGGAAACACGCTATTTATCGGAAGGGTCCACAGGCTTCACAGTTTCCCCCTAGTCTCTGCCCTGGTACACGACAGGAGTGACGCCCCCTCGGGGGCGTGAACTCCCGTCGTGACAGGGGGTATTGAGATCTGGGGGGATCTTTCTTGCTGACGTCAGTCTTCATTGCCGTCGTCTCGCTGGCCTTGTTCTGGATGGCGGCCTTCACCCTGTGGTGGCAGATGCACGCGTGGCGCACGCCCGAGGTGCTCGCCTCCACCCGGTTCAGCAGACCCGACGGGGACGAACACGTGTCCTTCTCGCTGCTGCTGCCCGCACGCCATGAGCAGGCCGTGCTCGACCACACCATCCAACGACTGCTTGAATCCAGCCACGACGACTTCGAGATCATCGTGATCGTCGGCCACGACGATCCGGAGACCACGGCGGTCGCCCGGGCGGCCGAGGCCCGCGACCCGCGCGTCCGCGTCGTCGTCGACCATCATGAGAGAAAGAACAAGCCGAAAGCGATGAACACGGCGTTGCCGCACTGCCGCGGTGACGTCGTCGGTGTTTTCGACGCCGAGGACCAGGTCCACCCGGAACTGCTCTCCCACGTCGACCACGCCTTCCGCACCACCGGCGCGGACGTCGTCCAGGGCGGGGTGCAGCTGATCAACTTCCACTCCAGCTGGTACAGCCTGCGCAACTGCCTGGAGTACTTCTTCTGGTTCCGCTCCCGACTGCATCTGCACGCGCAGAAAGGGTTCATCCCGCTCGGGGGCAACACCGTCTTCGTCCGCACCGGAGTGCTGCGCGACGCCGGCGGCTGGGACCCCGACTGCCTCGCCGAGGACTGCGACCTCGGCGTACGCCTCTCCAGCGTCGGCAAGAAGGTCGTCGTCGCCTACGACTCCGACATGGTCACCCGCGAGGAGACACCCGGCAGCCTGATGTCGCTGATGAAGCAGCGCACCCGCTGGAACCAGGGCTTCCTCCAGGTCTACCGCAAGCGGGACTGGAAGCAACTTCCCGGATTCCGGCAGCGGTTGCTGGCCCGCTACACCCTCATGACGCCGTACCTCCAGGCCGTCTCCGGCGTGATCATCCCGCTGAACGTGGCCATCGCGCTCTTCCTCGACGTGCCCGTCGGCATCGCCTTCATCACCTTCCTGCCGGCCGTCACCGCGCTGGTGACCTTCGTGTTCGAGGTCGTCGGACTGCACGACTTCGGCAAGCAGTACGGCCTGCGCGTCCGGTTCTCCCACTACGTCAAGCTCATCGTGGGCGGCCCCTTCTACCAGGTGCTCCTCGCCCTCGCCGCCGTCCGCGCCGTCTGGCGCGAACAACGCGGCCGCAATGACTGGGAGTTGACCAGCCATGTCGGCGCACATCTCGCGAACGTGAACCGAGAGGACGTTCCTGCGTGACCTCCACACTTCCCGCGGCGACCAAGACGGAAGTCAAGGTCCCCGCGCAGCGGACAGCTGCGCCCACAACCCGTTCGACCGGTCGAACGACTCCTTCCGCTTCGCCCGGCCGCCTGCGCGCCTCGCGCCCCGACCTGCTCCTGTGCGGACTCCTCCTCGTGGGGATCATGATCGTGCAGGGCTGGAACATCGCCGACTACCCGACCCTCAGCGACGACGAGGGCACCTACCTCGCCCAGGCCTGGGCGGTGCAGGAAGGTAGAGGACTCGCCCACTACACCTACTGGTACGACCACCCGCCCCTCGGCTGGATCCAGATCGCCGTCCTGACCTGGATTCCCGCCCAGCTCGCCCCCGAGTCGATGACCGTCGGCTCGATGCGCGCGGTGATGCTGGTGGTCAGCGCCGTCAGCGCGATCCTCGTCTACGTCCTCGGCCGCCGCCTCTCACTGCCCCGCTGGGCCGCCGGCCTCGGCATGGCCCTCTTCGGGCTCTCCCCACTGTCGGTGGTCCTCCAGCGGGAGATCTTCCTCGACAACATCGCGGTCATGTGGACGCTGCTCGCGTTCTGCCTCGCCGCCTCCCCGAGCCGTCACCTCTGGCACCACTTCGGCGCGGGCATCGCCGCCGCCGCGGCGGTCCTCACCAAGGAGACGATGCTCCTCGTCCTGCCCGCCGTGCTGCTCACCATGTGGCGGCACAGTCACCGGGACACCCGCAAGTTCGCCCTCACCGGCGCCATCACCGCCTGCACCCTGATCGGCGTCTCGTACCCGCTGTTCGCCCTCCTCAAGGGCGAGCTGTTCCCCGGCGCCGGCCACGTCTCCCTCTGGGACGGCATCGTCTACCAGATGAGCCGACCCGGCTCCGGCTTCATCCTCACCGAGGGCACCGGCTCGTACGGCGTCCTGCAGTCCTGGCTCTACTACGACCGCGTCCTGCCCCTCGGCGGACTCGCCGGAGCCCTGCTGCTCCTGGTCACCTGGCGCTGGTCGGTGACGGCCCGCGCCCTCGCCGGACCCGCCCTGGCCGTCGCGATCCTCGCCGGCATGGCCCTGCGCCCCGGCTATCTGCCCGCGATGTACGTCATCCAGGCGCTGCCCTTCCTCGCCCTGGTCCTCGCGGGCGGCGCCGCGAGCGTCACCCACGGGGTCCTCCGCCGCCGGAGGAGCGCGACCGAGAGGCGCCCGCTGACCTGGACGCGGTACGTGGTGGCCGTCGCCCTCGCCGCCGCGGCCGCGCTGTACGTCGTCCCGCGCTGGTACGACGGCAACCGCACCGCCATGACGTTCGACGCCAACGCCTCCTACCAGCAGGCCGCGAAGTGGCTCGGCAGCGAGGTCGACGACCCCGGCCGCACCCGGGTCCTCGTCGACGACGCCCTCTGGCTCGACCTCGTCCACGAGGGCTACAAACCGGGCCTCGGCGTCATCTGGTTCTACAAGGCCGACCTCGACCCCGCGGTCACGAAGACGATGCCGCGCGGCTGGCGCGACCTCGACTACGTGGTCGCCTCCCCGACGGTACGGCGCGACGCGGTCGACCTGCCCAACGTGAGGGCCGCGATGGAGAACTCGACGCCGGTCGCCACCTTCGGCACCGGCGAGGACCGCATCGAGATCCGCAGGATCCAGGCCGCAGGAGGCGACCGATGAGCAGCGGTTACGAGTCCATCGTCCCCGAGGAGCTGGGCGATCCGGCGGTGCGCGGCGCCGAGGTGCCCGAGCCCGGAGCCGTCACCATCGTCGTCCCCACCTTCAACGAGTCCGCCAACGTACGGGAGCTGCTCCACCAGATCACCGAGACGGTGCCCTCCCGGCTGCCGTGCGAGGTCCTCTTCGTGGACGACTCCACCGACGACACCCCCGACGTCATCAACGAGGCCGCGCAGGACTGCCCGTTCCCGGTGACCGTCCTGCACCGCGACCGCCCGACGGGCGGGCTCGGCGGTGCCGTCGTCGAGGGCATGAAGGCCGCGACCTCCGACTGGATCGTCGTCATGGACGGCGACCTCCAGCACCCGCCGTCCCTCGTGCCCGAGCTGGTGGCGACGGGGGAGCGCTCGTCGGCGGGCCTCGTCGTCGCCTCCCGCTACATCAAGGGCGGCAGCCGCGCCGGGCTCGCCGGCAGCTACCGCGTCGCCGTCTCCCGGGGCGCGACCTGGCTCACCAAGTCCCTGTTCCCGCGCAGGCTGCACGGCATCAGCGACCCGATGAGCGGTTTCTTCGCGATCCGCCGCAGCGTCGTCACCGCGGAGACCCTCCAGCCCCTCGGCTACAAGATCCTCCTCGAACTGGCCGTGCGCAGCCGTCCCCGCCGGGTCACCGAGGTGCCCTTCGTCTTCCAGGACCGCTTCGCCGGCGAGTCCAAGTCGACGGCGAAGGAGGGCTTCCGGTTCCTGCGCCATCTGGCGGGCCTGCGCACCGCGTCCCCGCTGGCCCGCATGATCGTCTTCGGCCTGATCGGCGTCACCGGCTTCCTCCCCAACCTGGCCGGCCTGTACGCGCTGACCTCGGCCGGCATGCACTACGTCCCCGCCGAGATCCTCGCCAACCAGCTCGGGGTGATCTGGAACTTCTTCCTCATCGAGCACCTGTGCTTCCGCGAGCGGCGGGCACACCGCAAGGGCTGGGACCGCCTCGGCCGGTTCGCGGTCCTCGCCAACGCCGACCTGGTGCTGCGGATCCCGCTGATCGCCCTGTTCGTCGGCCAGTTCGGCATGGGGGCGCTGCCCGCCACCGCGCTCGCCCTGGTGACGACGTTCGTCCTGCGCTTCGTGGGCACGGAAGCGCTCATCTACCTGCCCCGCAGGAAGCCCCGCCGTGGGGAGCGCGGCGGGGAGCAGAAGGCCGGCGGGGGGCCGGGTTCGGCCGCGAGCACGGAGGCCGAGCAGCGGTCGGGGTCGGCCGAGTCCGCAAGGAGAACACGATGATGAGCCGTCTCAAGAGCCGTACGAGAACCCGAACAGGGCACAGACCCAGACGCAGGACGGCCCTGCTGGCCGTGGGCGCCCTCGCCTCGGGCCTCCTCCTCGTCTCACCCCAGTCGGCGTCCGCCGCGAACCTCGTCCAGAACCCCGGCTTCGAGACGGCGGGCCCACCGGGCGCGGCCGACATGCCGTACTGCTGGGAGAAGTCCGGCTGGGGCGACAACGACTTCAGCTTCACCACGGTCGCGGACGCGCATTCCGGCGGCAAGGCCATGAAGGTCGAGCTGACCCGCCGGGTCTCGGGCGACCGCAAGGCCCTGATCACCGAGTCGGCGGCCTGCGCCCCGTCGGTCTCGGTGGGCAAGCAGTACGACCTGGGCCTCTGGTACAAGTCGACGACCCCGGACACGTCCGTCACCCTCTTCCGGCACGACACCACCGCCGGCTGGCAGTACTGGACCGATCTGAAGACCCTGGACATGGCGGGCACCTGGACGCAGGCGTCGGTCCGCACGCCCGAGGTGCCCGCGGGCACCGACCGCATCACCTGGGGCGTCTCCGTCTACGGCACCGGCTCGGTCACCACCGACGACTACACGATGGACCAGGTCGCCGACCCCGTCCCGGAACCCGAGTGCACCGGCACACCGGCCGAGTGCGCGAACGGCCGCTGGGACGTCCTGCCCACCCAGAACCCCGTACGCTCCATGCACTCCGTCGTCCTCAACAACGGCAAGGTGCTGCTGATCGCCGGCTCCGGCAACAGCGAGGAGATGTTCGAGGCGGGCACGTTCACCTCGGCGGTCTACGACCCGAAGAAGGGCACGTACAAGCAGATCCCGACGCCCGACGACATGTTCTGCGCGGGCCACGTCCAGCTCGACGACGGCCGTGTCCTGGTGATGAGCGGCAACAAGGCGTACCCGGCGGCCAACGGTTCGCACGGCTACGAGGGCTACAAGGACTCGTACGTCTTCGACCCGGTCACCGAGACGTACAGCAAGACCAACGACATGAACGACGGCCACTGGTACCCGTCGGCGACGATCCTCGGCAACGGTGACGTCATCTCGTTCGGCGGCCTGCGCGAGGACTCGACGGGTTCGGTGACGGCCGAACTGTGGTCGGACGCCGAGCAGAAGTGGCTCGAACTCTGGAAGGTCAACCAGACCTGGTCGTACTGGGGCCTGTACCCGTCGATGATCCTCATGCAGGACGGCCGCCTCTTCTACTCGGGCAGCCATGTCTTCGGCAACAACATCCCCGGCACGGGTTCGGCGATCTACGACTACGGCGCGAACACGGTCACGTCCGTGTCCGGGCTCCAGAGGAAGGACGAACGCGACCAGTCCGCGAGCGTGCTCCTGCCCCCCGCCCAGGACCAGAGGGTCCTCACCCTCGGCGGCGGCAACATCGAGTCGAACCCGGAGGCGAACCGCCTGACGGACATCATCGACCTCAAGGCCCCGAACCCGGCGTACGTCGCCGGCCCGCCGATCCCGCAGGGCACGGTGGACCTCGGCGCCGGCAAGGTCGCCCAGACGGGCAACCAGGGCAAGATGTACGTCTCCGCGGTCCTGCTGCCCGACGGCAAGGTCCTGGAGACGGGCGGCGGCCTCCACAACCGCGCCAACCCGGTCTTCGAGGCGTCGCTCTACGACCCGGCGACGAACACGTTCGACCCGGTCGCCGCGGACCCCGAGGCCCGCGGCTACCACTCCTCGGCGTTCCTGCTCCCGGACGGCCGCGTCATGGCCACGGGCGACAACCCCGGCAACGGCTCCTGGAACCACAACGTGTCGATCTACACGCCGCCGTACCTCCTGAAGGGCGCCCGCCCGAAGATCACGTCGGTGATCGACAAGGAGTGGGTGTACGGGGACACGCAGCGCATCACGGTGGACCGCCCGATCGCGAAGGCGGAACTGATCCGTCCCGCGGCGGTGACGCACTCCTCCGACCCGAACCAGCGCTATGTGGACCTGCCGCTGTCGGTCGACGGCAACAACGTCGACCTGAACGTGACGAGCAACCCGAACCTGGCCCCACCGGGCTGGTACATGCTCTTCGCGGTCGACGCCAACGGCATCCCGTCGGTGGCGGAATGGGTCCACCTGCAAGGCCCGTCGGCCCTGGCGAAGGCCTCGGAGGAGACCCCGTCCGCACATGTCCACGACTTCGCGGACGGCTTGAAGGGCAAGACCACGGGCCCGAAGAAGAAGACGAAGTCGAAGCAGGTGAGCCCCACACTCGCCGGCTGCGACCGCCACTACGGCTCCGCGAACATCTGCGTCCCGACAGCCTTCCCTTCGGACGTGAAGCCCACGACGGCGTCCCGCTGCGCCTGGCTGAAGGACAACGACTACGGCCGCCTGAAACTGAACGGCAAGGACGACCCACTGGGCCTGGACCGCAACGGGGACGGCTTGGCGTGCGGGAAGGGGGATGTGAGGCGGGGCTGAGGGCGAGGGGGCGTGGGCTGAGAGGGACGGCGGGGCTGCCGAGGGGGTAGGTAACCCGCCGCCCTGAGGGCGCCACGCAACTGCCGGTCGACGGCCCTGTATCCGACGGCACTTTGTCGGGTGCGGGGCCGTCGGCGCGCTCTGATGGACGCCGTCATGGACCTGATGGGTCCGATCGCAGACATACCGTGAGGGTGGATCCGTGAGTTGGCCCCTGGCGGCAGCGGCGCTACTCGTGATCAACCTCGCGGTGACGCGGGGCCGGCTCTCCGGGCGTCGGCGATGTCATGCGGGGACGCCGAGCGGCGGGTGCTCGAGCACGCGGGGCTTGTACTCGACCAGCTGGATGCGGCCGTCGAAGGTGCGGTGCTCGATCATCTCGAGGGCGACGTCCGGATAGCCGTCGTAGATGCGTTCCTCGCCCGTGGCCCCGGTGATCACCGGGAACATCACGACCCGGAAGCGGTCGACGAGTCCGGCTCGTAGCAGCGACCGGCACAGGCTGAGGCTGCCGATCGTGCTGAGGAGCCCCGAGCCACTCGACTTCATGGAGCGGACCGCCTCGACGGCGTCGTCGCGGACGAGCGTGGAGTTGGCCCACGTCAGTGGCTCCTCGAGTGAGGAGGAGAACACCACCTTGGACGCTCGCGTGAGCTCGTCGACGGACGCCTCTTCCTCGGGCCTGAACTCGTCCTGGCCCTTCGGGACCTCACCTGCGGCGAAGCCCGACATCAGGCGGTAGGTGTTGGCTCCCATCAGGTAGGTGGCCTCGGGCTGCTCGCCGAGCCATGCGAGGTACTCCGGGCCCTCGAGACCCCAGAACCCGGGCCACCCCTCTCCCGATGCGTAGCCGTCGAGGGAAGTGATGAAGTCGACGAGAAGCTCCGACATGGCAGTGTCCTTTCCTGGGGTGTCACCAGCTTGGACCGGCCGGGAGCCGCAAACTCATCGGCCACGCTGTGGAGCGACGAGAAGACCCATGCTGAGCTGGCCGGCCCCGGAACACGCGCAACGGCACCGTCAATCCGCTGGGAAGGTGACCCGCGTCAGCTTTGGCGAGGGTGCGCTTCCCGGGCTGGGTGCGGCCGGCGACGAGAAGGTTCTTGCCGTGGTGGAGCGTGGGCCCTCAGCGAAGCGGCCCCCGCCGGGGCCGGCCCATCCGCCCTCAGAACCGAGCGCGGCGCCCGCCCACCCGCTCCCTCGGAGCGGGTGGGCGGGCGCCGTCCTTCACAGTGAACCGCGGCCGGCCGAGGAGACGTCGCTGGTCAGGGCAACCCATATACGGCCGGCCGCGGGGTCTTGCGGGGGATCAGCCCAGGCGCTGGACCAGGGCCCGGTACTCGTCCCACAGTTCCTTCGGCGTGTGGTCACCGAAGGTGTTGAGGTGGTCGGGGACGAGCGCCGCCTCCTCCCGCCACACCTCCTTGTCGACGGTCAGCAGGAAGTCCAGGTCGGAGGAGGACAGGTCCAGTCCGGCCGTGTCCAGGGCGGACGCCGTCGGCAGGATGCCGATCGGGGTCTCCACACCCTCCGCCTTGCCGTCCAGCCGCTCCACGATCCACTTCAGGACGCGGCTGTTCTCGCCGAAGCCCGGCCAGACGAACTTGCCCTGGTCGTCCTTGCGGAACCAGTTGACGTAGTAGATCTTCGGCAGCTTCGACTGGTCCTTGTCCTTGGCCACGTCGATCCAGTGGGCCATGTAGTCGCCCATGTTGTAGCCGCAGAACGGCAGCATCGCGAACGGGTCGCGGCGCAGTTCGCCGACCTTGCCCTCGGCCGCCGCCGTCTTCTCGGACGCCACGTTCGCGCCGAGGAAGACGCCGTGGTTCCAGTCGAAGGACTCCGTCACCAGCGGTACGGCCGTGGCGCGGCGCCCACCGAAGAGGATCGCCGAGATCGGGACGCCCTTGGGGTCCTCCCACTCGGGCGCGATGATCGGGCACTGCGACGCGGGCACCGTGAAGCGGGCGTTGGGGTGGGCGGCCGGGGTCTCGGACGCCGGCGTCCACTCGTTGCCCTTCCAGTCCGTGAGGTGCTCCGGGGTCTCCTCCGTCATCCCCTCCCACCAGATGTCGCCGTCGTCCGTCAGCGCGACGTTGGTGAAGACCGAGTTGCCCCAGAGCGTCTTCATCGCGTTGGCGTTGGTGCGCTCACCGGTGCCGGGGGCGACGCCGAAGAACCCGGCCTCGGGGTTGATCGCGTAGAGCCGGCCGTCCTCGCCGAACCGCATCCACGCGATGTCGTCGCCGATCGTCTCGACCGTCCAGCCGGAGATCGTCGGCTCCAGCATCGCGAGGTTCGTCTTGCCGCACGCCGACGGGAACGCCGCCGCCACGTACTTCGACTCACCCTGCGGCGGCGTGAGCTTGAGGATCAGCATGTGCTCCGCGAGCCAGCCCTCGTCGCGGGCCATGACGGAGGCGATGCGCAGGGCGTAGCACTTCTTGCCCAGCAGCGCGTTGCCGCCGTAGCCGGAGCCGTACGACCAGATCTCGCGGCTCTCCGGGAAGTGGGAGATGTACTTGGTGCTGTTGCAGGGCCAGGGGACGTCCTCCTGGCCGGGCTCCAGCGGGGCGCCGAGGGTGTGCACGGCCTTCACGAAGAAGCCCTCGGAGCCCAGCTCGTCCAGGACCGGCTGCCCCATGCGCGTCATCGTGCGCATGGAGACGGCGACGTACGCGGAGTCCGTGATCTCGACGCCGATCGCGGAGAGCGGCGAGCCGAGGGGGCCCATGCAGAACGGGACGACGTACATCGTCCGGCCGCGCATCGAGCCGCGGAACAGGCCCTTCTCGCCCTGGAAGACGTCCCGCATCTCGGCGGGGGCCTTCCAGTGGTTGGTCGGACCCGCGTCCTCCTCCTTCTCCGAGCAGATGAACGTACGGTCCTCGACCCGGGCGACATCGGTCGGGTCGGAGGCCGCGTAGTAGGAGTTCGGGCGCTTGATGGCGTCGAGTTTCCGGAAGGTGCCCTTCTCGACGAGCTCCTCGCACAGGCGCTCGTACTCGGCCCCGGATCCGTCACACCAGACCACGTTGTCCGGCTGGGTCAGTTCGGCGATCTCGTTCACCCAGGAGATCAGTTCTCGGTGGGTGGTGGGGACGGTTGACGGGGGAGCCGCGATGTCGCGCGCCACGATTGCTCCTAAATGAGGGATTTTTTGTTGGAGGCCCCGTGGGGGCTGCGGCCCGGATGCTTCACGGTTGGATCTTTGGGCGCTCATCCGGTGCCGACCGCACTCATTTGATCATCCGACGAGAGTGCCCATATGTCCAGAGGGCCTCACACGTGAGCACAGTGAGCATCGCCACTCATCCGTCCCCACTCGTGAGGTTCCCGTGGGTCACCACTGCTTCACCGTGGGTATCCAGGAATTCACCCAGGTATCCCCGATCCGGCGTTCGCGTGAGACGATTGCCACTTCCGGGCGCTCGAACGGCCCGCACCGTCCCGCAAGTTACGGTTCCGTAGGTACGATGCCTGACATGACTGCGTCCGTCCCCGACGCGCACACGGAGACGCCGGCCGACCGCCGCCATCCGGACGCGCGTTCCTTGCCGAACCAGATCGCCCACCAGATCAGTCACCAGATCGCGGATGAACTCCACGAGATAAAGCCCAAGCTGCGCGGCTGGCTGCACCTCGGCATGTTCCCGGCCGTGCTCATCGCCGGCCTGGTGCTCACCGCGCTCGCGGACTCGACCCGCGGACGCATCGCCTGCGGTATCTACGTACTCACGGCCTGCCTGCTGTTCGGCGTGAGCGCGCTGTACCACCGGGGCGACTGGAGCCCCCGTATGGACGGCATCCTGCGCCGGCTCGACCACGCGAACATCTTCCTGATCATCGCGGGTACGTACACGCCGCTGACCATGCTGCTCCTGCCCGGGGCCAAGGGGCAGTGGCTGCTGTGGGGCATCTGGGGCGCGGCGCTCGCGGGGATCGTCTTCCGGGTCTTCTGGGTCGGCGCCCCGCGCTGGCTCTACACGCCCTGCTACATCGCGATGGGCTGGGCCGCGGTCTTCTTCCTGCCCGACTTCATGCGGACCGGCGGTATCGCCGTCCTGGTCCTCGTGGTGGTCGGCGGGCTCCTCTACAGCGCCGGCGGCGTGATCTACGGCATCAAGAAGCCGAACCCCTCCCCGAGGTGGTTCGGCTTCCACGAGGTCTTCCACTCGCTGACGCTCGCCGCGTTCGTGGTGCACTACGTCGGTATCTCGCTGGTGGCGTACCAGCACGGGTAGCGGATCGGACTGTGCCCGCTCCGCGCTCCTCGACGGCCACGGCTTCCGGCCGTGGCCGTTTTTCACTCCTGTGGAGGCGGGCCGGCGGGGCGGGCGAGGGGGCGGTCCGGGCATGGAGGCGCCGGAGGCCGATGCCCGAGAATGAGCCGCATGAGCCCCGCGCGCACGACTCCCCCCACCGAGGGCCCCCAGCTGGGACTCCGTGAGCGGAAGAAGATCAAGACCCGGACGGCGATCCGTGACGCCACCTACGCGTTGATCAAGGAACAGGGCTACGACGCCACCACGATCGAGCAGATCGCGGACCGCGCCGAGGTCTCGCCGTCCACGGTCTTCCGCTACTTCCCCACCAAGGAGGACATCGTCGTCACCGACGAGTACGACCCGGTCCTCCTGGCGGAACTCGCCGGGCGGCCGGTGGACGAGCCGTGGGTCGACTCACTGCGGCACGTCACGAGGAAGGCCCTCGGCTTCGGGCTGGAGCGGGAGCCGGAGATCACCCGGCTGCGGGCCCGTCTGATGGTCACCGTCCCCGCGGTACGGGGCCGCATGGTGGAGAGCATGGCCGTCACCGGCCGGCAGATCGCCGAGGCCGTCTCCGCGCGCACCGGCCTCGACCGGGACAGCCTGGAGGTGCGGGTCTTCACGATGTCCCTCGTCGGCGGACTCGCGGAGATCACCCTCTACTGGGCCGAGAACGACTTCCGCGACGATCCCGCCGACCTCGTCGATCGTGCCCTGGCCGTCCTGGAACACGGCCTCGCTCCCGAAAAACCCTGAGGTCACCCGCCCTCCGCCATGCCATCCTGACCAGGTGAACGGTCCCGAGATCCACGTCGAAGTCGCTCCCGAGCTGGCCCTGTTCGTGCCGCACCACCGCCGCGGGGGCGCGACCGCCCTCGCCACGGACGGAGCCTCCACGCTCGGCCATGTCGTCGAGTCGCTCGGCGTCCCGCTGACGGAGGTCGGGGCGCTGGTCGTGGACGGCCGTGAGGTGCCGGTGTCGCACGTGCCGGTGGCCGGCGAGTCCGTGACCGTACGCCCGGTAGAGCGCCCCCAGCGCGTACCGGGCGCCCCGCTCCGCTTCCTCCTGGACGTCCACCTCGGCACGCTCGCGCGGCGGCTCCGGCTGCTGGGCGTCGACACGGCGTACGAGTCGACCGACATCGGCGACCCGGCGCTCGCCACGCGGTCCGCCGCCGAGCGGCGTGTGATGCTCAGCCGCGACCGGGGGCTGCTGCGGCGGCGGGAGCTGTGGGCGGGGGCGTACATCTACAGCACACAGCCGGACGAGCAACTGAGCGACGTACTGGACCGTTTCGCGCCGGAGCTGCGGCCGTGGACCCGCTGCACCGCCTGCAACGGACTGCTGAGGCCGGCCACGAAGGAAGAGGTCGCCGACCGCCTGGAGCACGGCACGCAGCGGTCGTACGACGTCTTCGCGCAGTGCGGCGACTGCGGGCGCGCGTACTGGAAGGGCGCGCATCACGAGCAGTTGGAGGCGATCGTGCGGGAGGCGTTGAGGACGCGTACCCAGACGGGTTGAGTACGGAAGCCGATCACACGGGCCCGCGCGGCCCGTTGAATCGGGGCATGAACACCGGATCCCCGACCACGGACGAGCCCGCCCCCGGCAG
>NZ_LIRK01000195.1 GCF_001419765.1 Streptomyces torulosus
TGCGTTAATTAGCAGCCGGGTGCTACCCGGCTGCTAATTAACGCACTGGATAGTTAGTAGCGGTTGGCTACGGATGTTGCGCCCACGTTTCCCGGGTGTCAAGGGGTGGCGCCGGACGAACCTCCCGGCCCCGAGCGGGTCGGGGCGCCGTCGTCGGTCCGTCGCGCGGTCCCGTCGTCAGTCCGTCGCGCGGTCCGCCGTCAGATACGCGATCACCATGTCGCCGAGCATCTTGCGGTAGTGCTCGCGCAGGTCGGGGGCGACCAGGTCGCGGCCGAAGAGAGCTCCGAAGGTGTGCCGGTTGGAGACCCGGAAGAAGCAGAAGGAGCTGATCATCGCGTGCAGGTCGACGGCGTCGACATCGGCCGTGAACAGGCCGGACCGCTGCCCCGACTCCAGGATGCGGCGGATCACGTCCAGCGCCGGCGAGCCGATCCGGCCCAGCTTCTCGGAGGCGGCGATGTGCTCGGCCTCGTGGATGTTCTCGATGCTGACCAGGCGGATGAAGTCCGGGTGCCGTTCGTGGTGGTCGAAGGTGACCTCGGCCAGGCGCCGGATGGCGGCGACCGGGTCCAGATGCTCGACGTCCAGCTCCTGCTCCGCCTGCCGGATCACGGAGTACGCCCGCTCCAGCACGGCCGTGAACAGCTGCTCCTTGCCGCCGAAGTAGTAGTAGATCATCCGCTTGGTGGTGCGGGTGCGGGCGGCGATCTCGTCGACCCGGGCCCCTGCGAAACCGGAGCGGGCGAACTCCTTGGTCGCGACGTCGA
This sequence comes from Streptomyces torulosus, assembly GCF_001419765.1. Lineage (GTDB taxonomy): Bacteria > Actinomycetota > Actinomycetes > Streptomycetales > Streptomycetaceae > Streptomyces > Streptomyces torulosus. Next base: position 771 of record NZ_LIRK01000195.1, read on the forward strand.
GGATCTCGGCCTTGGTGCGGGCCGCGTCACGGATGCGCCCGTTCGGTCGTGCCGGTTCTTCGACGCTGGTCATCGCGTTCCTTCGGGCAAGGGGCCAGTGACCGCGATTGTAGAAGAGGGCTTCCCCTGGTCGATCCGGGGTGCTATGACTAACGTACTAGTTCGTACATTAGTGAGCCGCTCAGGAGGCCCCGCCGTGCCCCAGGTCTCGACCCCCGCCCCGACGCGTGACGCGTATCTCGTCGGCCTCATCGGCTCCGGCATCGGGCCCTCGCTCAGCCCCGCGCTGCACGAGCGGGAGGCGGACCGGCAGGGGCTGCGGTACCTGTACCGGCTGATCGACATCGACCGCGTCGGGGTCGGCCCCGAGGCGGTGGGGGACCTGGTGCGCGCCGCCCGGGACCTCTGCTTCGACGGGCTGAACATCACCCACCCCTGCAAACAGCTCGTCATCGAGCATCTCGACGCGCTCGCGCCGGGGGCCGCCGCGCTCGGCGCCGTCAACACCGTGGTCTTCGAGGACGGCCGGGCCATCGGCCACAACACGGACGTCACCGGCTTCGCCGCGTCCTTCGCCCGCGGACTGCCCGACGTCCCGCTGGAGAAGGTCGTGCAGCTGGGCGCCGGCGGCGCCGGTGCGGCCGTCGCCCACGCCATGCTCACCCTCGGCGCGGAGCACGTCACCGTCGTCGACCCGATGCCCGACCGCGCGGCCGGCCTCGCCACCTCCCTCGACCGGCACTTCGGCGCGGGACGCGCGGCCGCCGCGACACCGGACGCGTTGCCGGCGCTGCTCGGCCGGGCAGACGGGGTGGTGCACGCGACGCCGACCGGAATGGCCGCGCACCCCGGCCTGCCCTTCGCCGCGGAGCTGCTGCACCCCGGGCTGTGGGTGGCCGAGGTGGTGTACCGCCCCCTGGAGACGGAGCTGCTGCGCACGGCCCGCGCGCTCGGGTGCGCCACGCTGGACGGGGGAGGGATGGCGGTGTTCCAGGCGGCGGACGCGTTCCGCCTGTTCACGGGGAGGGAGGCGGACGCGACCCGCATGCTCGCCGACATCGCCGAGCTGGCCGGAGTCGCGGGGGCCGCGCGATAGCCCCGTCGACGCGTCCCCGAGGGGGACCGTCCCGGTCGTCGGCAGTACAGCGGGCATCCCCCGGCGTCGGTAGTACAGCGGGCATCCCCCGGCGTCGGTAGTGCAGCGGGCATCCCCCGGCGTCGGTAGTGCAGCGGGCATCCCCCGGCGTCGGCAGTACAGCCGGCCTCACCCGGTCGTCGGCAGCACAGCCGGCCTCCCCCGCTCGTCGGCAGCACAGCTGGAATCAGAGGAGCAGCACCATGCGTACAGCCATCGCCACCGTCTCCCTCAGCGGGTCCCTCACCGAGAAGCTCACGGCCGCCGCGCGGGCCGGGTTCGACGGGGTGGAGATCTTCGAGAACGATCTGCTGGCCAGCCCGCTCTCCCCGGAGGAGATCCGGGTCCGGTGCGCGGACCTGGGACTGGGCATCGACCTGTACCAGCCGATGCGGGACATCGAGGCCGTGCCGGCGGACGAGTTCGACCGGAACCTGCGGCGGGCCCGGCACAAGTTCGAGCTGATGCGGCGGCTCGGCGCCGACACGGTCCTGGTGTGCTCCAGCGTCCATCCGCTCGCCGAGGACGACGACGCCCTCGCCGCCGCTCAGCTGCACCGGCTCGCAGACCTCGCCCAGGACTTCGGGATCCGTGTCGCCTACGAGGCGCTGGCCTGGGGACGGCACGTCAGCACGTACGACCACGCCTGGCGCATCGTCGAGGCCGCCGACCACCCCGCGCTCGGCACCTGCCTCGACAGCTTCCACATCCTCGCCCGGGGCTCCGACCCCAAGGGCATCGAGGACATCCCCGGCGAGAAGATCTTCTTCCTGCAACTGGCCGACGCCCCGCTGATCGCGATGGACGTGCTCCAGTGGAGCCGTCACTACCGCTGCTTCCCCGGCCAGGGCGGCTTCGACCTCGCGGGCCTCGTCCGGCATGTGCGGGCCGCCGGATACCAGGGCCCCCTGTCCCTGGAGGTCTTCAACGACGTGTTCCGGCAGGCCGAGGCGGGCCCCACCGCCGTCGACGCCCACCGCTCCCTGCTGATGCTCCAGGAGGCGACGGGCCTGGCCACGTTGCCGGAGCCCGTGGTGCCCACCGGCGTCGCGTTCACCGAACTCGTCACCCCCGACGCCGAGCCCGTGGCCGCCCTGCTCGGCGCCCTCGGCTTCGCCCGCACCGCCCGCCACCGCAGCAAGCCGGTGGACCTGTGGCGGCAGGGCGAGGCACGGGTCCTGGTCAACACCGGCCCGGCGGCCCGCCGTGACGGTACCCAACTCGCCGCGATCGGACTGGAGTCACCCGACCCGGCGGGCGCCGCCCGCCGCGCGGAGGCCCTGCTCGCCCCGGTGCTGCCCCGCCGCCGCGCCCCACAGGACGTCGCCCTCGACGCGGTCGCCGCCCCCGACGGCACCGAACTCTTCTTCTGCGCCACCGACCGCCCCGAACTCCCCAGCTGGACCGACGACTTCCGTCCCGTGCCCCACGCGGAACCCGCCCGCAACCTGAAGCGTGTGGACCACCTCGCGCTCACCCAGCCCTGGCACCAGTTCGACGAGGCGGCCCTCTTCCACCGGACCGTCCTCGGCCTGCCCGCCCGCGAGAGCGTGGACGTCGCCGACCCCTACGGCCTGTTCCGCAGCCGCCCCGTCAGCAACGCCGACGGCAGCGTCCGGATCGCCCTGAGTGTCGGCCCGGCCCCCACGGACGACTCCGTCCGGGCCCAGCACATCGCCCTCACCACGGACGACGTGGTCGCCGCGGCCCGCGCCTTCCGTGCCGCCGGGGGCCGGCTGCTGGCCGTCCCCGCCAACTACCACGACGACCTGGCCGCCCGTTTCGAGTTCGCCGACGGCGAGCTGGAGACGTACCGCGAACTCGGCATCCTCTACGACCGCGACGCCGACGGCGTCTTCCGCCACTGCTACACCGAGACCGTCGGCCGTGTCTTCTTCGAACTCGTCCAACGCGACGGCGACTACCGGGGCTACGGAGCCCAGAACGCGCCCGTACGCCTCGCCGCCCAGCACGGCCGACGCCCCGTCGGGTGACGCGGGTCGAACGACCACCGGACCGGGACGAACCTCCGTCGCTGTCCGTTGAACGATGCAGCGCGGGATCGTCCGGAGGACTGACGAGCCGCTGCCCCCGCTCTTCCTACGATGAAGCCGATCCCCCGACCGGCCGCACGCGAGCGTGGTGTGTCTTCGACGGAAAGAGCCCAGCAGTGAGTCCTGCTTCCAAGAACCTGACCGAAGGAACCGCGACCTTCCTCGTCGGCCTGGCCCTGAAGCTGTTCACCGGCGGCGTCGAGATCCCGGTCCTCACCCTCACCAAAGTGGGAGTGGTCCTGATGGCTGTCGGCGGGTGCATGGTCCTCCTGGGTCTCGTCCAGGCAGGGAGGACGGCCGGCTCGCGACGCTGAAGGGCCGCCGACGCCTGCTCACTGGCGGCTGACGGTGCGCGTCACACCCGTGACCACCGTCGTCGCCAGGATCCAGCCCGTGATGACGAGGACGTACGACAGCCACTGCCCCCCGCCCTCGGGCGCGTAGGCCCGTTCCTGACCGAAGTCGATGATCGGCAGCAGCAGGTCGAGAGTGTAGAAGACCGCGTTGAACGTCGGCGCCTCGTCGGCCTTCAGGGGCTCCGGCGGGTACAGGGCGTACGCCACCGAGCCCACCGCCAGCAGGGACAGCAGCCAGACGGCCGCGCGCAGCGGACGGAACCCGTAGCCGACGGTCGCGTCCTGGACGAGGCCCCACAGCCGCCCGTACCAGGGGAGGGTGGCCCGTCGCCGGCGCTGCTTGGCGAGCTGCACCAGGCGGGCCGCGTCGTCGTCGCCGATGCGGCGGTACGCGGCGGTCAGCTGCTCGTAGGAGTGGGGGATGAACCCGTCGTCGTCCCGCGCCAGCATCGGCAGCCGCCGCGGCGCGGGGAGATGCGACAGGAGCGAGGTGTAGGTCAGGTCGTTGAGGCGCACCTGCGCGGGCACCACGTCGGGTTCCATGAGCAGGACCTCGATCTGCGAGCGACGGAGGTTGAGGACGCCCTCCATCCGGGGGCCGCCGCGCAGCCACAGTTCGCCGACGACACAACTGCTGGCCCGTAACGCCGTGCCGCCGGGGTGCGCCAGACGCGCGTACGAGAGGTCCAGGCGCCCCGCGACACGGGCGCCGCGCATCTCGACCCGGCCCCGCACCTGGGCGCGGCGCAGTTCGACGTCGGCCTCCGCGGTGAGCGACTCGGCGGTGAGCGCGACGCCGTCCGGCCGGTCCAGGCGGGCGTCGTTGAGGTTGACCGATCCGGCGACCCGGGCGCCGGCGAGCCTGACCTCGCCCCGCGCCCGCAGTCCGGGAGCGCACAACTCCTCCCCGATCTCGGCCTGGTTCAGCCGCAGCGCCGGTTCCTCGCCGTCCTGCGCGGTGAACTCGGCCCGCTCCATGAACAGGGTCCCGGAGATCTGCGCCCCCGTCAGCTTCACCGGGCCCCCGAACCGGCAGTGCGTCAGCCGCAGCCCGCCGTCGACCCGGACCCGCGCCGACCGCAGGCCCGGCAGCACGGAGCCGGTGAGGTTGAGATAGGCGAGCTGCGTGCCGGAGAGGTCCGGGACCTCCTCGAAGTGGCAGCCGCTGAGCCGTACGACGCTGTCGACCGTCGCGTACTTCAGGTCCAGCGTGCCGGTGATCCGGGCCCCCGCGATCTTGAGTGCGGCGACCTCGCCCTCCTCGCGGGGCGCGGTCAGGAGCAGCGTCCGCAGGACCGCCGCCCGCACGGTCCTTTCGGGACGCCCGTCGGCTCCGTCCTCGGCCCTGTCGTCGGTGGCCCCGTCCTCGGCGGCGCCGAAGTCCACCGAGACACCCCGGGGGAAGGCCTCCCAGACGCGTCGCTCGGCCGGGGTGAGGTCGTCGATCATCATCAACGGGACTCTCACCCGCGACGCGTGTACCTGTCAACCACCCCATGTCGGCCGGTCAGTGGCCCCAGACACGGTCGTGGGAGCGGTGTGCGTCCGTGAGGCCGTTCACGAAGAACCGGTCGTAGTACTCGTTCTCCACGTGGTGGACCTGGAGCCACACGCCCGGCACATGGATGGCGTCCGTGTGCGCGGGGAAGCGGCCGTGGGTGCGCAGGACGTACGCGCAGACGTCACGGGCGCACTCCACGACCCGGTCGTCGTACTCGCTGGCCTCGGTGAGGTACCGCTGCCCGTAGTCCTCCCGGTAGATACGGGCGAAGACGTCGCGGTCCGTGTAGACGCCGTCCTTGCCGAACTTCGCGTCGATGATCGTCCGTACGGCCTCGGCCATGGACGGGAACGCGGGCGGGCAGGCCGCGGTGATCAACTGCTCGCCGTCGGGGGAGCGCAACCCCACCGGGTGGGCGCGCACCGTCGCGTACTTCGGCAGGGGGATGTGCCAGCGGAGGAGGTCGGCGGGGCGCCAGCGCGGGGTGACGAAGTCGAAGCCGAGCATCCTGCCGTACGCCCGCGAGAACTTGGGGTCGCCGAGGGCGATCTGCGGGTTGACGGACGCGTGGATCCAGGCGCCCAGGCCCATCGCCTCGGCGGTGAGCATCAGGTTCTGCAGCAGCAGATCGGCCTCGATCTGGGTGCGCATGGGGCCGAGGGCGCCGAGCGGCAGCTTCAGATCGCCGTTGAGGAAACCGTTCCTGACCCATTTCCGCACACCGGCCGGACGGTAGAAGTTGCGGTCGTCGACGAAGGTGGGGCGGGCGCCGTCCGGCTGCGTCAGCAGATACATCAGGGCGTTGACGTACTGGTGGGAGAGGTCCACCACCGGGAACAGCAGGGTCGTGCCCGGCAGGTTGGACAGGAAGCGGTTGGAGTCGAGGTACGCGGGGAAGTCCCGCTTGCCCGGCGCGACGTCGAGCCGGTGGTCCAGCACCTTCACCTTCGCCCGGCGCGCCCGTGCCACCAGGGTCTCGGCGTCGAACGGCTCGTCCGGCGCCGGCGGCAGCCTGCGCAGGAAGTAGGTGCCCGAGTCGTTGATGAGGAAGAAGTGGGTGCCCTGGGCGTTGTCCGGGCTCCCGGCGGTGCGGCCCGCCATCGTCAGGTTGGGCTTGGACATGATGGGTGTGCCGTTGTCCGGGTCCTCGAAGGGCCGGTCGGGCATGGTCAGTCCGGTGGTGCCGGTGATCGCGATCAGCACCGCCTCCTCCAGCTCCGTCAGCGGGCGCACGGCGTGCGGGGAGGTGTAGGTCATGGTCCCGGCGGACACCTTGGCGCCCCGGCTGACCCGGTGGGTACGGCGCCGCCACACGGTGTTCAGCAGCGGACGCCGGAAGAGGTCGGCGAGTCCGGGATGGGTGGACGCGGTGAGGCCGGTCGTGCCGGAGTGCTCGTCCCCGGGCAGCCCGGACGGGTTGTCGGTGAAGGTCATGCTGTTCCCCCGTTGTGTGGTTCAGGACCCGGGGCCGTGCCGCACCCCGAGCCGGTGTCACGGCGTCATGGTGAACCGCCGTCGCTCGTGGTGCCGTTGTCCGTCGGCCGCACCGTCCGCCACGGCGCGAACGCGCTCGCCCCGCGCGGGAGCAGCGGCGCCAGCTCCGGGCAGTGGCGCAGGACGACGGAGTTCATGCCGCCCTTCTCGACCCAGTCGATGCCGAGCGGTGTGTACACCTCCGGCCGGTAGTCGACCGTCAGGAAGCGGTCGCTCTGGAGCCGTCGGCTGGCCATCAGGATGAAGATCCGGAACGCGGTGTCGCTGAACCCGAAGCCCTCCGGAGGGTTCTCCGCGAACAGTCCCACCACGGTGTCGATCTCGTCGACGTCGCGGTACACGTCCTTCAGCCGGGCCAGGGTCTCCGCGTTCTCCGTCAGCTCCTCGAACGAACGGATCCGTGGCTTGTGCAGCCCGGCCCGGAAGTCGTTGTAGCGCGGCACCCCGCGCCGGCGGGTGCGGACGAGGTCGACGACCGACAGGTCGATGATCTCCCCGTCGCGCTCGAACCGCTGGAGCGAGCGCGGGAAGTTGTGCAGGGTGATCGCGCCCGGGTGGGCGATGCCGAAGGAGTACAGGGAGTTCGCGAGGCCCGTCTTGCGGATCTGGGTCTCGGCGGCGCCGCCCTGGATGTCGAGGAACCCCACCGTCTCCAGGCGCCGCCCGAACTGGTGCTCGCGCAGCTCGTAGTCGTCCGGGATCAGCGGATGCATGCGGTAGACGGTGACGAAGTCCTCCGTCAGTGAGTACGGCGCCGTGTGGTGGTCCGGCAGCGTCTTCGGGATGCCGGTCAGCGAGTGCGCCTCGAACAGCCACAGACCCAGCTGGTTGAGCCAGTTCTTCGGCGGCCCGGACCAGTTGGTGTGCAGCGCGACGTCGATCGCCTCGGTGGCGAGGATCGCCGGGGTCCACTCCACCGTGTGGATCTTCGCGATCAGCGCGGAGACCACCAGCCGTGCCGTGTGGTAGATCCGCTCCTCGCTCATCGTCGGGTACTCGGCGCGCAGCGCCGCGCAGACCGCGTTGTGCTCGCGGGCGAACAGCGTGTGCATCACGCTGAGCCCCATCCACCAGCTCTCGTTGAACCCGGTGAGCGGGATGCCGTTGCCGTTCATCGGCAAGTGGCCTTCCTCCAGTCGGAGTTCGGCACGCCCGTCGGCCTCCCGCAGGAACCGCGCCGTCCGCTCGTCCGCCCCGTACACCTCGGAGCCGTCCCACCAGTGGGAGGCGCTGTTGGCGAACAGGATCGGCGGCTGCCCCGGCCGCTCGATGCCCTCGTTCTCCGCGAACCGCATCACGTCCTCGGCCGGCCCGTTCGGGGTGTTGTGCCATCCGCCGTGTCCGGGCGGCAGCGGCACCTCCACACTGCGGTCGCCGGGCTTGTGACGGCGGTGGTTGACCCAGTCGTGCACCTGGAACTGGATCCACGCCGCCGCCAGCACATTGAGCGAGGTCGCGGGCACGAAGCTCTCGCGGTGCAGTAGCTGCCGGCTGACCGTGACCGGGTTCGGGACGTCGAAGAGGTCCGGCCGGTGGTCCGGTGCCAGATTGCGGCCGAAGGCGGCACCGACCGCGCCCATCCCCGGCTCGGACAGGTCGTTGTACGTCCCGTCGTACGACCGCTCCGTGCGCAGCCGCTCCGGGATCGGCTCCGGCACGGGCTGGGTGCGGGGCGGCGCCTCGCCCGGCTCGGTGTCGATCAGGTTCAGCCGGCGCAGCACCTTCCGCAGGAACACCAGGTTCAGCAGGCTCAGCGACACCGGCAGCCGGTGCCAGGGGACGTACCGGTTCAGCAGCGCGATCGCGGCCCCCACGGGGCGGCCGAGCAGCCGGTTGCGCAAGGGCTCCGCGGTGACGAAGCGCAGCCCGAGACGGTGCGCGCCGCTCGCCCGGTACGCGGACTTACGCGCCCGGTTGATGTTCCCCAGTGGCCGGAATGCGTCGGTCGTGTACCAGGGGTTGAAGATCAGGTCCTCGACGCGCCCCGCCGCAGCCCGTGCCTCGGCGCCGTCCAGCTCCTGGCTCGGGATGGTGAGCCGCGCGATCGGCACCGCCGGCGCCACCGCGTCCTTCCACTCCACCGACGCGTCCTCGACCGGGGTGCGCCGCTCGTCCACGTACCGCTGGACGCACAGGTCGAACGCCACGTCGGCCTGCCCGAGGCGCCGTGCGAACTCGCGGTGCAGGAAGTCGGGGTCCCGCCGGTCGGGCGCGGGCGCCACCGGCGTACCGGGCGCGGGCCGGAGCAGGTACCGCACGGGCCCGGCGTCGCCCCACAGCATCGCCCCGCGGCTCCAATAGGTCTCGTTCGCGAGGGAGTTCACCGACCGCCGGGTGGCCTCGCGCACGTTCCGCCGCATCCGCCCGGCGGTGCTGAACCCCACCGCCAGCGGCAGCTTCACCAACAGCCCGAACGCCTTCCGCAGCGGACTGCGCGCCCCCGCCATGGCCTTGGCGAACGCCACGAACTCCCGTGCGTTCGCCGCGTGCGACACCGGGAAGCTGGTGGCCAGCAGATCGTGGCTCTCGTCGTCCGACACCCGAACGCGTATCGCCGCGCCCCGCAGGTCCGGGGAGCCGTCGCCCTGCCGGATGCCGCTCGCGTTGGACAGCCGGACCACCGCCGGGTACTCGGCGCCGGGCTGCGCGAAGCCGACGCGCAGGGCCGCCGGGAGGTCGTCGTGGAAGCGCAGCCGCGCGTTCTCGACGGCCACCGGTGCCTTCGCGTGGAACGCCCGCGCGATCCCGCCGCCCCCGGCCCGCCGGTTCCTGACCTGGACCTCCATCAGCTCCCGGGCCAACCGCTCGAACACGAGCCGCTCGGCCTCCGGGCTGCCGCCTTCGTACCGCTCGTATCGCTCGTACCGCTGTTCGTGCTGCCCGGTCTCGGCCATCGGTCGCTTCCTTCGTGCGGACGCGTACACATGCGTACGGGATGCATACGGGACAGGGGCCGCACGCTACCGGCGGCGCCCGGTGGCCACAGCGACAGTTCACGCCATGTACACATCTAAGTACAATATGGAGGACAGTCGTATTTGGCATGTCATGGCGGTATTCGAACGCGCGTCCGGTGGGGCGGTGGTGCGGCTGGGTGGGGCGAAACCCCGTCGCCGGGTGTCCGGGCCCGGCGGTAGGGTCGCGCGCATGTCGGAGGGGTTGAAGTCGATCGACCGGGCTGAGCCGGAAGCGGTCGACTGGGCGGGACTGGAGCACAATTACGGCACCGCCGAGGACGTGCCGGAGCTGCTGCGCCGATGCGCGGGACCTGACCCGGACGACGCGGAGGACGCCGCGTTCGACCTGCTGAACCACCTCTACCACCAGGGCGGTTGGGTCTGCCCGGCCGCGACGGCCGCGCTCCCCTTCGTGCTGCGCCTGGCCGCCGCCCCGCAGGTGACGCCCCGGCGCACGCTGCTGGAACTGGTGGGGCGTCTGGCCGCCGAGGCCGGAAGGGTCGAGGCGCGGTTCCTCGACCCGCACTGGTCCGCGGCCTGGGAACGGCATCTGCCCGATGTGCTGGCCCTGCTGGCCGACCCCGAACCGGAGATCCGGCGGGCCGCCGCCGATGTCATCGGCGCCTGCGCCGACCCCGGCGAAGGCGCCCTTCCCGCACTCCTGAGCCGCTGGCACGCCGAGAGCGACCCGGTGACCCGCCTCGACCTGGTCCTCGCCCTCGGCAACGCGGCCCGCCGCGGGCCGGTCGGCACCCCGTCCGACGAGGCGGCCGCCCGGACCGACGAGGCCGCCACCCCGTCCGACGAGGCCGCAGCCCTCCTGGACTCGCTGCTCGCCGCTCCGGAGCCACAACTGCGCCTGGCGGCGGTGCTTGCGCTCGGCGACGGCCCCCGGGCCTCCGCGGCTGCTCCGGCGGAGGGACGGCTGGAGATCGCGCTGGGCGCGTTGCGTGATCCGAGTGTGGAGCTGTGGCAGCGCACCAGTAACGCGGACTGCGGAGTGCGGGGCATGCACCAGTGGACGGCGTCCCTGTTCGACGACGCGTCCCCCGCCTTCGCCCTCGGTCTGATGGCCGATCACCCCGACGAGGAACAGCGGGTCGGCGGTCTCGAACAGGCCGCCCGGGTGCTGTCGAGGTGGCGGTCACCGGTCGACGCGCTGCTGCCGGGCGTCGTGGCACGGCTGGACGACCCGGCTGCCGAGGTCCGCTACCGGGCGGCCGAACTGCTGGCCTGCCTCGGCCCGGCGGCGGCCGCCCACGCCGACGAGGTCGCCGCGCTGCTCGACGACACCGCCGTCCGGGCGACCCGCGGGGGAGAAGCGGTCGCCGACGCGGCGGTATGGGCGCTGGCCCGGATGAACGACCCGCGCTGCCTGCCCCGCCTGACCGAACACGTGGCCGGCACCCGCCCCGGCTTCGCGTCGGCCGGCGCCTACTACGGCGGCTCGACGAACTCCTTCCACCACCCCGCCCTGCCCGCCCTCCACGAGGTGCTCGCCCGCCTCCCGGACCACGCGGAGGCCTTGCTCCCGGCGATCTGCGACCGGCTCGACCCCACCGAGGACCTTCGGAACCTCCGCCGGTTCGGCGAGGTGCTCGCCGCGTGGGGGCTCGCCGCGGAGGCGGCGGTACCACGGCTGCTCGACCTCCTGGAGGACGACGAGCGGTGGCCGGCGGCCGCGACGGCCCTGGCGGGCATCGGCGGGACCGGCCGGGCGGGACGGGAGGCGCTGCTGACCCGGTCACGCACCGGCGGACCGGACGCGGAACTCGCCGCCTGGGCGTACTGGCGGGTCGGCGGCGATCCTGGCCCCGCCCTGGACGTGCTCGGACCCGCCGCCACGGACGAGGACCGCGTCACCCACACCGCGCTGAGCAGACTGGCCGACCTCGGCCCGCACGCCGCCGGTTGCGCGGACCGGCTCCGGGAGCTGGCCACGACGGAGGACCACTGGGTCAGAACGCAGGCGGCGCACGCGCTGTGGGCCGTCACTGGCGGCGACACGGAGACCGCCGTCCCGGCCCTGCTGGAGGTCGTGAGGAAGCTGCCCACTGGCACGTACCTGCCGGTCATGCTCCCGGCGGTACGCCACCTGGCCCGCATGGGCCGAGCCGCCCGGCCCGCGGCCCGCCTCCTCCAGGACCTGCCTGCCGACGACCGCCGCCTGTACTACTTCGGCGGCTGGCGGGGCTTCACGGAGGACGAGTCCATCCGGACGGCCGTCGACCAGCTGTCGGTCGCGACGGGCCGACGTTCGACGGGGCACTGATCGCGTGGGCGACGGCGGGGACGGGTCACAGCGGGGGGTGCAGACGATCGAACAGATGCCTGACCTCGCTGGTGCCGCTGATCTCGCTGGCGTCGTTGATGTCGTTGGTGTCGCCACCGTCGGGCGTCGCATCCTCCGTGGGGGCGATCGCTTCACCGGGCAAGGGCTCCGTGGTGGTGCTCGTCGCCTGGGCTCCGTCGCCGATGGCCATCGAGTTCACATGGATCTGACCGTTCCCTGTGACGATGAGACCTTTGTTGACGCCAGGAGGGAGGCCTTCTGCGGAAGTGCTCGACATGGTTCCTGGGCCTTTCACTTGTCCGGGGCATCGAGGGAGACGGCTTTGGCACCGGGGCCGACGGCCTGGGCCTTGACGCTGTAGGTGCCGCCGAGTTGGAGAACTCCGTGGTTGAGGATGCTGGTCTGCTGCTTTCGGAACTCCGAGGTGTCCACACCGTGGGCATCGAGAAAGTCGAGGACGCTGGCCAGGATGTTCCGCTGCGCGGTCTTGCACTGCCGGTCCACGTCCAGTTTCTGGAAGAAGTTGTCGTAGGCGTTCGTGTCGATCGAGTTCCGGAGGTTGAACCAGGAGCTGTAGTCGTACGCCGGGTCCTGGGCCGCCCTCTCCCGCCTCTGCGCCCGCCGATGCTCCAGGCGGACGTCGGTGCGCCAGCGGTTGAGGGCCCGCACGGGAGCGAGGACGAGCCATGGCACCGTCAGAAACGCCGCCTCGCTGACGGCCTCCCTCCTTCGCGGGAGATGTCCGTTCAGCAGCTGACGTGCTTGGGGGTGGATCCGTACAGGTGAGAGGACCGTCTGGTGGAAATCGAGGTAGAGCGTCTCCGACTCGACACAGCAATGGAGAAAGGTGCTCGCGACGATTTCACCCTCCCAAGAAGACGTGTGGACGCAGAGGTAGTGACGAACAGTCTCTTTCGGGCTGCTCAGGATCTCCTCGAGTTCGCTCTCGCTGATCGTGGTGACCGGCCGTCTCGAGACGTTGCGCTCGCGCTCCGCGCCGTACATCCATTCCTGGGGGATCTTCTTGCCGTTGACGAAGACTCGGTCCTCGAACGTGGTCCGTTCCGCTCGACTCTGCGGAGAACACAGGCCGGCCAGTTCCGCCTTGACGTGCTGGGAGATGTCTTTCGCGGTGAAAAGCTTGACCGGCCCGCTGGAGTCCTGCTGCTTGGGTCGGAGGCGGACGGTGAGAGACCACGTGGACAAGGTGGGTCCGTAACCCTGGAACGGGCTGAAATCCCTGTAGACCGACAGATTGCCCTTCTGCGTCTGATTGATCACCGCAAGGCGGGCCGCGGCCCAGTCGCCTG
>NZ_LIRK01000196.1 GCF_001419765.1 Streptomyces torulosus
GGGTGCCGTTCGCGCCCACGCGGCGGAGCCGCATATGTCACCGCCCCGCGCCCCCGAAGGGAACGGGCCTGCGGCCCACCCTTCTTCCTGAAAAGCACGGGGCGCAGCCCCGGTCGCTTTTCAGGGGCGCGGGGAACTGCGCGAGAAACCACGACGCACCCGCACCCGCCGACAACAGGCGCACCCCCGAGCTATAAGGCGCCCGGCCCCGAAGCTCTAGGGTGGGGGTCCTCGTTGTGCGCAACGAGAGGCAACCGCAGCGGAAGGTCGGGAGCGTGGGTAAGAGAAGGCGTGTCGACGATCGGAAGTCGGCGAAACCGGCACGACCGGACTCGGCGCACACGGCGTCGCCCTCCGCGCCGACGCCGGTGCGGTCGGACCCGGCGAGGTCACCGGCGAGGTCACGGCGGCCCGCCGTCCTGGCCGGCGCGGCGGTCGTCGCGCTCGGCGGCAGCGCCTTCGCCGCGTACTCCGTGTTCGGCGGCGGCGCGTTCGCCGAGGACCGCTCGTCCGCCGGCGACGCCAAGCCCGTGAAGACCGGCCCCCTGTCCGCCGCCGAGGTCCGGACCGCCACGACCGCCTTCCTCACCGCCTGGCAGAAGGGCTCCGTCGCCAAGGCCGCCGCCGCCACGGACGACTCCGCGGCGGCGCGCACCGCGCTGACCGGCTTCGCCAAGGACGCCCACATCAAGGACGTCACCCTCACCCGCGGCAAGCACGCGGGCGACGACGTCGCCTTCTCGGTGAAGGGCACGGTGTCGTACAAGGGCACGGACAAGCCGCTGTCGTACACGTCGTCCCTGACCGTCGTGCGGGCCGAGAAGGACGGTGAACCGGTCGTCGACTGGCGGCCGTCCGTCGTCCACCCGGAGCTCGGCGAGGGCGACCGGCTGGTCACCGGTGAGGCGGGGACGCCCCCGGTGAAGGCCCTGGACCGGGACGGCGGCGAGCTGACGGCGAAGAAGTACCCGTCGCTGGGCACGGTCCTGGACGGGCTGCGGGAGAAGTTCGGCAAGAAGGCCGGCGGCAAGGCGGGCGTCGAACTGCGCGTGGTGCGCGCGAAGGCCGAGAAGGGCAAGAAGAAGAACGCCGACAAGACGCTGCTGGAGCTGAGCGAGGGCACGCCCGGCGAGGTGAGGACGACCCTCAGCCCGTCCCTCCAGGCCGCCGCCGAGCAGCAGGTGAACACCAGGAAGCGGGCGTCGGTGGTCGTGATGCGCCCGTCGACCGGCGAGATCCTGGCCGTCGCCAACTCGGGCCACGGCTTCAACGTGGCCTTCCAGGGCTCCCTCGCCCCCGGCTCCACCATGAAGATCGTGTCGTCCGCGCTCCTCATCGACAAGGGCCTGGCCTCGGCGAACAAGGTCCACCCCTGCCCGAAGTACTCGTCGTACGGCGGCTGGAAGTTCCAGAACGACGACAAGTTCAAGATCAACGGCGGGACGTTCAAGGCGAGCTTCGCCCGCTCCTGCAACACCGCTTTCATCTCGCAGGCGAAGAAGCTCGACGACAACTCGCTGACCCTGGAGGCCCAGCAGGTCTTCGGCCTCGGCATGAACAACTGGGCGATCGGCGTGCCGACCTTCGACGGCGCGGTGCCGGTGCAGAGCGCCGCGCCGATGGCCGCCTCCCTGATCGGGCAGGGCGGGGTGCGGATGAACCCGCTGAACATGGCGTCCGTGGTGTCGACGGCCAAGACGGGCGTCTTCAAGCAGCCCTACCTGGTCGCTCCGTCCGTCGACGGCCGCACCCTCGCGACCGCGTCCCGGCCCATGTCGGAGACCGTCCGCTCCCAGCTGCGCGAACTCCTGCAGTACACCGCCGCGGCGGGTACGGCGGCCGAGGCCATGGCGGGCCTCGGCCCCGACTTCGGCGCGAAGACCGGCTCGGCGGAGGTCGACGGCCAGAAGGAGCCCAACGGCTGGTTCACCGCGTGGAAGGGCGACCTGGCCTCCGCCGGCGTCGTCCAGGAGGGCGGCCACGGCAGCGAGTCCGCAGGCCCGATCGTGGCGGCGCTCCTCAAGGCGGGCAGCCGCTGATCCCGGCGGTTCAGGTCCCGGACGCGTCCGCCCGCTGCGCGGAACGGTCCTGGACCGCCATCTCCTCGTACCCGTCGGAGGAGGCCGCGAGACACCAGTCGAGCATCGACGGCCAGGGCCCGTAGCCCGAGTCGGGGTTGAGGTGGGCCTCGCCCGGCAGCACGTCGGCGGGCAGGCCCAGCGGTGCGGCGTACGCGGCGGCCGCGCCCTGCGGGCAGTACGGGTCGTTGTCGGTGCCGACGACCCGGGTGGACGCGGCGGCCGCCGCGACCCTCTCCGGCGTCAGCGGCGGCGGGGCGAACTCGGCGATCTCCGGGTTCTCCAGGGCGACCTCCGCGGACGGCGGCGCGACGAGGAGGACCCGCTCCACGGGCCCGGACAGGACGTCGTCGCGGGCCACGGCGTGCAGCCACAGCAGACAGGCGAGGCTGTGGCACACCACGGTGACCCGTCTGCCCGCCAACTCCCCCAGCAGCGCGTCCAGCTCCGCCAGCCACCGCTCCAGATCCGGGTCGTCCGCCTCCGGCAGTTGCGGGTACACCACTTCGTGCCCCAGGTCGGCGAGCCGGTCGGCCAGCCAGTACTGCCAGTGCCCGACCGGGCGGTGGTTCTGCCAGCCGTGCAGCACGAGGAAGGCGCGGGGGGTGTGGGTCGATGTCGGCGGAGTCTCTGTCATACCCCGATCGTCAGGGAACCCGATCACTCCGGTCCAGTGCCGTCTCTCTGTCCGGACCGGTTCTCGGGTGCGGGTAGGTGGGGGTCCTTCAGGGGCTCGAAGAACTGGAGCGCGTTCCTTCCGTGCCCGCACGTACGCTCCACACAGGGTTGTCGCCAACACAATCGCGGGGCAAACCGTAGTGATCTCAAAGGTCGTCGTCATCGACGACTTCAGGTTCGCGGCTGTAGGCGATGTCGAGAACGTAGCGTTCGGTGACGGGACAGCGGTTCCAGGCTTCGGCGAGTTCGCCTTCGGGGGAGTCGTCAGTGAACTGGTCGAGGGTGGTGTCGTAATAGTCGGCTGCTGCTTGGCGCCCCTGCCACCAGGCGTGGCCCTCGTACACACCGGGGCGGGGCAGAGTCACTTCGTCGGCGGGCCCGCGGTCCAGTTGGCCGACGACAAGAGTGCCCGTCTCGGATTCGAGGCTGATGTCGGTGTGGCCCTCGGCCTCGGCGGGCGGAGTGGGTTGGCTGTCCCAGATGCGGATGGTCACCTGGACCTTCATGTCCGGTTGCAGGCTGAGGAGGTACAGGTGATAGCCGTTGCCGGCCACCACCTGGGTCTCTGCGGCATCAAGGGCTGCTTCGTCGCCGACGTAAGCGTCCGCGTCATAGACCTCGATCACGCGTCGGCCGGGGGTGGCGGTGATGTTGTGTTCGGCGAGAAGAGCCACGGTTGGGGTGCCTTTCCGCTACTTGGTGATCTTCACGTAGAAGGGGTCGTTGTTCAGGACGCGGTTGAGGGTGTACATCGCGTTGAGACGCTCTCCGCCCTTTCGGTTGTCCGTACCGGTGATCAACCGGACAGAGAAGCGGTTGTCGCCCTTGGTGGACCCTTCCTTCGTGGAGGCGAAGGGGTACTCGTCACACTCCAGGCCGGTGCCGGTGTAGTTGCCCCAGACCTTCTTGCACTCGCTGATGGATTTTTCACGATTGTCGTCGACGGTCTTCTCGTCGACGACTCGGTGCAGGGGTTCCTTCGCTCCCGGAACGCTCTTTCCAACCCAGGAGGGGAAGGTGCGCTCGGGGCGGTTCAGAGCGTCGTAGATGTGCAGAGCGCTTTCGTTGACTGCCGGGTCCTTCTCGCTCATCACGAGTTCCACACGGGCCTTGGTGAAGACGGTGCCTTTGTGCTTGCCCGCGACTGGGCCGGCATAGTCGTAGCGGACGCTTGAGGTGTAGACGCTGCCACCGTCGGTGTAGGGGGCGGCGCTGGGGGAGCTGACGCTCAGGTCCATCGCGACGGTCGAGGAGACGCGTTGCTGGTTGCCGTCCTTGAACAAGGCGCCTTTGTCCGGGGACGTGTAGGTGAGGGTCCATTGGGGCCGGCTGTCCCACGCACCGAGCAACTCGTCGCGAGCCTCGGTCTGCGGCGCGGTCACCTTGGGGTCCGCATCGCTTTCGGATGCGTTGATGCTGTGGCGGAAGTGCTGGCCGAGCCTCCACTTCTTGGCATCCTCAGTGGGTATGGGATTAACCCATATGTTCTCGATGCTGGCTACGTAGTCGACGCGTCGGCTGCCGTCGTAGGCGAAACCGAGGACCCATTGGTCGAACTGGAGGCGGCCGAGTGTCGTCGTGCCCTTGACATCACGCAGGACAAGGTCGAAGGGACGCTTTTGGCAGCTTTCGAAGCGAGACTTGATCCAGCCGGTGGCGGTCTTGGCTCTGGCTGCTTGCTTGGCGCACTCCTCGCGTAGGTCCACTTCGTCGCCGGGCGCCCGGCCGGCGGCCGTCCGCGGCGCCACTGACTTCGATCCGTGGGATCGAGCGTATTCGGCATACGGGATCAGCTGGCCGAAGCTGCGCAGCTCATCGGGGGAAAGCGAGGCGGCGTCGACGAACACGGTGTTCTCGGGAGCCGGATCGTGAGTGGCCGGGTCAGCGTGACTGGCGGTTGTGGTGGCCGCGGTGAGTAGTGTCAGCGCCGCCGCGGTGGCGGTGGTGCGGGCGAGACGTACGAGTGCGGTGCCTGTGTTCACCAGTGGACTCCTTCTTGGCGTGAGGAAAGGCGGGACATCTGCGACATGCGCTGATCAGGGGGCATCGCAGAGGTCGCCCCAGCACGCCTCCAGCAGTGCGCCGGTGTGTGCGGAGTAGAGGGCGGTGAACCCGTCGAAGCGGCGGTCGGTGTGCTGCAGGCCGGAGGTGGAGCTGGTGGAAGACACCGTCCAGGTTGCTTCGACGCTGCCGTCTGCTGCGTTCGGGTGAGCCCCCAGCGCAGCGGACGCGGCGGGTGGCTCGACGGCGAGGGCGTCGCTGGGGACGTCGAATGAGGCTGCGGCCCGCGCCCGTACGTCGGCGGCCGACACGTCAGCGCCGGTTTCGGCGGCGCCGGATGGCTCACCGGACGGGAGAGCGGCGGCGTTGCAGACCCGTACTGTGACCACGCACTCCGACAGTCCGGGCACGGTCGCCAGACAGGTGTCGGGGTCGTTCTCCATGCAGGCTCGAAGAGCCTGCTGGTCCACGCCGTTGAATGTGGCGGGCAGACCGACCGCGCCGACGCCCGGACCGTGAGTCGAGGCAGCGGGTGCGGTGGCTGGTGAGGTCACGGTGGCGGTCTGCCGCCGTGGCTTGCTCGCGGCCCACTGGACGAAATTGCTGCTGTCCGTCAGCTTGGTGGTGAAGCAGTTCGGCGGCTTGTGACTCGTGCCGCACGCGGGGAGCGTCACTGACTTGGCCACATCGCCTGTCACCACCTGCTGCCACACTTTGTTCCCGGTCATGAACTGCATGCGGTTCGCGATCGAGGGGACGTCGATGTATTTCGGCCCCGTCACCTCAAGACCGACGTCGATGCGGTTGGTGCTGCCGCCGACAACCTTGAGCTGTTTGGTGGTGGAGCCGACCTTGTTGAAGTCGTAGAGCACGTCCCACTGGTTGCCGGAGTCCTGACGGACGGTCATGTAGGTGTGGTTGCGCTTGTCCGGCTTGGTCGGATTGACCCCGGCTTTGATGGCCGTCGTACGACCGCCGCCTGTGGTCATCTCGGACCAACGTGGCCCGTAGGTGTGGGTGGTCTTCCCCGTCTTCTCCGCGTACAGGCCGATCTCGATGTTGGGGGCCAGTGGACTGCTCGACGTGTTCGGGCTGACCCGCAGGTAGTTGGCCGCCTGTACAGTCGCCGACGCAGTGTCGGCCTGATCGAAGGCGATCGGTATGTTGCGCCAAGTGGCGAAGCCGCCGATCATCGGCTCACCCGGCTCGCTGCACGTCATCGCCCAGAACGTGATGCGGGCGCTGTAGAGGAGGCTGCATGCCTCTTTGGGTGCAGTTGCGCTTGCTGGCGGGGCGGCACCGAGAACGGTGAATGCGGTGAGTGCGGTGGCTCCGGCACACGCAGAGAACAAGGATCTCGCACGCGAAAACGACAAAGTTCCCCCATGAAACGATCAAAAATGGTCAGGAAGAACCTATAGCCATGCCGCCGTCAACACGACTGCTTATAGGGCAAGTTGGCTGAGTCACTCCACGTGACCAATCCACGCGCTTCGCCGACGGCATGCCCGGCGTGTCGGTACCTACGGGTGGCCGGAGGAAGCTCGGGTTCCCCCGCCGCCGACGGTCCACGCCGCCTCGCCCACCTGCGCCGGACGAGGGCGCCCTTATGGTCGGCGTAGCCGAAGGAGCCGAAGGAGCCGAAGGAGCCGAAGGAGCCGAAGGCAGCTTCCAGGCGCGGCTGATGCCGGGTGAGCACGTCGTGGAGGCGGTTGAGTAGCCGGACCTGGTCGGCGATCAAGTCGGAGCGGTGGGTGGTGGGCAGGGCTAGGCGCCCAGCCTGAACCAGCGTCGCGCTATCGTGCCGGCCATGCCCACCGACGCACAGAACCGCAACTCGTGACGCCGCTGGTCACCGCGGCGGTGCTGCTCGCCGCGGTCACCCACGCCAGTTGGAACGCGATAGCCCACAACATCACGGACAAGCTCGTCGGCTTCACCCTCATATCCGGCGGCGGCACTCTCATCGGCTTCGCCGCCGTACCGTTCGTGCCCCTGCCCGAGCCCGCCGCGTGGCCCTACCTCATCGCCTCGACGATCCTTCACCTCTTCTACTACGTGCTGCTGATGACGTCCTTCCGGCTGGGCGACTTCGGCCAGGCGTACCCCATCGCCCGCGGCTCCGCGCCCCTCGTCGTCACCGTTCTCGCCGCCGTCTTCGCCCACGAGGTGCCGGACGGCTGGGCCGCGGCCGGCATCCTGCTGAGCTGCGCAGGACTGACCGGGGTCGCCCTGTGGGGCCTGCGCGGGGCCCGGCCGCACTGGGCCGCGATCGGCGCGGCGCTCGCCACGGGCCTGTCGATCGCGGCATACACGGTCGTCGACGGCCTCGGCGTACGCGCCGCCGGGTCCCCCATGAGCTACATCGCCTGGCTGATGGCGCTGGAAGGGCTGGCCGTCCCCGCGTACGCGGTGTACCGCTGGCGCGGCGAGACGGTGGCGCTGCTGCGCCCGGTCGCCGCCGTGGGCCTGCTCGGCGCCGCGCTGTCCGTGGTGGCGTACGGCCTGGTCCTGTGGGCCCAGACGAAGGCGGAGCTGGCGCCGATCGCGGCGTTGCGTGAGTCGTCGATCATCGTGGGGGCGGCGATCGGTGCGGTGTTCTTCAAGGAGCGGTTCGGTGCTCCCCGCATCGTGGCGGCCGGGTTGCTGGTGGTCGGCATCGGGTTGATGCTGCGGGCCGGCTAGGGACCTCCGCGCGGGCCGCCCGGCGGTGGGCAGGGCCGCGGTACCGGGTTCGGCCGAACCTTGCGTCGACGGAATCATCCCAACGAGGCACCGAACTGGCCGGCCTCGGCCTCATCACCTGACAACTGCACCGTCCCCCAGTGGGAGATCGGCACCTTGGAGAAGGTCTCGCCTCTGGGGCGTCCTCGACAACCACCTCGAAGGTGCACGTTCCTGAACTCGGTGTCGAGTCTCCGAGCCGGCCGGTGGCAACAACAGTGCCAGCCGCGTCGTACACGGTGACTGCCGTGGCTTCGGTGATGCCGTCGTGCCCACCACTGCCCTCGCACCCGCCCAGGCCGTCGCCGACTGCGCCCTCGGCGAGTTCGAAGGTGCCGGTGATAGTGAAAGTGCTGGGCTCGGTCTCGGTAGCCGGCGTCTCGGTGCTGCTCGCGCTCGTCGGACTGCCGGCAGTCTCCCGGCCTTCGCTCAGGCCCCACACCGCGCCCACCGCCCCACCTCCGATGACGACACCCGCGAGATGGGCACTCACAGGCTGCCGGCTGCCAGCACAGCGGGGGCAGGCCTTGCTCATGGAGTGATGACCGGGCCCGCCGACGCCCGATGAGGCCGACTCGCACACCCCTGTGGGGTCTCGCCCTCGCACCAGGTAGGTAGCCGTATCGCTTCTGCCTCACTCGTTCGAGCGGTGAAAACGTCATCCTGCCCGATACGCTGACGCATGGGATCAAAATCGCGCCCATGGGAGCAGCCATGACCACCTCCGCCGCTGGGCAACCGCTCGTCCCGCAACCCCCCGCCACGGTTGCCGCGCTGCGGCAGGCCATCAGGCAGATCGCGCCTGCCGCGCTGCCAGCCTTCACCCGAGAGCTGGACCAGGCGGCCGACCAGTCCCGGCAAGGCTCCGATCTGGCGCCCCTCCAGCGGTTTGTGACCCAGTGGGCCGTCTACGTTCACATTCAGCGCCAGCCTGAGATGGCGGCAGAGTTCCGTCGCTGGGAAGACGCCGCCGAGTCGGGCGACGCGGCCCAGGCACGCCGGGCCGCCGGTGAGATCGGGCGAATCCTGGACGCGGCCCACGCGGCGATCGGTCTCCGGGCCCGGTGAACGCTGACTGGCGCTGGGAGTACGACCCCGATTACGACCACGTAGCGGGCGGAGTCCCCCGTCACGTAGTCGCGGAAGTGGAGCGTCTGGCCGACCAACTCGTCGACCTCGCCAGCGTCGGCATGGATGTCAGCGACCTCGGCAACGGCCCCCGGCCAGGCGGCCTGCGCCGTATGGACGCCGCCGACGGATGGTTCTACTTCCTGGTTGCACCCCGCGATCCGTTGATCATCATCGTCCGGATCATTCCGCCGTTCGACGCACTGTAGCCATCACTCTCGCGGCGACACACAACTGGCGAGAGCACTGCCTGGCGGGCAATACCTCAGCCCGTCTGCGACATGGCTGGCTTCACCCATGTCTACGCCGCCCCGACTGATCCCCTGGTCGACGCAGCGCACGAAGACCGTGTCGGGTTCGCGGCCTCGTTCTGTCAACAGTCAAGTCTTGCGCGGCAATGGCTCTTGGCGGAACTGGCCGTCCGGCTCGGCGTACACGCGAGGTCACCGCAGTCGTTTCAGTCGTCACCGCCCCGGCAAGCATCGTCAGGATGATGGAGTCAGCCGGCGTCGGCGTGGTTATCCCAATGAGGCGCCGAACTGGCCGGCCTCGGCCTCATCACCTGACAACTGCACCGTCCCCCTGTGAGAGATCTCCACCTTGTAAAAGTCCTCGCCCCTGGGGACATCCTCGACAACCACCTCGAACGCGCATGTTCCAGAGCTCAGCGTCGAGTCTCCGAGCCGGCCGGTGGCGACAACGGTGCCAGCCGCGTCGTACACGGTGACTGCCGTGCCTTCGGTGATGTCGTCGTAGCCACCACTGCCCTCGCACCCGCCCAGGCCGTCGCCGACTGCGCCCTCGGTGAGTTCGAAGGTGCCAGTGAGAGTGAAAGTGTTGGGCTCGGTCTCGGCAGCCGGCGTTTCGGTGCTGCTCGCACTCTTCGGGCTACTGGCAGCTTCCTGACCTTCGCTGAGGCCCCATACCGCGCCCACCGCACCACCCCCGATGACGACACCCGCGAGCCCAGCGAGTAGAAGAGGAAGGCGCCTGCGCGCGGGCGGCGTCGGCGATCCGAGCGGAGCACCTGGCGGTGGCGACGGGTACTCGGTGCTCATAACCGCCCCTCTGGGATGTACGTGCTTGACAACCCATCGTGTGGGCTGAACGGGCGACGTGCACCCTTTATGGCCATGTAGTAACCGTTCGTGTGCATTGATCTTTGACCGGGTCCAGGCAGGCGGTGTGGGCTCGCTCCCGGCCAGCCGCGGGGCTCAGCCACAGAGCACTCAAGTCAACTGACGCCGGACCCACCGGGGCCCGATCAACACAACGCCTCCGTGCAACAACGTCGACACCCCCGCGATGCCGCCATTGACGGCAGACCCTACGGCGCCCGCGCAGACGGACTCTGCGCCTCCGGCAAGGACGAGGCCAATCAAGGAGCGGTTCGGTGCTCCCCGCATCGTGGCGGCCGGGTTGCTGGTGGTCGGCATCGGGTTGATGCTGCGGGCCGGGTAGGGGCCTGACGGGGCGGGCGGGGGCCGCGGGGCCAAGGCTCGGCCCGGCCGTGCGTCGGCGGGCCCGGAGGAGCACTCTGGAAACAGCGGTTTCCGGAGGTGATCGTCATGATGCACACCGCTGTGGGATGGCACATCGAGCTGGAGTTCCAGGAGGACGAACAGAAGACGCGGGCGGCGGCGCTCGTACGGCTGCCCGACGGCAAAGAGGTCCGGGCCAACGGGTACGCGAGCCGCCACCACACCGACTCCAATCAGCCACGGGTCGGCGAGGAGATTGCGGGCGCGCGGGCCCTCAACGAGCTGGCCATGAAACTGCTCACCAAGGCGCACGACGAGATAGACGAGGCGTCGGGCAGGACGTCCCACCCGATAGCCCTCTGATCCGAGAGGTGATCTGTCCGCGTGCCCTGCTCCTCTGACGTGTCCGCGTGACGTGTCCGGGTGACCGGGCGGCTGCCCGCGGCCCCGCGCGGCCGTGGGTGGCCGTCCGCTGTGCCGGTGGGGCCGGCGGGCGGTCCGGCCGTGGACGGGGTGCCAAGCGACTGTGGACTGGGTGCGAACGACAGCGCGGGAAATGTCGCGCATGCTGGGATCGCCGCTCACGGAGGGCGGCCGTCCGGTTCACCGGAGCGCGCCAGGGCATTCTGCGGGGGAGTTCTGGGGCGTCTTCGCTGTCCGGGCGGCCGCGTCTTCGCTCCGCTGGGTTCGGCCGGGGCGCCTTATGGGTCGGGGGTGCCGGTTCGTTGGCGGCCGCCGGGTCCGTCGTGGCTTGTCGCGCGGTTCCCCGCGCCCCTGGGACGGCTTCGCGCGCCCTATGACGACAGCGCGGACCTCAGTGCCTTCACCAAGGACTGGGCCCTCGGGTCCGCTGTGACCGTTTTGCGGTAGCCGTTGGTGACGTAGGCGAAGGCCGTGGCCGTGTCCGGGTCGGCGAAGCCGAGGGGGCCGCCTCGGCCGGGGTGGCCGAAGGAGCCGGGGCCGAGGAGCGGGGACGCGGTGCCGTGCAGCATGTAGCCGAGGCCGAAGCGGGTGTTGATGACGAGGGTGCGGTCGGGGCCGGCCGACTCCTCCGCGCGGGCCGCCTCCATCGTGGCCGGGGCGAGCAGCCGTACACCGTCGACCTCGCCGATCAGCGCGGCGTAGAAGCGGGCCAGGGCGTCCGCCGTGGCGATGCCGTTGGTGGCGGGCAGCGCCGTCGCACGGTACGCGGGGTCGTTCTGGTCGGGGAACGGGGTGATCGCGGCGAAGGCGCGCCGGGTGAGGGACTCGGGGTCGTCGTAGGCCGCGGTGACGGACCGCTTCGCACGCACGCGCAGCCCCCCGGTGGGTTCGGGCGCCGACGGTAGCCGCCCGGCGCGGCCCACCCGGCCCTCGGCCGCCACCGAGTCGGGCAGACCGAGCCAGAGGCCGAGGCCGAGGGGCGCAGCGATCTCCGACGCGATCCACTCACCGGCGCCCCGGCCCGTCACGCGCCGGACCAACTCGTCGAGGAGCCAGCCGTACGTCAGCGGGTGGTAGCCGTGTGCGGTGCCGGGCTCCCAGGCGGG
>NZ_LIRK01000197.1 GCF_001419765.1 Streptomyces torulosus
CGGCTCGCCGCCGAGCAGGCCCTGCTGCGGGGCAACATCAACGCGATCTTCACCAACCTCTCGCGCCGCAACCAGTCCCTGATCGAGGGCCAGCTGACCCTCATCACCGACCTGGAGAACAACGAGGCCGACCCCGACCAGCTGGAGAACCTCTTCAAGCTGGACCACCTGGCCACCCGTATGCGCCGCAACGGCGAGAACCTCCTGGTCCTCGCCGGCGAGGAACCCGGCCGCCGCTGGGACCAGCCCGTCCCCCTCATCGACGTGCTGCGCGCCGCCTCCTCCGAGGTGGAACAGTACGAGCGCATCGAACTGTCCGGTGTCCCCGAGGCCGAGATCCACGGCCGCGCCGTCACCGACCTCGTGCACCTGCTGGCCGAGCTGCTGGAGAACGCCACCACGTTCTCCTCCCCGCAGACCAAGGTCCGCGTCACCGCGACCCGTCTCCCCGACGGCCGCGTGATGATCGAGATCCACGACAAGGGCATCGGCCTCACCGCCGAGGACTTCGCGGACATCAACCACAAGCTGGCCAACCCGCCGACCGTGGACGCCGCGATCTCCCAGCGCATGGGCCTGTTCGTGGTCGGCCGCCTCTCCGACCGGCACGGCATCCGCGTCCAGCTCCGCCCGTCCGGCGAGCAGGCCGGCACGACCTCCCTGGTCATGCTCCCGGACGTCATCACCCACGGTGGCGGTGGCGAGCAGCAGCCGCAGGCGGACCAGTTCACGGTCTCCCAGATCATCCCGGAGCAGCAGCACGCGTTCCAGCAGCAGCAGAGCGTCCCGATGCGCACCGCCGCGGAGCTGGGCTTCGACGACAGCCGCTACGAGATACCCAACGACATCCGCGAGCTGGACCCGGTGGGCCGCTCCCTGATGCGTGAGGAGCGCCGTGCGGCCCTGGAGGCCCAGACGCACGGTCAGAACCCGGCCATCGAGCCGCCGCGCTACGGCGACGACTTCCAGGCGCCCGAGCCGTCGTACGACAACGGCGCGACGGCCTATGTGGACCAACAGCGGGCCTACGACCAGCAGACGGCGTACGAGGAGCCGCAGCAGCCGTCGTACGACGAGGCGTACTTCGGTCAGGGCGGCGCCGTACAGAACGGCAACGGGCAGCTGCGGGGTGGGAACGACACGTTCTCCGCGACCGGCGGTTACCCGGAGCCCGCCTATGCGGAGCCCGCGCAGGAGGAGCAGGCCCCGGCGGCCCCGGAGACCTACTCGGGCTTCGAAGAGTCGTCCTATCAGGACGACTGGCCGCAGCAGCAGGACTACCAGAGCTCCTACCGCTCCGAGTACGCTCCGGAACCGGAATCTTCGCAGGCCGCTGACGTGAAGGAGCCGGACCGCGTAGGCTTCGACCGTCCGGGATCCACTCCCTCCGCCGGCCACGCGCTGACCGACGCCGGCCTCCCCCGCCGCGGGTCCACCGCGAGCATGGGCGGCACGAGCGCGGGCGCCGTGAACGGACGACAGGATGTGTCCCAGGGCCAGCCGACGACCGGGGGGCCGAACGGCGACTGGCGCTCGGCCAACGACGAGCGCTGGCAGCAGGCGTCCCAGTTGAAGAAGCCGAAGGCGGGCGGGGTCACCTCCTCCGGCCTGCCGCGGCGGGTACCCAAGGCCAATCTGGTCGAGGGGGCCGCCACGGCGACCCCGCAGGGAGGTCCACAGATCTCCCGCGCTCCCGAGGACGTCCGGGGCAGGCTGAGCAACCTGCGACGGGGTGTCCAGCGAGGGCGCAACGCAGGCAGTGAAACGAACGGCCAGGGCTTCGGTCCTGACAGCACCTACAACCAGGAGCGTTAGTGTGAGCCCGATGAGCCAGGCGGCACAGAACCTGAACTGGTTGATCACCAACTTCGTGGACAACACCCCCGGGGTGTCCCACACGGTGGTGGTCTCCGCCGACGGACTCCTTCTGGCGATGTCCGAAGGGTTTCCGCGCGACCGAGCCGACCAGCTGGCGGCCGTCGCGTCGGGTCTGACCTCTCTGACCGCGGGTGCCTCCCGCATTTTCGAAGGTGGCAGCGTCAATCAGACGGTTGTGGAGATGGAGCGGGGATTCCTGTTCATCATGTCCATTTCCGACGGTTCCTCGCTCGCCGTTCTCGCACATCCGGAAGCCGACATCGGCCTCATCGGGTACGAGATGGCCCTTCTGGTGGACCGTGCCGGCACGGTCCTGACGCCCGATCTTCGTGCGGAGCTCCAGGGCAGCCTGCTCAACTAACAGTGAGACGGTGCGTTTTGGCGTCCCGGGGCCGTAAGGTTTCGGGACGCGGCTTCCAATGAGCCATGGATGCCAGCACAGTCGGAGGAGGAGAGAACGTGGCAACACCCCCAGGCGGTTCATCGTCGGGCAACTGGTCCTACCCTGGCCAGGGGCCGGGCCAGGGTGACCAGAATCGGTACAACTTCCCCTCCGCACCGAGCCGCCAGCAGCCGTACGCACCGCAGGGCCCCGGCCCTTCGCCGTACGACCAGCCGCCGGCGCCGCGCATCCAGCCGGTACAGCCGCAGCGCCGCAGCCCCGAGCCGTCTCCCGCGGGAGGGGCGAGCAACCCCCTGGTGCGCCCGTACGCCATGACGGGCGGCCGCACCAGGCCGCGCTACCAGCTCGCCATCGAGGCGCTGGTGCACACCACCGCGCAGCCGCACCAGATGCAGGGCCAGCTGCCCGAGCATCAGCGGATCTGCAACCTCTGCCGGGAGATCAAGTCGGTGGCCGAGATCTCGGCCCTGCTGACGATCCCTCTCGGCGTGGCCAGGATCCTCGTCGCCGACTTGGCGGAGGCGGGCCTGGTCGCCATCCATCAGCCCGGCGGCGACGAGAACGCCGGCGGCCAGCCAGACGTGACACTGCTCGAAAGGGTGCTCAGTGGACTTCGCAAGCTCTAGCGGCGGTCCTTCCCGCTCCACCACCTCAGCGAAGATCGTGGTGGCGGGTGGCTTCGGCGTGGGCAAGACCACGTTCGTCGGGGCCGTCTCGGAGATCAACCCGCTGCGTACCGAGGCCGTCATGACGTCCGCTTCCGCGGGCATCGACGACCTCACCCACACCGGAGACAAGACGACGACCACCGTCGCCATGGACTTCGGCCGTATCACCCTGGACCAGGACCTGATCCTGTACCTGTTCGGCACGCCCGGCCAGGACCGTTTCTGGTTCATGTGGGACGACCTGGTCCGTGGCGCCATCGGCGCGATCGTGCTTGTCGACACCCGGCGGCTGGCCGACTGCTTCCCGGCGGTCGACTACTTCGAGAACAGCGGGCTGCCGTTCGTCATCGCCCTGAACGGCTTCGACGGTCAGCAGCCGTACAACCCGGACGAGGTCCGTGAGGCGCTGCAGATCGGGCCCGACACGCCGATCATCACGACCGACGCGCGGCACCGGGCCGACGCGAAGTCGGCGCTGATCACTCTGGTCGAGCACGCGCTGATGGCGCGCCTGCGGTAGGTCTGCGACGCTCAGCCGTACGAAGGGGTCCCTCTCGTTGAGAGGGGCCCCTTTCGTGTTGTCGGGGCCCCTCCCGCCGCCGTGGGGGCGGGTCAGTCCGGCGACTGCGGGCTCGTCGTGGTCTGTCGCGCAGTTCCCCGCGCCCCTAGGGCCCTTCTGATGGATCTCCGTGGGAGAAGGAGCGGCGTCCGGTGCGTGCTCTCGCCGTGCCGCGTGGAAGTCCTCGTAGCGGCGCTACGTGGGCTTTCGCGCGATGCGGCGAGAGGGCGTGCCGGGGGCCGTGACGCCGCGGAGATCCGTCAGAAGGGCCCTAAGGGCGCTGAGCGGCGGCTGTGAGGATCTCCTGGATCGAGCCCATGCCGTGGCGGTCCTCCGTGCTGGAGAGGGCGGCGATCTCCAGCAGGAGGTGGCTCAGGTCCACCCCGGCCTCTACGGCCTGTCGGCTCAGGTCGTGCAGGGTGACCAGTTCGTCCCTCGTGTCGTGCCCTACGCACGCGAAAGCCCCGGTCGCTCCCCTTGTCGGGGGGCGCCGGGGCCTTCGGACGGCTGGGTGCCGCGCTGTCACCGCCAGCTGTGCGGGGCGCGGAAGCCGGGCTCGCGCTCCAGGCGGCGCCAGCCGGCGCGGGCGCGGCCGCGGTGGGCCGGGGTCTCGGCGGGCCGGGCGGCCGCGCGGGCGAGGAGCAGCGCGGTGATCGCGGCCACTTCCTCGGGTTCGGCGTGGCCCTTCTCGACGCGAATATCAGGAAGCTTCATGGAAGTCAGTCTCCGTGGATGAGGTTTCCGCAGGGGTACGGCGAAGGAACCGGCGGATTACTGCGGCGGGTTGCCGTGCTTGCGGGAGGGCAGGTCGGCGTGCTTCGTGTGGAGCATCGCCAGGGAGCGGATGAGCACGGAGCGGGTGTCCGCGGGGTCGATGACGTCGTCCACGAGGCCGCGCTCGGCCGCGTAGTACGGGTGCATCAGCTCGGCCTTGTACTCCTTGACCATGCGGACGCGCATCGCCTCGGGGTCCTCGGCGTCGGCGATCTGCCGGCGGAAGATGACGTTGGCGGCACCCTCGGCGCCCATCACCGCGATCTCGTTGGTGGGCCACGCGTAGGTGAGGTCGGCACCGATGGACTGGCTGTCCATGACGATGTACGCACCTCCGTAGGCCTTCCGAAGGATCAGGGAGATCCTCGGCACGGTCGCGTTGCAGTAGGCGTACAGGAGCTTCGCGCCGTGGCGGATGATTCCACCGTGCTCCTGGTCTACACCAGGCAGGAAGCCGGGCACGTCCAGAAGAGTGACGATCGGGATGTTGAAGGCGTCGCACATCTGCACGAAGCGCGCGGCCTTCTCGCTGGCCTCGATGTCGAGGACGCCCGCGAGCGTCTGCGGCTGGTTGGCGACGATGCCGACCACCTGGCCGTCGAGCCGGCCGAGGGCACAGATGATGTTGCGGGCCCAGCGCTCGTGGACCTCCAGGTAGTCGCCGTCGTCGACGATCTCCTCGATGACCTTGGCCATGTCGTAGGGCCGGTTGCCGTCCGCGGGGACCAGGTCGAGGAGGACGTCGCTGCGGCGGTCCACCGGGTCGGAGGCCTCCACACGCGGAGGGTTCTCACGGTTGTTCTGCGGGAGCATCGCCAGGAGGTAGCGCACCTCGGCGATGCACGTCTCCTCGTCGTCGTACGCGAAGTGCGCGACACCGCTGGTCTCGGCGTGCACGTCCGCGCCACCGAGGCCGTTCTGGGTGATCTCCTCGCCGGTGACGGCCTTGACGACGTCCGGGCCGGTGATGAACATCTGCGAGGTCTCACGGACCATGAACACGAAGTCGGTCAGGGCGGGGCTGTAGGCCGCGCCGCCCGCGCAGGGGCCGAGCATCACGCTGATCTGCGGGATGACACCGGACGCCTTGGTGTTGCGCTGGAAGATGCCGCCGTAGCCGGCGAGGGCGGAGACGCCCTCCTGGATACGGGCGCCGGCGCCGTCGTTGAGGGAGACCAGCGGGGCACCGGCCGCGATGGCCATGTCCATGATCTTGTGGATCTTGGTGGCGTGGGCCTCGCCGAGGGCGCCGCCGAAGATACGGAAGTCATGGGCGTAGACGAAGACCGTGCGGCCCTCCACCGTGCCCCAGCCGGTGACGACACCGTCGGTGTACGGCTTCTTGGCCTCCAGACCGAAGCCCGAGGCCCGGTGCCGGCGCAGCTGCTCGACCTCGTTGAAGGAGCCCGGGTCGAGCAGCAGCTCGATGCGCTCCCGGGAGGTCAGCTTGCCCTTGGCGTGCTGCGCCTCGGTCGCCTTCTCGCTCGGGCCGGCGATCGCCTGCGCACGGATCTCGTGCAGTTCGGCCACTCGCCCACGCGCGTCCGTCGGCTCACCCAGCGCCTCATCCAAAACGGTCATGTAGCGACCTTACGAAGTCGAACAAGAAAACCGGGCCGTTGACTCCGTACAGTCTCCGGCGCGTTTTCCTGGTACCCCTGAACAGAACTGTTCCGGCATGCAGCCGACCCGACTGCTCAGGGGGTGTGCGGCTTGTCGGGGTCTCACAAAGGCGGGTGGTCGCCTCAGGCGAGAGTCACGTCACAGGTGTGGGTGGCGCAGGCGGTGCCGGGGGTCACGCGGAGCCGTACACGGCGCTCTGTCGTCTCCAGCACCTCGACGGAGGCGTCGGTCCGGGCCACCGAGCGGACCGGGCCGTGCCAGGTGATCTCGACCGGCTCGCCGGTGCGCGGCGGTTCGCTCACGCAGAGGGTAGCGGTGCGGCCCCGGCGGCGGACGAGGACGCTCGCGCCGGCCGAGGCGGTGAGCGGTCCGGCCCGGCCGGCCGTCCAGAAGTTCGCCGCCGTCACGCCGAGCGGGACGACGTGGACCGCCTGGCACGCGCTGTCGTTGGCGAGGACCGACAACCACCGCCGGTCGGCGGCACGGGCGGCGACGGCGCGGCGGGACGCCCCGGGCATGAGGACGTAGACGTAGGCCGCGTCGGTGGGGTCGGTGCCGTGGTCCAGCCACAGGGTCTGCCAGCGCCGGGTGCGGCGTTCGGTGGTGCCGCCGGTGTTGATGTCGGACCAGGCGCCGGTGCGGTCCTCCCGGAGGGTGCGCAGGTACGCCCGTGTGCGGCCGGGCAGGACCCAGCCGCCGTGGCCCGCCAGGTGGGCCCAGTCCAGGCCTCGGACGAACGGGTGGTGCCCGCTGTCGTCGGGGTGCCCGAGGTTGCGGTTGTCGACGACGGTCTCGACCGGGACGCCGTCAGCGCAGCTGATCCCCGCGCCGAGGCAGATGACGGAGTCGTCGACGCAGAACCACGACTTGTGTGCCTGGAGGGTGGAGCCCAGCCCCTTGAGGTGCTGGCCGATGGCCGCGTACTCGCCGTCCGTGGTCCCGCCGACCCACCGTACGGCGGGCTTCGGCGCGCCCCACTCGCCGCCCTCCTTGTCGGCGAGGCGCTTGGTGGAGACGGTCGTGCCGGGGAGCCGGTACCAGTCGACGGTCGGCCAGAACCAGTCGGTGTACTGATCGGACCGGGCGCCGCGCCCCCTGGGCCACCACAGGGTCATCCCGGCTCCGGTGTGCCAGCCGCGCGGGTTCTCGCCGTTGCCGCACTCGTAGTGGGCGATGCGGCCGGAGGCCAGGGAGAGGGCGGCCACGAAGCCGGGGCGGCGGTGGACGGCGCGGTCCATGGCGGCGAAGAGGCGGTGCCCGACGGGGTCGGGGG
>NZ_LIRK01000198.1 GCF_001419765.1 Streptomyces torulosus
CACCGCACTCCCGCCGGACCCTGCGGGAGAAGATCGACTGGGCCCGGGTCCGGCGGGAGTGCGGTGCCGTACCGATGCCCGCGGCCTTCCTGTATCTGCTGGAGCGCCTCCATGTGATCGAGCCGGAGGAGACCGGCCATGGCGACACCACCTGACGACGGCACGCGCGCCGAAGCCGGTGCCGGACCGGACGTCACCGGCGGACCGGACGCCCCCACCGGCCCCGCGCAGTCCGGGCGGTCCGGGCAGTCGGAGCAGTCCGCGCACCCCACCTCGAACACCGAATACCGCATCGCCCACCTGGGCGAACGGCTCGCCGGCGGTGATCTCGCCGAGCTGGGTATGCGGATCGAGTCGCGGGGCGACTCCGTGCACATCACCGGCACCGCGTCCACCGCCCACGACCGTGAGGCGATCCTGCGTCTGGCGGCGGAGGAGCTGCCGGGCATCGCCGTCCGGGCCGACATCGCGCTGGCCGACGTGACCGCGCCCGACCATCCGGAGGACCTGTCGTGATCCGGGTCGCCGCCGTCGGGGACATCCATCTGGGGCCGGACAGCCGTGGTCTGCTCCGGCCCGCGTTCGAGACGCTCCACCGGCAGGCCGATCTGTTGCTGCTGGCCGGTGACCTCACCCGGCACGGCACTCCCGAGGAGGCGCGGGTCGTCGCCGACGAGGTGGCGGGGCTGCCGGTGCCCGTGATCGCCGTCCTCGGCAACCACGACCACCACGCGGAGCGGCCCGACGACGTCACGGACGTCCTCCGTTCGGCGGGCGTGACGGTGCTGGAGGGCGAGGGGACCGTCGTCGAGGTCGACGGGGTCCGGGTGGGCGTCGCCGGGACGAAGGGGTTCGGCGGTGGCTTCGCCGGGCGCAGCGGCAGCGAGTTCGGCGAACCCGAGATGAAGGCCTTCGTCCGGCACACCCGGGGGCTCGCGGACGGGCTGCGCGGGGCCCTCGACGGCCTGGCGGCGGACGGCTGCGCGGTGCGTATCGCGCTCACCCACTTCTCACCCGTGCCGGACACGCTGGTCGGTGAGCCGCTGGAGATCTACCCGTTCCTCGGCAGCTATCTGCTGGCGGAGGCGGTGGACGAGTCGGGCGCCGACCTCGCCGTCCACGGCCACGCCCATCTGGGCACCGAGCACGGCATCACCAGCGGCGGGGTACGGGTGCGCAATGTCGCCCAGCCGGTCATCCGGCGGGCCTTCGCCGTGTACGGGTTGCCGGTGGACGGCTCCCACACCACGGCGACCAGCGCGGCGTAGCACCGGTTGCCCCAGCCGGGGGACGGCGGGCGCGTGCCCGTCGCGCGGCGCCCGGGCCGGACGGCGGGGCGAGGTTACCTTCCCACACGGGTGTGGCCGCGTACAACGAGAAGCAGCTGAGGCAGCTCCAGGCGCCCCTGACGTGGGGTCAGTACGTCCTCGCGGCCGACTTCCTCGCCATCGCCTCCATGGCGATCCTTTCGATCTATCTGCGCCAGCGCGGTTCCCCGGAGTCGAAGCCGGTCGGTTCCGCCCACACCTCCACCGGGGTGGAGGGCTGAACCCCGGCCCGGTCGCGTGACCGGGCCGGGGGCCGGGCGGCGCCTCGGGGACAAGCCGCCGGGCGACCGTCACCGGCGGCTTGTGCCAGGCGACCACCGGCGGCTTGTGCCAGGCGACCACCGGCGGCTTGTGCCAGGCGACCACCGGCGGCTTGTGCTAGGCGACCGTCACCGGCGGCTTGTCCTTCGTGAACTGCGTGCGGTACAGCTGCGCGTACCGGCCGCCCGCCGCGAGGAGTTCCTCGTGAGTGCCGCGTTCCACGATCCGGCCGGCCTCGACGACGAGGATCTGGTCGGCGGTCCGTACGGTCGACAGGCGGTGGGCGATGACCACGGCGGTGCGGCCCTCCAACGCCTCCGTGAGGGCCTCCTGGACGGCGGCCTCGGAGGTGTTGTCGAGGTGGGCGGTGGCCTCGTCGAGGATGACGACGCGCTGGCGTGCCAGCAGCAGCCGGGCGATGGTCATGCGCTGGCGTTCGCCGCCGGAGAGCCGGTAGCCGCGTTCGCCGACCACGGTGTCGAGCCCGTCGGGCAGGGACCGTACGAGGTCGTCGAGGCGGGAGCGGCGCAGGACCTCCCACAGGTCGTCGTCGGTGGCGCCGGGGCGGGCGAGCAGCAGGTTGGCGCGGACGGTGTCGTGGAAGAGGTGCCCGTCCTGGGTGACCATGCCGACGGTGCCGCGCAGCGACTCGGCGCTCAGGTCCCGTACGTCGACACCGCCGATGCGGACGCTGCCGGCATCGGTGTCGTACAGGCGGGGCAGGAGCTGGGCGACGGTCGACTTGCCGGCGCCGGAGGAGCCGACGAGGGCGATCGTCCGGCCGGGTTCGGCGCGGAAGGAGACGCCGTGCAGGACCTCGCTGCCGCCCCGGGTGTCGAGGGCGGCCACCTCCTCCAGGGAGGCGAGGGAGACCTTGTCGGCGGACGGGTAGCCGAAGCGGACGTCCTCGAACTCCACGGACACCGGGCCCTCGGGCACCTCGCGGGCGTCCGGCTTCTCGTCGATCAGCGGTTTCAGGTCCAGCACCTCGAAGACCCGCTCGAAGCTGACGAGGGCGCTCATGATCTCGACGCGGGCGCCGGCGAGGGCGGTCAGCGGGGCGTAGAGGCGGGTCAGCAGGAGGGCCAGGGAGACGATCGCGCCCGCTTCGAGGGTGCCGCGCAGCGCGAACCAGCCGCCGAGGCCGTACACCAGGGCGAGCGCCAGGGCGGAGACGAGGGTGAGGGCGGTGATGAACACCGACTGCGCCATCGCCGTACGCACGCCGATGTCGCGCACCCTGCGGGCCCGTTCGGCGAACTCCGCGGACTCGTCGGCCGGGCGTCCGAAGAGTTTGACGAGGGTGGCGCCGGGCGCCGAGAAGCGCTCGGTCATCCGGGTGCCCATGGCCGCGTTGAGGTCGGCGGCCTCCCGCTGGAGCCGGGCCATCCGGGTGCCCGTCCGGCGGGCGGGGATCACGAACACGGGCAGCAGGACCAGCGACAGCAGAGTGATCTGCCAGGACAGGGTGAGCATCACGGCGAGCGTGAGCAGCAGGGTGACCAGGTTGCCGACCACTCCGGACAGGGTGTTGCTGAAGGCCCGTTGGGCGCCGATGACGTCGTTGTTGAGACGACTGACGAGCGCTCCCGTACGAGTACGTGTGAAGAACGCGACCGGCATGCGCTGCACATGATCGAAGACGGCGGTCCGCAGATCGAGGATGAGTCCCTCGCCGAGCT
Organism: Streptomyces torulosus; assembly: GCF_001419765.1. GTDB lineage: Bacteria > Actinomycetota > Actinomycetes > Streptomycetales > Streptomycetaceae > Streptomyces > Streptomyces torulosus. The sequence continues at coordinate 3,272 of NZ_LIRK01000198.1, forward strand.
TCGCCGACAGCCATCGGCCCAGCAGCCCGAGGGCCGCCTCGGCGACCGCGATGAGGGCGATGAGCACGGCAAGGCGGACGACGAGCGCCTCGTCCCCGTCCGACACGATCACGTCTACGACGTTCCCCGCGAGCACCGGCGTCGCGACGGCGAGAAGGGCGGTCACCACACTGACCGCGACGAACCACGCGATACGGCGACGATGTGGACGGGCGAAGGCCCCGACGCGCCGTAGCGTCGTCCGGGCGAAGGGGCGGCTCGGCCGCCGGGCGTTCGACATGCCCTGCAGCTGGCTCCAGGCGGTCATCTCCATACTCATGGGAAGGACGCTAGAACCTCAACCATTCTTGAGGTCAACTGGTTTTTCAGGAGTACCCCGCGCGCGGTGAAGTCCCGCGCCGGTCACCGCCCGTCCGCAACCCGCCGTTGGGACGTGGCGGAAAACCTCTCCCGATGTGACAGTGATACGGCTCCCCGAGGGGCTCCCCAGGCGTGTCCCGGTCCGCCGGATCCTCTCGGTCCGCCGGATCCTGTGCCTGCTCCCCCTCGCCCTGGTCCTCGTCCTCGCCGTGCGCCATCGTTCCGTTCTCGTCGAGGGGTTCGGGCAGTTGGCGACCGCGCGGTGGCCCTGGCTGGCGGCGGCGGTCTGCGCGACCTGCCTGACCTGGGTGGCGGCGGCCGTGACCCGGCAGGGCGCCCTCGTCGAGCGGCTGCCCGCCCGGCGGTTGCTGGCCACCCAGTTCGCGGCCGGCGCGGCGAACCATCTGCTGCCCAGCGGTCTCGGGGCGAGCGCGGTGAATTTGCGGTTCATGACGGTGTGCGGGGTGCCGCCGACCCGTTCGTCGGCGGCACTCGCCCTGTATCTGCTGGCCGAGTCCGTCGCCCGGCTGGGTCTGCTGCTGGCCCTGCTGCTGGCGTTCCCCGGCGCGCTGCGCCTCGGCCCGCTCCTCCCGGACGGGTCGGCCGCTCCCCTGCTGGCGGCCGGCGCCGGGGTGGTCTGCGCGGCCGGGCTCGCGCTGCTGCTCGTACGGCGGCTGCGCACGGCCGTGTCCGGTTTCGTGCGCACCGCGTTGAGCGAGGCCCACTCGGTGCACACACGGCCGGTCCGGGTGCTCGCCCTGTGGGGCGGTTCGCTGGCCTTCCCCACGCTCCAGGCGGCCGGACTGGCCGCCGTCGGGCTGGCGTTGGGCCTTCGGATACCCGTGCTCCATATGGCGGTCGCGTATCTCGCGGCCACCGTCGCGGTCGCCCTGGTCCCGACACCGGGCGGCCTCGGGTCCGTGGACGCGGCGCTCGTGGTCGCCCTGATCGCGGCGGGCGCGCCGGCCGCCGTGGCCACGGCGGTGGTGCTGGCGTACCGGGTCATCACGCTCTGGCTGCCGCTGCTGCCGGGGGCGTTGACGCTGGGGGCGCTGGTGCGGCTGAAGGTGCTCTGAGCGGGCGCGGCCGCCACCGACCGGGCCGGGGCGGGCCGGGGCACCCCGAGACCGGCGACAAGGAGCGCTGTGGCGCTGTGACGCGTATCAGACATTCCGCCGCGTTCGACGGGTCGTCAATGGCCGATCCACGCAGGTCCGGTGCCGATCAGCAGGACGAGTGCGGCAGGATGAGCGGTCGCGCCCGACGTCGCACACGCGTCCGGGCAAGCGTGATCGTGCATTCCGGAATCGAGCAGGTGGCAAGGTGACGACACATCACATACGGTCCGCGGGACATGACATACGGCCCGCCGACCGCTCCCCCCGCCCCTCGGGAGGCGACCGATGACCCGGGCCCTCACCGTCGACGACTGCCTCGTGGCCGGAATCATCCTGGTCGCGGGCCTCGCGGCCGCGTTCCTGCTGCGCCTGCTGCTGCGCTGGCTTGGCGGACACGCGACGAAGACCCGCTGGAGCGGTGACGACGTCATCGTCGACGCGCTGCGCTCCCTGGTCCCCTGGGGCGCGTTCGTCGGCGGCGCGGCGGCCGCGGCGGCGGCGCTGCCGCTCACGCGGACGGTCCACCACAATGTGAACCAGTCGCTGACCGTGCTGCTGATCCTGGTCGCGACGATCACCGCGGCCCGGGTGATCGCCGGTCTGGTGCGTACGGTGACCCAGTCGCGGGCCGGGGTCGCCGGCTCGGTGACCATCTTCGTGAACATCACCCGGGTCGCGGTCCTGGCGCTCGGCTGCCTGGTGATCCTGCAGACCCTGGGCATCCCGGTCGCGCCGCTGGTCACCGCACTCGGTGTCGGCGGTCTGGCGGTGGCGTTGGCCCTGCAGGACACGCTCGCCAACCTCTTCGCGGGCATCCACATCCTCGCGTCGAAGACGGTCCAGCCGGGCGACTACATCCGACTGAGCAGCGGCGAGGAGGGCTATGTCGTCGACATCAACTGGCGGCAGACGACGATCAAGTCGCTCTCCAACAACCTGGTGATCATCCCGAACGGGCAGCTCGCCGGCACGAACATGACCAACTTCAACCAGCCCGAGCAGGACATGACCCTGCTCGTGCAGGTGGGCGTCGCCTACGACAGCGACCTGGAGCATGTGGAGCGGGTCACCAACGAGGTCATCGCCGAGACCATGAAGGACGTCGAAGGGGCGGTGCCGGACCATGAGCCCGCCGTGCGCTTCCACACGTTCGGCGACTCGCGGATCGGCATGACCGTGATCCTCGGGGTCGGGGAGTTCAGCGACCAGTACCGGATCAAGCACGAGTTCATCAAGCGCCTGCACCGGCGCTACCGGGCCGAGGGCATCCACATCCCGGCGCCCCGCCGGACGGTCACGCTCCAGCCGGGTGCGGGTGCGGGTCTCGAGATCCCACACCAGCGCGAGGCCTCGATCGACTCCGTCGAGGCGCGCTAGGGGTTGCCGCGGGGTGCGTACGTGCGGGTGAGTGGGGGTTTCTCGCGCAGTTCCCCGCGCCCCTGGAAGGGTCGGGCCTGCGGCCCGCCCTTCAGCTGA
>NZ_LIRK01000199.1 GCF_001419765.1 Streptomyces torulosus
AGGAGTGCGGTGGGGCCGCCGGATGCCGGCCAGAGGCGGTCGAGGATGGCGGGACGGTGCAGGCTGGGGGCAACGGCAAGAGTGAATACAGCAAGGTTCAGCGCGGTGGGCAGGATCCACCCCACAAGCAACGCCCATCCGCCTCCGAGCACGCCTCTTGCGATGTCTCCCACGGTTTATGGCTCCGGCGTCTCTCGCGGCCAGTCGTCATCTGGGTCGTGCAATGGTCCAGGAGGAGTGTGCCCTACGGGGGTGGTGATCTCACCAGGCAAGTGAATGATAGAACCGGACACGTGGCTATCGAGCGTGGTGACCGAGTCGCCGTCCCGCTGGCCTCCGCGCGCCTCGTCCTGGCGGTCCCCTTGCATCTCTGGATCCAGTCCAGGCGGCGTGGGGTATCCGGGTACGGTGACCCAGCCCCGAAGCGTCTGGCCGTGTTTAGTGACGAACTCGGTCGGAACATACGCTGCTGGTTCGATGCCGGGATAGCCGCCTTGCACCACCGACCGGTAGATGTTGTCTGAAACCACCAGCACCAGGTGTGCCCGGCTCGCCTGGGTGAGCACTTGCCTGACTGGGGCGGCATCTACCAGTCGGGCCAGGTCATTGATGGCTGTGCCTGCCCAATACCCACTGTCCGACGCCACCAGCCCCTGGTTGAGTCCAACCCGCAGCCTCATGCGGTAGTTGTCGGCGTACTTCTCCTGGTGCGCCACCAGGGCATCCTCAAGGCCCCGCATCAGCTCCCACAGCAGCCTGGCAGGAGCGGTGTCTGATTCCGGGATCAGGATCAGGATGCCGTCCCCACGGTCCTTCACTCGGCACCGGTCGGGGTCGACCCGGGCGCGCGTGAGCGCGAACTCAACCACGTGGTACAGCTCTTCGTGGAGCCTCGCCTGGACGGTCCCGTGCCGCAGACTGAAGTTCTCGATGTCGAGCAGTACGATCCAGTGACTGAGCGGCCCCGGCGTCACGGTATGCCTCCCGTGCTTCTTGTGAGCTTCGGCTCTCCGTGGCCGCATTCCCATGGAGAGCCCCATCCGCACGCCTTAAGCGAGTTGACAACGCCCCACGCCTACGGCATCAGCGCCTCCAGAGCCCCTGGTGCTCAAGAAGAAGGGTGTGATGGCGCCACTGCCTGCCTCCCACCGTAGCGATCTGGATACCTCCGCGGGGAGAGAACTCAGCACTGCTAGGCGACCGGATGAATGGGTGGCTCCAGGCGGGCCAACTGATCGCTCGGTCCCTGGGTGTCACCCACTGACCACAGGAGGAGCCCGGGCTGGCAGCGCCGGGGCTGCAGGGAACGTTCCGCCGGGGGATCCCTCAAATCAAGATGATCAAGCGCCAGATATATGGCAGAGCCTCCTTTGCCTTGCTCGGAGCCCGCATCCTCTTCCAGTCGTGGCCATCACGGAAGCGCGGTCCCAACCAACTAGCGTGCTCAGTCACAGTCGTTGGGGGATCCGAGCTGTCGGCGAGCGGCACTACGCTCGAACGTATGAGCGTACCAATCGAAGGGCTGACCCTGGGGGCCGTCAGCGACCTGATCGAAGGCAAGATCCTCACCGACACAGTACGTATCAGCAGGGCTGGCGCGCCGGTCTTCAACCCCGACACGGGGCAGTACGAGCCCGGCCCGCCCGTCATCATTTACGAAGGGCACGGCGGGATCTTCCCTAACGGCGATCCGGGGATCGTGCTGCACCTCGAAGGGCAGGCGTACGTCGACGACTCCACGTCGAAGTACAAGCTGATCACGCCCTTGGACGCCCCGGTGGCCTCTCGCGGCGACGCTGTGAGCGTCATCTCGGGTGCCGATCCTGCAGCTGTGGGCCGTACGTGGCGTGTCCTCGACATCGGTCAGACCTCCACGCTGGCTGTAGTTCGTACGACGTTCCTGGACCAGAACACCCAGTCCAGCACCAGCACTTCCGGCAGCACCTCGTGAGCACGCCTATTGACACCGAGGCCGAGCGGCAGAATCTGGAGGCGACGCTGCTGGTGGACCGGGTGCGGATCAGCCGACCCACGGGAACGCCGCAGCTCGACCCCGCTACTGGTCTCCTGGGCCCGGTGCCGGCGGAAGTCGTCTACGAGGGGAAGGGGGCTGTCCTGTCTGGCCACGGTCAGGTGACCGCGCAGCACGTGCTCGGGCGGGAGTGGTTGGACGACACGGTCAGCTGGTACCGGCTCCTCACGCCAGTCTCAGCGCCCATGCCGGTGCGCTACGACCGGGTGGAAGTCGTGGCCGCCGCAGGTGAGCACGCAGCGACGGCGGATCGTGTGTGGCAGGTTCTCGATCCGTCGGAAGCATCCACGGTCGAGATCGTTCGGGTAACGCGCCTCGACGAGATCACCCCTCCATAGCGGCAGCCCAGCGGGACTGTCAGGGGACACCCGTAGGCTTATGTAGGTGCCAACACATCAGAGTTTAGGACTCATCTTGCCTGAGAGTGAGCCTCTGCCAGTCCGTATCGTCGGGCGTGGTCCTGCCGCCGTCATAGAGATCGGCGGCCATGACATCTCCCGGGACCTTGCCGCCTACTCACTCACCCAGCAGGCGGGTGAGGCGCCCCGAATGGTCATCGAGCTGTCCCCGAGAGCCACGGCAACCGGCGTGTTCGAGGGCCTGGCGCACGTTGTCATCGGCGATCGACCAGACCCTGGCCCCGCGGCGGCTGCCTTCCTGTCCGTCATCAGCCCCGCCGAACTGGAGAAGGCCGCGCTCGCCCGTCACGACCTCATGGATGGCCAACCGCATGAGCTGACACGCGCCATGCTCGCACTGTTGCGGGAATGGGCCCTCGGCCAGTGGGGCGGGGTCGAACCGGAGAAGGGGGAATGAACCGGTGTCCTCCTCACTGAACCCTCACCCCAACGCCCACCCGCTCGCGGGCGCCAACGCGTTCCAGATCGCGGCTCAGCTCGACGCCAGGGCCGCGCGCACCCTGCCCGAGGTCACAGCCACCGTCCAGCACTACGCGATGCTGCTGGAGACCCGGATCAAGGCCAAGGCCAGTGGCAGGCCGGGGCCTGACGCCCCCACGGGCGACTACCGGCGCTCCTGGACGCACGAGGTGTCCACGGACGGGCTCGTTGTCACAGCGGTCGTCGGCACGAACAAACCGCAGGCACGGCGCCTGGAATACGGCTTCGTTGGTGCCGACAGCCTGGGCCGCATCTACAACCAGCCGCCCTACCCGCACGTTGGGCCAGCAGTTGAGGAGATCCGGCCGCTGTTCATCGCCGCGCTCGGCGACGCCATTGGCGACTCGTGAGCCGTTAGGCCATCGCTGACCTGGACGCCGGCCCGACCAGCCGACGTATCGCCGCTGAAGAAGAGGAGGAGCCGTGCCCGTCTCCGGCAGAGAAGTGTCCCTCGCAGTGCAGAAGACGCTTGCCGCAGCAACCGGCCGAAGCTGCGGCTACGGGACCGCCCCGACAGCATCAAGCACGCCAACGGGTGCCACGGTCCCCTACAACGTGCTCTACTCACTGGGCATCACGACCAGCGGCCCGCCCCTCGGCGACGGGGACGCAGACGCACGTGTGCTACTCCAGGTCACCTCGGTCGGTTCGACTGCCGAACAGGTTGAGTGGATGGCCGACAAGGCCCGCGCCGCGCTCCTCACGCGATCAAGCGGGACTTACGCCCACGCCATCACCATTACCGGCTATGCCGTGATCGACCGCGAACTGGACAAGGAGGAAGGGATCTCTGTCAGCAGCGGCGTATACAGTTACGTGCAGCGGTACGTCCTCACCGTGACCCCTCTCGGGTCCTGACGCTCCAGCTCCTCACCGCGGAGGCCCCCTCGCGGACGCCCGGCCACCCGGTACGGGCCGATTCCCCCCTTCGTGGGGACCGGCCCGGAGTGTGCGCGCTCCGGAACACCAGTTCCCGGAGAGCGAGAATCAGTGTCACAGCAGCGGTTCACCCGTCGGGGCACCACGAAGTTCTACTTCCTCAAGGACATCGCCGCGAAGGACCAGATACCGACCCGTTCGGAGTTCGGCGGCACCAACGGAACCGACCTCTCCCCGGCGATCAGCGACATCGAAGGCTTCGCTGTCGAGAACACCCCGATCGACACCCCCGACCTGGCGACCGAGTTCACCGGCAACATCCCCGGCGAGGACAAGGCGGACAACTCCAGTCTCACGTTCTACGAGGACAAGGTCAGCAACGACCTGGAGGCGCTCCTGGCCAAGGGCACCGAGGGCCACGTGGCGATACTCCGCAAGGGAGACATCCCGGGGTCGAAGTCCATGGACATCTTCCCCGTGCGAGTGGGTTCCCGGTCGAGCACCTACACCACGGCTGCCGAACCAGCGAAGTTCAAGGTCAGCTTCAACGTGACCGACAAGCCCATCCAGGACGCGGCAGTCCCGGCTGCGGCGACGAGCGCCTGATCGGCCGGGGGTGCCGTATGACCACGACGTTTGCTGAGCCGCCCGCCGAGGCCGTTGCCCGCGATCCGCACTGGGCCGCCAAAATGGCCAGACTGCGGGCCCGCCGCCTCCCCGAACGCACCGTTTCCATCCTCGACGACCAGGACCTGAAGCAGCGAGTGACCGATGCGGCACTCGACCTCGCCAAGGCCCGCACCAGCGCACTCGGCCGAGCCTCCGCGATGGAGGTGCCGGCCGACCAGCGGGAGACTTGGGCAGAGGCTCAGCCGGACGTGCTGGCCGCCCAGTCCGCCCTGGACGAGGCGCGGCGGGCGCTGGAGGCCGGAACCCTCAAGCTGACTTTCCGGGCCCTGCCGCGCCCCGCTTGGGAGCAACTGCTGCGGGAGCACGCCCCCACCGAGGAGCAGGCTGACCTTGGTCACGAGTACAACGTCGAGGCGTTCCCGGCTGCGCTCATCGCATCCTCCTCCGTGGACGGCATGAGCGAGGCAGACGCGCAGGAGCTCCTTGACAACTGGAGCGACGCGGACGCCAAGGCCTTGTTCACGGCCGCGCTGCTGGTCAACCAGACCATGAGAGCCGACCTGGGAAAAGGCTGATCGCCGACGCCCAGTTCAGGGCGGAGATGGAGCTGTGCCACGCCTACAGGATCCCGCACTCGCAGTTCACGGGTGCGGGAGACGGCAGGTGGACGGCTCTGGACCGGGCGAAGGCGATCGCCTACCTGGCGTACCGGCGCAGCGTGTGCGAGACCTGCGGGACACGGGCGGCGGAGTGGGACGAGAACCAGGGCGGCGACCGCTTCGCGTACGTGGCCGAGCCCTACCGCTGCGTGGGCTGCGAGGTCATCGAGATGGAGCGCGAACACATTCCTGATGGACCCGAGGGGCGGGGGCTCAAGATCGGGCTGAGACCCAGAGAGGCATCCTGACGTGGCCGGTGCCTACAACCTGTACGTGAACCTGCTCGCGTCGACCGGTGGGCTGTCCACCGGACTTCGACAGGGAGCGGCCCAGCTGCGTGCGTTCGACGGACAGCTGGACGGAACCGCCACGCGGCTGAACCAGGTGCGTGTAGCCAGCGACAACCTGGCTCGTGCTCAGGCCGCCGCATCGGCGCAGATGGTGCGCTCCCAAGCCCAAGTGGCCCAAGCCCTCCAGCGGACCACCGCAGCACAGGAGCGCGCCCGGCGCGCCCAAGCGGTGGCAGCGACGACGGCTCGCCGTGCGGCGGCCGACCAGGCCGCGGTGACGGCCGCCGCAGAGCGCGCAGCGCGCGCCCAGGGGCTGGCGCAGACGATGACCGCCCGCGCCCAGGCCACGGTCGGCGCCGGAGCGGCGGCTGCCGCTCGCACAGCCGCAGCAGCCCAGACAGCCGCTGCTCGCGCCACTCAGGAACACGCGAACGCTCAGCGGCGGGCGACGGCCGCGCAGACTACGGCTACGCGTGCCGCGACTCTCGCCGCGTCGGCCGAGGCGCGCGCGACCTCAGCGGTGCGAATGCGTGACGAGGCACAGGCCGTCGCAGCCCGCAGTGCGCAACGGCAGGCGCAGCAAGTCGCGCGGGCGGAAGCCCAGTTGGCGGCAGCACGCAACGCCCAAGCCGCGCGAGCTGCTCAGAACGGACTGCTGATCGGGGCGGCGCTCGGCGTCGGCGTGGCACAGGCCATCGCACTGGAGCGGGCGATGGCCAACGTACTGACGATCTCCCGGCAGATCACGTCCGAGAACGTCGGTGCCTTCACCGACCAGATCGTCGAGCTGTCGACCCGTCTGCCGCAGACCGCCGAACAGCTCGCCGAGGGCCTCTACCAGGTGGTCTCGTCCGGGTTCGACGGCGCGGACGCCATGAAGATCCTGGAAGTCGCGGCCCAGGGCGCCGCAGCGGGCCTGACCACGTCGGAGACGTCCGCACGAGCCCTGCTCGGCGTCCTCAACGCGTACGGGATGACCGCGGCCGACGCCAGCGAAGTCATGGACGTGATGTTCCAGACCGTCAACTACGGCGTCATCTCCTTCGAAGAGCTCGCGCAGCAGCTCGGCGACGTCGTACCTATGGCCGCGGCGGCCGGCGTGGAGTTCGACGACATGAGCGCCGCGCTCGCCGCGATCACCCTGACTGGCATCCCTGCGGCCGAGGCCGTGACCGCCCTGAACATGCTGCTCACCAGGGTCATGAAACCGACCCAGGACCTCAAGCAGGCCGTCAAGGACCTCGGCTACGAATCGGCTGCTTCCGCTGTTGAACAAGACGGCCTGTACGTGGTCGTGAACAAGCTGAACGGGGCAGCCGGCAATACCGCTGAGGGCATCGCGAACATGTGGAAGGACATCCGCGCCACGCGTGCCGCGCTCTCCCTGGCCTCTGCCGGAGGACAGAACTACGCCAACACCTACGCGGGCATCGCGAACGAAGTGGCGCGCGCCGAGGCCACGCAGAAGGCGTACGCCCTTCAGACCGACACCGTCACCGGCCAGTGGCAGCTGGCCGCCAACCAGGCTCGCGCCCTCGCCATCGACCTCGGCCGAGCCCTGCTCCCGGTGCTGATGACGCTCGGGACCGCTGTCCGCACCTTTGTCGGCAGGATCGAGGACCTGCCTGGGCCGATGAAGTCTGCCCTCGCGGTTGTCGCTGCGTCCGCCGCAGCACTGTTGTTGCTCCGTGGCGCCTATACGAAGGTGACCGCGCAGATCGCCGCGTTCCGCACTGCTCAGGCTGCGGCTCAAGCGGGGGGCGCTGTGATGCCCGCGGTTCTGGCTGGAAGCAGCCTCGCTGCCACCGGTCTTGCTGCCGTCCTCACTCTGGGCATCGCTGGCTATGCCGCGTATACCGCATCGAAGCAGAAGGCGAAGGATGCCACCAATGAGTTGGTCCAGGCGTTGCAGCAGGAGCGCGAGGAGGCGACGACGGGTGCCAGCATCAACAAGCTGTACGAGCAGCTCACCTCTGACGACGCACTTGAGGACCTTGAGAAGGTGGGCATCGGCACCACCGAGGCGATCGACGCCATCACCTCCGGGGGTGCGAAACTCGCCGCCCTTCAGTCCCGACTCCAACAAGACTCTGTCGAGTACGCCCAGAAGGCCAGGGCGGGCAAGGTATCTGGCGACTACGAGAGCATCACTCAGTTCTCCGATGCGAAGAAGACCCTCGAAGAGCGCCACAAGATGTGGTCCGACGCGGTCAAGAAGGAAGCTGAGATCGCCGAGCAGAAGGCGATAGTCGAGGCCAAGATCAGACAGCAGGCCAAGACCAGCGGCGGCATCTTCGACCTGTTCTCCCTCGCGGACATTGACCGCACCGGCGCACCGGAGATCACAGACGAGATGAAGGCCCTCGCCGAGGCCGTTGGCGATGCCGTTGATCCATCCCGTGCGTTCAAGGACGCGCAGACTGCCGCAGCCGAGGCAATGCGCAAGGCGGGCAAGGACGCGGACACCGCGAAGGTGAAGCTGTCGGACTACACGAAGGAGCTGCGGCAACAGCTCCAGGCCCAACGCGACTTCCAGGGCAACCTGTCGGAGCTGGCCGTGTTCGGCTACGACGACCTCGCCGACCACTTCGCCGAACTCGGCGTGGACGCTGCCCCTATGCTCGACGAACTTGTCGGGCAGCTGAAGAAGGGCAAGACGAAGGTCGCCGACGAACTGCGCGACATCGTCACCGAGGACGCCGAGCGGTCAACAGAGGCATACCGGCTCGGTCTGCAGAAGACCGCGGAGATCACCGAGAAGTACGGCAAGGAGATCGGCCGCGCTTGGGCCAAGGCATCGGAGCGGAACGACCCCGCTGCGTTCCAGAAGGTCACCGAGCAGATGGCCATGATCGATCTGCGCAAGGCCGTCAAGAAGTCCGTCGGCGACGCCCGAGGCGAGTTCGACCGAGGCATGGACCTCCTCGCAGAGGTCGCCAAGCGGAAGGGGCAGGACGCCGCTGGCGCGTTCCAGGACGCCCTCCTGTCGGGTGACACCGAGCGTGCCATGGACACCCTGAAGAGCATCTGGGGAGCGGACGTACCGATCGGCGCTCCGGACCTGTCGAAGGTGGTGGCCGCGTTTTCCAAAGCCGGGAAGGACGCGAACGCCGAATGGTCCGGAGCTCTCGACCTCATCCGGCAGGTCGCTGCCACCAAGGGCACCGAGGCCGCTGCCGCGCTGACATCCGCTCTGTTGTCTGGCGACATGGCTGCGGTACAGGCACAGCTCGACGCCATCGGTCTGTCGGTCCAGAACATCCCGGGCACCAAGGCGGTCACCGTCAACGTGACCGCGAATCAACCGCCGCCCGTCGTAGTCCCTCTGTTGATCAAGCGGCATGCCACGTCTTGGGACCGCGACGCCAACGGCGTTCCGGACTCTATCCAGGCGCCGAGCCAACAGGCCAACGGCTCCATCCTGGAGTTCTATGCCGGCGGAGGCCTTCGCGAGAACCACGTCGCGCAGATCGCCAGGCAAGGAACGTGGCGAGTGTGGGCCGAAGAGGCGGCAGGGTCCGAGGCGTACATACCTCTCGCCCACAACAAGCGCCGTCGATCACGCGCGATCACTGAGGAGGTCGTACGGCGCCTCGGCGGCAAGGGCGTCGAGTGGTACGCCGACGGGGGCCTGACCGGCTTCTCCTACAGCCCTTCCGGCTCCACAGAACTGGCCTCCATCTCGTCGATCCGCTCGGACTCCATGCGCACCGTGAAGAAGGGCAAGAAGGAGACCGAGGTCTTCGACCTGAAGCTGTTCGAGAAGAACCTCGACAAGGCGGTGAAGCGAGCCCAGCGGTGGCGCAAGGACCTTGCCACCGTCGCACGGCGCGCCGGACAGGACGTCGCCGACGCCTTGGAGGCCATGGGCGAGGACGGCGTCGAGCTGACCCACAAGATGGCCACCGGCAGCTCCAAATACGTGAAGGAGATGACCAAGGACCTGGAGAAGCTGGGCGTTGTCGTACGAGCCACCCTGTCCGACTATACTGCCCAGCTCAAGCAGGCCGTCAAGGACCAGGCTGCCTTCGAGAAGAACCTGTCCCAGCTCGCGGCCATGGGCTACGGCGACCTGGCGAAGATGCTCGCCGAACAGGGCGACGAGGACGCGGAAGACATCGCCGCAGAAGCCGCCAAGTCCCCGAGCAAGGCCAAGAAGGCCAACACCCAGGCCAAGGCCGCCTCCAAGGCTGTCCCTGACGAGGACCTGCCCGACCTCGTGGCGATCATCTCCGCCATCATCTCCAGCAAGACCGGCATCCACGACGTCGCGGAGAAGACGCAGCTGGACGAGGACCGCATCATCGAGGTCGCCACCCTCGGCCGGACTCGCATCAAGGACGCGCTGGGGAAGAAGGCCACGCGCTTCCTGTCCGACCTGGACAAGGCCAACAAGCAACTCGCGTACGAGGACGGCGGCCTCCGTACCGGCCTGTACGCCACCAGCAACGGGGTCATCCGCTTCGCCGAGCCGTCCACCGGGGGAGAGGCGTACGTGCCGCTCGGCGTGAACAAGCGGCGATCGGCGACTGCCGTCCTGGCGGACGTGGCGAACAGGTTCGGCTACCAGCTCACCCCCGCGGGCGACAGCGGCCTCGTACGACTCGTCGATGCCCGGCCCGCCCCGGTCCAAACCGTCGTCGTCCGAGAAGAGCGGCCCGCCGCGCTCGTCGGGTCCATGCGCGTGACCGTCAACGGCGGCGCCGACGCCAAAGCGGCCGACCGTGTCGGCACAGAGATCATGCGGCGTCTTCGGAACGCCCAGCGAGGAGGCCGTCTCTGATGGCGACGATCACCCAAGAGTGGCAAGTCGACTACGGCGGTGTCCTCCTGGGCCCCGGAACGCGATACCCCGTCGGCGACATCACGGGCTTCGGAACGCCCAAAGTCCGCTCCCAGGACGTTGAGTTGCCGACCGAGGACGGTGCGTTCCCCGGTGTGGACTACTACGGCACGCAGACGGTGACCATCGAGGCCGGCATCCGGACACCCGGCGATCCGGCCGCCGCTGCCGATGCCCTGGCTGAGCTGAAGCGTGCTGCGTCGGACCCCGCGACGCGCAAGACCGCTGGGGCTTTGCAGACGCTTCGTGTGTTCTGGCCGGGCCGTGACGGGCCCAAGCGCGTGCTGGGAAGGGTTCGCGATGTTGAGCCGGTGTCCATGGCGCAGGCCGTCTTCGGCTGGATTCCGTTGAACCTGGTGTTCGAAGTCACCGACCCGGTATGGCAGGGAGAGCCCGAGCAGCAGGTCACCCTTCCCCTCGCACGCGGCGACGACGACGGAGGGTTCACCGCTCCGGTGACGGCGCCGATCACGACCGGAGTATCCAATCCTGCGGAGCGTCCCGGGTGGGCGACCAATGCGGGCGACTTGCCTGCTTGGCCCTCCCTGAAGATCAAGGGCCCGGTCGTGAACCCCCGCATCTGGATCACGGAGACAGGCCGCGTCCTCGACCTCGCGCTGACGCTCGGCGAGAGCGACACCCTCCAGATCGACACGCGCCCCGGAACACGCTGGGTCCTGCGCAATGGCGGCAACGTCGCAACAGCCCTGTCCGCTGCATCCCGCCTGGACCTGTTCCAGATCCCGCCCGGAACCAGCGAAGTCCGGTGGACCGGCGCGGACTACACCAACTCCACCCGCCTCACGGTGGCTTGGCGCGACGCCTACACCGCCCTTTAAGGAGAGCACCCTGAGATGGCACTGATCCAGCCACCCATGCTGACCCACGGCGGCACTCATCCCGCCCGGGCCTTCCGGATGATGGTCCGCGACCTGGCGCGTGGGAACCAGGGCGTGACCGAAGGGAACGATCTGAAGGTCAGAGAGTTGTCCACGCCCGGTGCCGGCGTCCGTGTCGGCGACGGCTCCGCCGTGGTGCGAGGAGCAGCCTGGGGACAGGGCGCCTACACCCAGTACAACGTGGGCGACGCCGTGGTGCCGATCGCGCCCACCGGCTCCGCTGGCCGATCGGACCTGATCTGCCTGCGCGTCGAGGATCCGGAGTACGAAGGCAACCGGGACCCGGCTGCGGATGACATCGGCTACTTCCACATCGTGTCGGGCGTCTCCGGCTCGACGAAGACGGTCCCTTCCGGCATGACGGCGATCCCGCTGGCCAGGCTCGACCTCCCGGCGAACACGGCCACGATAACCAGCGCCATGGTCACGGACCTGCGGCAGATCGCTAACCCGCGGCGTGACCGGAAGCTCTACACGGCATACCCGGCCGCGTTCAGTGAGCTGAAGTACCAGGACAACAAGTGGCACAACTGGCCGACCGCGGCAAGCTGGTCGGTCCCGATTCCGGCCTGGGCTGTCTCAGGCAAGGTCGTGGTGACCATCGCCGGGCTGCGGATGTCCAGGGCCAACGTGTTCGCCTCCATGCAGACCAAGCTCGGCTCCGACCTGGGCGAGAACACGGTCATCGACGACAACCACGGCTCGGTCGTCCGACGTCAGACCGTTGTCATCGCCGACAACATCACGATCAGCGCAGCACAGCGCGGCACCACTCAGAAACTGTCGCTGCAGACCTACATGTCCAAGATCGAGACCGGCGACCTGTCGGTCGACGGTTCGACCTCGATCATCGCTGACGTCGAGTTCACCGAAGGCGTTCTCTGACACGACGCGCACCACCACAAAGCCCATCACGGCGCGGGGGAGAGTTAGGAAGCGCCCGATGGCGTCGCCGTCGTACCGCTATCTCACCACTGACGCACTTACCAACAAGGTCCTCGCCTGGGATCTCCCCCTTACCGGCGTCGAGTTCGGCCCCGCACTCTCCGCGACCGGCAGCCTCACCGGAGCCGTCGAACCCCGCCTCGCCCACCTGGTCCGCTCCCAGCTCGACCCCGGCAACACCAAGATCTACGCCGAGCGCGACGGACGACTGCTGTGGGGCGGTCTCATCTGGAGAGCCGACCCCGAAGGCCAGCAGCTGAACATCGAGGCCTCTGGCTGGGGCTCCTACCCCTACCGGCGCTATGACCTCCATGGCCAGCTCAACGGCCGAGGACCATACACCTACGCCGACCCCTGCAAGGTCATCCGCGACGTGTGGGCGTACTGCCAGGAACAGCCGGACGGTCAGCTCGGCATCCAGGCCGACGACACCACCTCCAAGGCCACCATCGGCACGCCGGAGGACCCCTACCGAATCGACTGGTGGGACACCCCCTCCCTCGGCGCCGTCATCGAGGACATGGTCGCCGTCGAAGGCGGCCCCGAGTGGACCGAGGAAGTCACCTGGAAGAACGGAACACCGCAGGGCCGCGTACGTATCGGCTGGCCCCGGCTCGGCCGCCGCCGCACGGACATCCACTTCGAGTCCGGCGTCAACATCATCAAGGCCGTCCCAGTCGAGTACGACGCCGACAACCTCGCCCAGGTCGTCATTGCCCTCGGCGCTGGTGAAGGCCGCAACCGGCGCCGCGCCGTGGACGCCGTGCGCGACGGACGGCTGCGACTGGAGCACCTCCTCGAGGTACCGGCGGAGAAGGCCAATGACCGGTTGGCCGCCCGCGCCCGCAAGGAACGCATCTCCCGCCAGGTCATCGGCGAGGTTACCGAGATCACCATCCGGGACCACCCCTCCGCCCGCTTCGGCGCCTGGCAGATCGGCGACGACGTGCGGGCACGGGTCCACGACCAGTGGACCGACTTCGACGCCTGGTGTCGGATCGTCGGCTGGCAGATCCGGCCAGCCTCTGGCGAGGACCCTGAGCAGGCCGTCATCCAGCTGCAGAGAGCGGACCGCTTCACCTACGGGGGAGGCACCGCGTGAGCAGCGAAATCGCCCGCTTGGCCGCCCGCGTCGCCGCTCTAGAGCGGCAGCTTGCCCGCACCACCCGCACTGCGCGCATGGCGTACTCGTCGATCGAGGACGGTGCGATCGAGGTCTACGACCAGGACGGCAACCTGCGCGGCAGCATCGGCATGCAGGACGACGGCAGCGTCGGCTTGATCGCTCATAACGGCCCACCGCCTCCCACGCCCACAGCGCCGACGGTCGAGGCAGCCCTGTCCGGGTTCACCATCACCTGGCCAGGAACCTGGACGGACGCGGAGACCGCACCTCTGGACCTGGCCGAAGTCCAGATCCACATTGCAGCGACCGCAGACGCCGAGCCGGACACGAGTCGCCCAGTGGCCGCCTTCTACATGGCGGTCGGCGGCACCGTCACCATCGCCACCGACACCTACGACACGGTGTGGGTGCGCCTGATCGCGGTCAACACTTCTGGCACGGCCGGAGAACCCTCGAACGCCGTACAGGGCCAGGCCCGCAAGGCAGTACCGGACGATCTCGGCAACGCGATCATCGACGAGACCAAGCTCGCGCGAGGCGCGGTGACTGACGCCGCGCTCGCGCTGGGGGCCGTCAACTCAACTGCTCTCGCTGACGGCGCGGTGCTCGCCGAAAAACTCGCCGCCAATTCCGTCACGCTGGGGAAGCTCGCCAACGGCGCGGTCACCCTTGGCGCGTTGGGTGGCGCACTGGCGGACACCACCAGTCAGCGCCTCGTCGACGGGATGGGCGAGGCCGCGGCCTGGCAGACCACTGACCAGAGCACCGGAGCAGCCTGGACGCATCTCTCTGGCGTCCCAGACGCACCCACCGGCCAGACCGTCGGCCAAGCCCGCGGGTTCATCCGGCTGCGCGGCACGACTCTCGTGCCGTACGAACCCGGTGTCCTGTACCGGATCAGCGCCCGCATTCGCGCCACCGCCCAACCTGCCTCCGGCCCTGACTCGGTGTACGTCGGCGTGCTCGGCATCGGCGCGGACAAGACCACCCTCGTCAACCGCACTGGCGCCGACTCCTCCAACAGCCACTACTACGTGGGGGCCTCCGCACGTTCGCTTCCAACGGCGGACGGCTGGGTGACGATCGTCGGCTACCTCAAGGATCGGGCGGCGTCCGGCGCCAGCGGATCAGCCGGCCCCAACAACGACCCCCGCTCACCTGGAAACGTCCACGAAGCCGTCCGCTACATCACGCCCTACCTGTGGCTGAACTACAGCTCGATGAATGTCTCCGGCTCGGCGGCCGTGATGCAGGTCGACGCCGTCGCCATCGAGGCGCTCAAGACCGGTGTAGTCGATGCCACCAACCTGGTGAGCGGCTCAGTCACCGCCGCTGCTCTCGCCGCTGATTCAGTGATCGCTGGAAAGGTCGCGGCCGACGCCATCACAGGCCGCGAGATAGCGGCGAACTCGGTTACGGTCTCCGAAATTGCGGCCGCATCGATCTCCACAGACAAGCTGGTCGTCGCAGGTGGCACAAACACGTTGAGCGACCCGTCGTTCGAAGGCGCTTACACCGCGGCGATCGCCCAGAACGAATGGTCTGTCGTCTACGGCGGCAACGGCTCCGCGAAAGCCCTCCGGGTCGACGCGACCGCCGCTACTGCCACCACGTGGTCCCTCGCTCTCACCACCCTGCCGATCTTGAGCGGAGAGCAGCTCTACCTCGCTATCGACGTCAACGCGTCCGCTGACTGGGCTGGAGCGGCGCTCAAGTTCTACGCCCGGTGGTTGGACGGCACGGGTGCCACAGTCGGCTTCGGCGTCGCGCAGGTCGACGTTCCAACCCGCGGTTCATGGCAGCGACTTGCCGCGACGGTCACTGCGCCGGCGAACACCACCGCGGCCACCGTCTGGGTGGAGTCGTACCAGTCGACAGCTGGCACAGTGCTGTGGGACAACGCGGTCGTTCGCCCGGTCGTACCGGGAGTACAGATCGCCGACGGTGCGATCAGCACGCCCAAGCTCCTCGCCGGAGCGGTGACAGCAGAAAAGATCACGGCCTTGGCTGTCACGGCCGAGAAGATCGCGGCCCTTGCCGTCACCACCGACAAGCTGAACGCGCTGGCCGTGACCGCAGACAAGATCGCGGTCAACGCTGTCACTGCAACGAAGATCGCCGCAGGGGCGATCGAGGCCACCCACATCAAGGCTGGGGCGATCACAGCGGACAAGCTCGATGCCGACGCAATCAACGGCAAGAGGATCAGCGGCGCTGTCATCACCGGCAGTACCCTGCAAACCGCAGCAAGCGGGCAGCGCGTTGTCATCAGTCCGGGAAACACCAACCCGGAGACCGGATCCATCGAGTTCTATTCGGGCAGCGCGAATGAAGCAGCTCCGGCTGAGCTCAACACGGCCATTGCCTACGGCTCAGAAGGCTCCGTTTCGTACGAAATGGCCAGCGTCTCCCTCAGTGCCCCCAGGGTGAGCGGCACCAGCCAGGAGACGGGACTGTTCCTGCAAGGGCTCGTGCCGGGCTATTCGGGGTCCGTCTTCAACCTCTACGCCAACGAGCTGAGGGGCAACGGAGTTGCGTACATCAATGGCTACGGAGCCGACACGTCCGCTGTCGGGTCATCCATCGAGCTGTATGTCCGCGACGCACCACCGGACTCGGCCCGGTCCTCCGCCAGGCTCACATCCAGCGGATTCGCCGTCGACCGCGATCTCAGCGTCTACGGAAGGGCGCAGGGCCGAGGGTTTGTCACCCAGCGGACCCTGAGCACGAACGTCACCTTCTCCAGCACGGAGACGGCCGTCATCACTACCAGCAGCATCACATTCAAGGCCGGCCGCGCATACCGGGTATCCATTTGGGCTTTGCACAGTGCTGCGAGTGCCAGCTATGCGTTGTACCGGATCCGGAAGAACGCCGTGTCGGGAACGATCTACAAGGACCAGATACGGGTCAACAATCTGCAAGGATCCTCAGCGAATGCCGCTATTTCCATCCAAACCATCCTGACCAACACCACCAGTAGCGATATAACAGCCGCTCTGTGCTGGACGGGAGTTCAGGGAGGAGTCGCGCAGACGTGGACGGTTGCCGCCAGCAGCAGCAACACGGCCTACCTGCTGGTGGAGGACTGCGGCTCAGCCGACGACTACACCGGCCAGGCCATTACCTGACCGGCCCGAGCACGGCGATCCGGGTGTGCCCCGCGTCTCATAGACTGATCTCCAGCGGCGCGGGGCTGCCGAAGGGAGCACCGTGTCCGAGCCGCAAGGGCAGGACCCCACGCCGTGGGAACTGCTGCGGGCAATGCAGCAGATGCGCGACGACTTGCGCTCTGACTTCGCTGCCCTCGGTGCGCGGCTCGCCGAGATGGTGACGAAGATCCAGTACGAGGCCGATCGCAGGACAGATGAGCTGCGGATCAAGGCCGTTGAGGATGACATCGCTCAGATTCAGCGCGAGCGGGAAGCCGAGCGCCAAGACGCCCGCGGGGTACGACGGTTGGCACTGACCGCTCTGATCGCCCCTGTCGTGGTGGGGCTGATCGTCGCGGCCGTGACCGGCAAGCTCGGACTGTAGGCTCAGCACAGCAGGCGCGGGGGAGAACTAGGAACGCGCCATGCCTGATCTGTGGCTGCCGGGAGCCGAACGGCACCCGCTCAGCGACACCGCACCCACCGACACCCAATACGACCCCCGCGTGATCTGGCACATCACGTGGGACAAGAACGCCTCCGCCTCCAAGCCCGCCGCCCTCGTACCGTTCGACAAGCTGGTTGCGTACTTCACTGGCGGGGGCAAGGGAGTCGCCCCGCACCTCCTGTGGGATCCGTTCACGGGGCGGATCGCCCAGTTCTATCCGGCGAACAGTCGGGCCAAGGCGCTCGTCGACGCCGCCGGCGGTACCCGCACCAACCGGACCGGGCGGGTCTGCCTGCAAGTCGAGACGCTCTTCTTCCCCTACTGCCGGGTGAACTCGAAGACGTACGCCACTGTCCGGGACACCCCTGCCAAGAGTCTCGACAGGATCCTCACCTGGGCACGGACCTGGGGTGTGCCCGACGTCTGGCCGATGGGCAACCCGACTTGGAAGGCGAACCGCAACGAGCACATCTGGGAGACACAGGGCGGGCACTACGGCCACGGCCAGACCCCCGAGAACCGGCACACCGACCCCGGACCGATGCCGAAGTGGCCCAGTACCACGTCGACGCCCAAGCCGGGGCCGCTGGCATTCCCCGGCCGGAGCGCGTTCGGCCCCGGCAAGTCGAACACGTCGATCCTCCTGCTGGGTCAGCAGCTCGTTCGTCGGGGCTTCGACAAGCACTACCGCGTCGGACCGTCCCGCGACTGGGGCGAGGCGGACCGCCTCAACGTCGCCGACTTCCAGCGCGCCCAGAAGTGGACCGGCTCCGACGCCGACGGCTACCCCGGGCCCGAGACTTGGCGCCGACTGTTCTCCTGACCCCATCTCACTCCTCCAAGGAACGCAACTCCATGAACCTGTACACCTCGCTGCTGCGCACTGGAGTCCCGGCTGCTGCCGGCTGGCTGGTCGCGGTGGCCTTGCGTCACGGCCTCGACCTCGACGCCACAGCCGTCACCGGAGTGCTGACCCCGGTCGCCATCTTCACCTACTACGGTGTCTTCCGCCTCGCAGAGGAGCACCTTTCGCCGCAATTCGGCTGGCTCCTCGGATATGCCCGGCCGCCGCAGTATGGGAGCATGCAGCGTCAGCTACCGCGCACCTGACCCCCACGACGGGTGATGCCGAGCGAGATATGAGCGAATGGCGTGATGCGGATGTCGTGGGCTCTGGCAGCGGAGAGACCTGCTGACTACGGCAGTCCGCTCGCGTCCGACAAGTTAGGGCGCCAGCCTTATCCGGTCACGGGCGTTGCACTGTGTGGCGCTCTTTCAACCGGCAGACGACGGAATCGTGGTGACCCGCGGGGCATCAACTGGACCCGGGGCTTCGACCCACCCGATGAGAGACACTCAGCGACTACACGAGTACCCGGGGCCACCGTAGAAGAAGGCCCGGGTACCGCCGGTTCCTGGTCGTGGGATGCCGTCCCACCCATGCTCTCTACTTCGATTCGGGGTATCGCTGTCGCGCATTGTTGCACTGGCGCGGACGGAGATCGAATGGCCTTCAGAGTTGTAGATCTCGTAGCCCAATCCGCTCATTCGGGCAGATCCGCTGCGGCTACCGTAAGTGCCATTTCCCATCTGAATACAAGGAAACCGTCGAGCATATGATCCGACTTCGCCGTACCATTCTAGATAGTTTGCCGACTTGAATCGCGACTCGGGCCAGTAGCTGGCGTCAATGTAGCCGATCCATTTGCTGCCATACTGGATCCACCATGCCTTATTTCCGGAGTGGTAGCCGATGTGGAACAGTACTGAGCTGTTGAGGTCGTGGCTGATATCACCGTTGGGGGTGACGGGAGCATCTGAAGCGGGGTGGAAGTGGCCTCCGAGATCGTGGTCACGAGTGATGCGCTCGAAGGAACCAGCCTCATCCTCTCTTGCGCCCGTCCGCACCCCTAGAAGCAAATGAGGCTCACCGGGGTCTTCGCTGTGGCTGTATCCGTCCCGACCTGAAGGATTCTTCTCTACGACCCACCCAAGCTCGATGACGTCGCCGGTTGAACTATTTGCCATGAAGAGTTGCCCGTCGGACCACTCAAAACGGCTACTGTTGCGGGTTTCGATCTTCGGCTTTTCAATTGTGAGATATCCAGCCATTCCATGCGCCTCGCCTGGCCGTTCGCTGGCGCCGACATGGTAGAGGCATGGAATTTCGGAGGTAGGGCAGGATTGCTCGAGTGTATGGGTCGAAGTTGGATCCGTGGAAGCCGCTGGGGCTGTTGGGGCAAGTAGCGCCGCCACGAAGGCTAGAGACGAATAGATTCCGCCCTTGATTTGCAGTGAAGGTTTCATTTCCAAAATCCTCTGGCGGATGGTTGCACACAGTGGCTTGGAGTCCACCAGCGGGAAACGCCAGTCGGGCGAATGGTGTGAAACGTAGAGTTGCGACACCGATAAGAGGTGCATGGTGGGTGTGATTATCATGAACGGTGTGCCTGCTCGCGATATTCACGTGAGGGTGGCCGGAGCTGGTCAGTGGGGTCACTAACTACGAGCGTAGTCGCCATCTTGTCCCATAGTTCCTGTCGGTTGCGATCCCATAGAAGCCAAAAGTAGGGAATCAAGAATACGGAAACAAATGCGATGAGTGTCTTCGCGATGAATTCACGGAAGAACATCCTCCACCATCCGGCAGCGCGAGCCTGCTGGATGGAGATGACTCGCATATGCAGCACCTGTTTGGCTGGGGTCTGGCCGCCGCGAAAAATAATAAATGCCCAAATGAGCCATCCAAGACCTAGGGTGCAGATAGCGAGCACGAACTCCAATAGATAGCCACCGAATCGACGCCCGACAGTGGAAAGGAGGATCCCAGGTGGAAGGATGAGGGCTTGACCGCAGAATTGGCAGGACACTTCACCTGCTGTGATTTGCCCACAGTTCGGACAATTCATTGGTGCAGGGAGCCGCTGGCCGATGTCCGAGGGCGGCGCGCTAAACGCTGGCGGTGGATCTGATGGGGGTGGTGGCGGCGATTCGGGCGGAAGTGTAGCGAGGATCGGTCGCGGCGACGCACTATTCGCGGAACCGGGCTCAGGCTCAGCCTGCCGGTGTCCGCATTCTGAGCAGAAGGCGTCGGCTGGCGTTACCGGTGCACCACAATTTGGGCACCTTACTTGTTTTTGCATCTGTCTCTCCTCGTTTTGCAAGGTCACTCAGGTGACGGACCTCAGGGGAATTTAGGTCATTGCTGTTCGATGTCGGCCGCAGTGATGACGCCATTCCGGACGGTGTACGTGCCGGCAAAGTATCGGTGTGTTCCGTCTGTCTGGGTCGCGTCAAGTTCGATCTCTACTTCGTCACCATAAACAGAGAGGACGGTGACTGATTCAGAGGCCGTTCCCTCGAAGGAATTCACAAAGGACGAGAAACTTCCTGGCTGCAGATTCTTGCCTCCTAGAGCCCAGGCGCGTTCGTAGTTGCCGGAGTTGATGGCGGCGAAGTACGCCTCAACGACGGCCCCAGGGCTGTCGTTGGCCGATGGCGACTGCGTTGTGGGGCTAGTGGGCTGCGCCGGCATGCTGGGCGATTGCTCGGAAGGCCGAGGCGGGTTTGTCTCGTCGGCGGTCGTTGATGGGGACCACGAAGTCGTTGGCGCGGTGCGATCTGGTTTCTCAGAGTCCGAGGCGGTCAGTTGAGTGACGCCGAAGTACCCCCCGACAGCAATGAGGATGGCGAGGAGCACCGCCCCGACGATCACCACAAGAGGGGACGGGCCGTGCTTGGGTGGCGATGGGCCCGTTGGTCCATATGGCGGTTCGGGCGGGCCTTCGGCTCGGGGCCCAAGCGCCGCCGAGGTAGCGCGGTGGCTCAGCTCGCTAGTTGCCGGCTGATCGCGGCTCACTGGCGCGGAGACCGCGTCCTCGGTTGTTGGAGGTGGCACTCGAGCAGCAAGTATGGACACTCCGCACACGCTGCAGTAGGGCGCGGCCTTGACCTCATGACCGTTAGGACAGGTGACGACTATGGGGGCACCGCAAATCGTGCAGAACCTCGACGCCGCCTTCTCCGGCCGAGGAGTATGCCCATTCGTACAGTGGGGTCCTGGCTGGTCTGCCATCGGTAGCCCCCGAGGTCATCGAGGATCTTCCTTGTTTCCATGATGCGTCTCAGGCGTGACAGCCGCATCTGCTGCTCGCAAGGGTTCTTCGGGCCCCGCTGCTGAGCCGAAAGGACGAGTGACTCCAACCACGACTGCGGGTGAAGACACTGTCGTCGGAGTGGCCTCAACCGTTGGTGCGGCGGACAGTTGAGGATCATGATCGGCGGTGTGATTGTCTGATGCTCAGGGTGCCCTGCTGGCGGATCACCGGCCGGTCGGCCGTGTCAGCTGGTACATGACTGGTCGGTGGTCGCGGCTCATTGTGCCGTGTGCCAACGAGGTGGCACTGGTAACGGCCCGAACAGGTAACGGACCGGCGGTCTGTTCAGATTGTTTAGTGGTCAACCGGCGATGGCTGCCGCCGACCGCCTGAATGTCGTGGACCTGATCTGACGCAGCGGACAAGGAAGATGGGCCCCACCTCATGGTGGGGCCCATCGACCTCTTGGAAGCACCACCATAACAACGTGCTGGAGACGTACGAGCCTCTTCCGCCCTCCGGTTAGAATCTATGTGCACGGATCGTGGTCAGGAGGCGATGAAGTGGCAATCGAGGAGAACTCAGCGGCGAGGAAGCCTTACCTGGCTGGCGGCGCCGAGTTCGCGGCCCTCTACGGCGTGAAGCGGCTCCAGGTCAGCCAGTGGATCAGTCGTGACCACACTCTCGACTACCGGTACGCGAAGATCATCAGTGGATCGCCGTACTGGCTGCTCCAGTTCGTCAGGCGATTCGGGGAGACAACCCCGCGCCCACGACAGCTCAACGCGGCCGAGCTTGACCACCTCGTCAAGGAGCAGTCTCCCGGGTACTGGGTCGGCGAAGTCGAGCAGCTTCCGCCGCTGGTGGGTCAAGCCGAGCTGGCGGCCCTGTTCCAACTGGCCGACGGTGCCCTGGTGCGCAAGGCGATGAGCACCGGCAGGTTCCGGCCTGCCGACTACACGCTGTCTGGGTCCCCGATCTGGTTGCTGGAGCCGGTCGTCGAGGATGCGCCTGCCCTGCAAGCCAGTGCGCGGGGAGTGAAGTGGGCCATCGATCAGCAAGTCCTCGTCGCTTTGCGTAACGGGACGTACGACGGGCCGGGATCGAAGATCATTCCCCGTGGTCGGGCGGCGAACAAGCTAGCCACATAGGCCCAGTTCAGGGGCATCAGTTCTTGATCCAACCCCTGTATGCATATAGAATAGAAGCATGCCTGGAAGGGGCATGCTTCTTTCTGTTTGGGGGTGTCGTGCGGTACTCCAGGGGGCCGCCTGGAGAGGGGCGGTGGCGTCGTTGATCGACATTCCCTCTCGGCAAAGATAGATTCCAACACTCCAGGGTGCTCGTGCTATCTCTGAGGGGGAGCCTTGCTGATCGAGCAGCCGCCGTTGTTCGGCACCATCCAGCCCGTTCGCCAACCCACCGTCGTCGGCAACCTGACCATCCAGCAGCGATTCGAGGCATTCCACGCACTCAACCCCTGGGTCCTCAGGGCGCTGGCCCGGATGACCGCCGACTGCGCGGAGAAGGGGTTCACCCGCATCGGCATCGGGATGCTCTTCGAGCTCCTGCGCTACCAGTACGGCGCGGCGACCAAGGGTGACGAGTTCGCGCTGAACAACGACTACCGCTCCCGGTACGTGCGGCTCTTGCTGGCCGAACACCCGGAGTGGACATCCCTTTTCGAGGTCCGGGCCTTGCGCACGGACTGACCACGACCTCTTGGAGCCAGATCGTGAACGCACCAGCGGGCAATGCACAGCCGCCCGCCGTCAAGCTCAAGACCCGCAAACCGACAGGGGTCGTCCCCTGGCCCCTCCTGCTGATCGAAGGAGAGGAGGGCGCCGGCAAGACGTACGCGGCTGCCCAGTTCTCCGGCAGTCAGCTCACCGGGCAGATGTACTGGATTGACCTCGACGAGGGATCCGCCGATGAGTACGCGGCGATCGAGGGCGCGAACTACGAGATCATCGACCATGACGGCACCTACCGAGACATCCTCGAACAGGTCGAAGCCGTACACGCCGAGGCCCGGCGCGCAGCCACTGCCGGTGAGCCGCCGGTCGTTCTGACCATCGACTCGGGGTCGGCACTGTGGCGGATGCTCACCAACTGGACATACGAGCGAGGACGCCGGAGCCGGAAGAACCGGGCCCTGCTCCAGGAAGATCCGGACGCTGCATACGACATCGGCCGGAACCTGTGGAACGACGCCAACGAGCGGTGGAACAGGATCATCTACCTGCTCCGGACCTTGCCCGGCATCGCCATCGTGCTCGCCCGCGGCAAGCAGGTCAGCGCGACCGACGACAACGGCCAGCCGATCCCGAATCGGAACGAGTGGAAGGTGTCAGCCCAGAAGGACCTGGGCTTCGACTCGACGTGCTGGATCCGCATGAAGCGTAACGCTGACCCGCAGGTCATCAAGGTCCGCTCGCTACGGATGCGCGTCGAGGAGCGCAAGCCCCTGACGCTGCGGGACTTCAGCATCGAGGACCTGGTCTTCAACAAGCTGGGCTGCTCGGTCAAGTCCCAGCCTCGCATCATGCCCGCACTCGTCGGCGACCTCGTTCAGCCCTGGCTCAATCGGATCGCGGGGCTCAACGACAAGGAGCAGCTGGGGGCGCTTTGGCGCAGTGTTCCGGACCCTGCCAACCGGCTCAGCCGCGAGGAGATCGCCACCGTACGGGCCGCCGCCGAGCAGAGAGCCGCTGAACTCGACAACCCTCGCCGGGAGATGGGAGAGGGCCCGCTGTCGGACGCCGAGAAGCTCCGCGCCGCCGCCAGCCGGAAGGCCGCCGAGCAGGACGCCGACGCCGAGCAGTGACCAGGCCCAACGACCTCTTGGAGAACTCCCATGTCCGTAGCCACCATCGTTGACGGCGTCGCCCCTTCCCTCTGGGACGCGGCGCACGACGTCGACGCCCGCCGTCCCCGCTCCCTTCAGACGCAGCTCGGAGCGTCCGACACAGTGTGTGGTCGTCGGGCCGCCTACATCCTGCACGGCGTCACACCAACCGACCGCCCTGACAAACGAGCGGCGATCCTCGGCACGTTCATCCACCACGGCCTGCTGGAGTCCGCACGCACGGAGTACCGATGGCTGGTGGAGCGCAGTGTCCAGGACGATTTGATCCGGGGACACGTCGACGTCGTTCAGCTCGATGCGGCGACCGCCGCTCGAGTGCCGACCCGCCACCGACCGGCGATACCCGCCGAAGTGCTCACCGTCGAAGACGTGAAGACCAAGTCCACGTACCTCTGGGACCGGGTGCTTCGCTACGGTGCCACGGCCGCCGAGCTTCGGCAGGTCCACCTGTACGCGGGCGCATTGTTCGAGGTCGGGTTCGAGGACGTTCCAGGTCAGCGATATCTGGCCCGCCTGGGACCGTTGGAAGTCGGGCGCATCCGCTTCCGCTTCATCAACCGCGACAGCGGCGCCGAGCACCTCCAGGAGATCGAGTTCGATCCCCAGCGCGCGGCAGAAGCGCAGTGGTGGGTGGAGCGCGTACGCGAGACGAAGGACCCCGAGGAGATGCCCCGGGACTTCCACGGACCCGATCTGGACGCCATCTGCGACTACTGCCCGTTCCGGTCCCTGTGCTGGCCGGGCACGGCTCCAGGCGTTCCCGAGCAGACTGCACTCATCCACAACGACGCCGACCGTGAGCAGGCACTCCTCGACTACGTCAGAGGACACGAACTCGCCAGCGAAGGCGAGCGGATCAAGAAGTTCGCGCGCAAGAAGCTTGACCTGTCACCAGCCGGGATCTATGGCCCCAACAAGCTGTCTTGGCGCGGGGGCAACGACGAGGAGAAGGACGACGTGGAGGCGATGGTCGACCTTCACGAAGTCGCTGGCATCCCGGTTCCGATGACGCCGGACACCAACCGCATGGTCAAGAACCTCAAGGCGGCAGGACTGGCCATCCCCCGAAAGAAGACCGGCAAGAAGACGCCCACGATCATCAACATCGCGCCGGCCTGACCGAGCCCATGCAACCGCAGCCCCGCCCGGCGACGACCGGGCGGGGCAACCCGTCCTGCCGCCGTGCTGCACTGCCCATGAGGAACCGTGTCCATCCAACTGATGATCGCAGCAGCGTACTTGCCGCCCGACGTGCTCACCCAGAGCCAGAAACTCGCTCTCATGAAGATCGCGGACAGCGCCGACGACGAGACCCGTCTCGCCCGGCCTGGTCTGACCCGCCTCGCGGCGTGGGTCGGCGTGACCGACAAGCGGGCCATCACCATCGTCACGGAGCTGATCGCCAAAGGCCTCGTCGAGCGTGTGGAGACCGGCAAGGCCGGACGCGCCGCGGTGTACCGGGTCTTCCCTCTCGGCGTACCGTCCACGCCGACCACAGCGGAACTCAAGGAGGCCGCTGAGGTTCGCAAGGCCGCTCCGAAGAATCCCCGGAAGGCCCGTCCCGGCGTGGTTCGTTCAGCGCCAGCGAAGCCAGCCATGACCTATCAGGACGTCGAAGCGCGGGAGGCCGCACGTCAACACTCTGACGACTCACCGCAGGTGGAGGCTGGGTTCCATGCGGGGTACCCAGAGCATGGGGCAGGGTTCCACGGGGGGAACCCGGGCGCTTCAGAGAAGCGGGTTCCACCTGTGGAACCCGACGAGTTTCACGCGGGGAACCCACTGGGTTCCAACGATGAAACCCCTTCCTTGCCTTGTTCTTCCTCTGTCCTTCCTTCCCCCCCTACCCCCACGGCTGACGCCGCAGGGGAGCCCGCGCCCGCGCCGACGGACACTCCTGCCCCGGCGGACCGCGCGGAACCGAAGAAGGGCTGCGCGAGGCACAGGGAGCGTCCTTCTGCCAACTGCCGTGCATGCGGCACCAATCCGCGTGCGGGCCGCCAACGAGAGCAGGAGGAGGCCAAGGAGGAGGAGCGCCGAACGCACGGACAGTTTTGGGATCAGTGGCGCCAGGACGCGGCCAGCCGTCGGCGCAGGGTCGAGGAGCGTCCGGAGGAGACGGAGGCCGCACGCCGGGCGACAAGGGAAGCCGTGCGCGCCGCCAAGAGCCGTAGACAGCAGAAAACTTAGGCCACCGAAAGAAAATTCGGGGAAAATCTAGACATCCCCACCAATGCATATAGAATAGAACCAGAAAGAGGGGGAGTTGGAACCTCCTCGGGACCGGAAGGACGCCATGAACGACAGCAGGTATCTGCCCACCCTCCGTCATGAGCGCAGGGGCGGGATCGTGCTCGACGGCTCGCTTGCCGCCCGCGAGCAGATCCAGGTGCTCGCCGACCTCTACCGCCATGACGCCGAGGGTGTCGGTGGCGCGCTCATCGAGATCGCCGACCTCAAGGAGCGGGTCGACCGCGAGCGCGAGCTCGGCGGGATCGGGAACGCCGCCGTCGTGCGGGATGAACTCGTCGGTGAACTCCTCGACGACATCGGCGGCGCGGAGATCCACCTCGACCACCGCGTGAACCACCGCGCTCTGATGCAGGCTCGCAGTCTTGGCGAGGAGGCGCGCGGCCTCTACGGGGCGGCCCAGCAGCGCGTAGCGGAGCTGGAGACCGCCATTGCCATCACTCGCGGGGAGCGCGAGGCGAGGCGCAGGTGCCCCGCCTGCGCACTCGCTCTGCTCATCTCCCTCCCTAGATAGATCCCAACTCTGTACTGTTTGCGAACATAAGACCTCTTGGAGACAGAACCGTGAGCACCAACACCGCGCCCATGGCCCCGATGCCCAAGCACGGCAACACCGACGACCCGCTGTGGCGGACCCTGTGGAACGCCTACGAGCCCGTCATCACCGCCCTGCGTCGCATCCCGCTCATCACCGATGTGGAGATCAGCGGCGGCGAGTTCGCGATCCACGCCCAGCTCACCGACGGTTCGCACCTGTGGATCACCTCGACCCACTGCCTGCCCGTCGACCCGGCCGCGCTGGAGGGCTTCCACGTCCGGCGCGCTCATCACGACAACCCCACCATCGACGAGCGGGTCTACGACTCCACCGAGGGCGCAGACCAGGCCGAGCACGGCAACAATGTCGTGCCCCTCATCCAGGCGATCACCGCCTTCGTCACCGCGCGCAAGCTCGCGCCACCCATCGTCGACCTCTTCCAGGTTCAGATGCAGGGCGTCACCGCCAAGCACACTCCGGTATCCGCCGAGGTACAGGGCCCCTTCACGGACCGTCGGGCCGCCGTCAAGGAGTACGGCTACACCACCCACGACCTCATGGAGAAGGGCTGGGAGCGCATCCATGAGCAGGGCGGAACGGACTGGCCGCTGACGATCTGGAGGCAGGACAACGCGATCCTCACCGTCTTCGTCGGGCACGCCGGACAGGCGATCGGGTGATGCCGGGCACCGATGTGACTCCGCCGAACGCGGAGCCGAAGACGCGCCGCTGCCACTGCGTGATCGCCCACCCCCAGGACGAGAACGAGCAGGCCAGGGCCCAGGCCGCGCTGGACAACGCACTGGCGACCAACGACGCCCAAGGGGTGCTGCTCGCCTGCATGCAGCTCATGCAGCCCTGTCCCACCCGTGACGAGCAGGCCGCGCGATGAGCGAGCCGACCGTGATGTACGCGCTGCTCGCGCTCGCGCTCGCGCTCGGAGTCGGCGCCGGCCTGGTCGTGCTCGTGATCGGCGAGCTCCGGTGGGAGGCCCGCAACCGACTCCCGCGCTGCACGACCTGCGGTGAGCGCCACCACCGTCACGCCGCCCACCGCTGAACACGCTGCCCGGCCCGGCTTCGGGCCGGGCAGCCGTAGACCTCTTGGAGAACACCCCGTGGGATACGACATCTACATCCAGACCGTAGACGGCAGACGCGCCGACGGCGAGGAGAACTACTTCCGTTTCGAACTCACTGCGAGAATCCGCGCGTTGGACACGATGCGTAACTTCGGAATGCTCGCCGAGCTGCCCTACCCGGCCGTTCCCCTCCTGTCCGCCTACGGATTGACGGAGGGCGACCTCAAGACGGGGGTCCGGCACGCCCTGGACAAGGCCAACCTCGTGGCGGAGTACCGGAGCGCATACCGCGCCGTCATGGACGCTGCGGAGCCCGAGCCCACCGGGATCCCGACGTACAAGCTCGCTTACAACGACGGCGCCCTCGTCACGGTCGCCGAGATCACGGCAGCCCTGGCCGCGTACGAAGCCCACCCGAACATCGACGTCTCCGAGATGCCGCTGGGCGACCCGATATGGCCGCACTGGATCGCCTTCCTGCGCCGTGCCAAGGAGCACGGCGGCCTGCGCGCTCACTGAACTCGGGCGCTGCCCGGCCCCGCGCGGCGAGGCCGGGCACGCAAGACCTCTTGGAGAACGACAACCAGCATGGCCACATGGATCGACCTGCTGTGCGGCGCGGGCGGCAGTAGCACCGGACTCGTAGAAGCAGGACACGAACTGCTCCTCGGGATCAACCACTGGGACCTGGCAATCGAGACGCACGCCGCCAACCATCCCAACTGCGAGCACGCCGTCATGACCCTCAGCGACGGCTTCCCCATGCGCTACCTGCCCAAGGCCGACGCCCTCTGGGCATCGGTCATCTGCACCGAGATCAGCCCCGCCGGAGGACGCCCCCGAGAAACGAACCAACTCGACCTGCTCGATCTGCTCCAGGAGGAGCGCGACGAGTGGGAGTCCCTGACCAAGGACGCCTTCGAGGCGACCCGAGTCACCGCCTGGTGCGTCGTACGCGCTGCCGAGGCGAAACGGTTCAATGCCGTCGTCGTAGAGAACGTCGTCGAATTCGGCCTCGACTGGATCCTGTTCCAGAAGTGGCTCGAAGCCATGGAACTGCTCGGCTACCGCTACCAGATCGTGTGCGTCAGCAGCGCCCACATCGGTGACGACACCAACCTCCGCGCCCCACAGTGGCGCGACCGGATGTACGTGGTCTTCACGCTCAAGACCATGCGCAAGCCCGACTTGGAGCCCCGGCCCCTGGCCCCGTGCATGGACTGCGGCGAGGACGTGCACGCCGTTCAGTCCTGGAACGTCGACGGCGTCCGCATCGGCAAGTACCGGCGTGACTACATCTACCGCTGCCCGAACACACGTTGCCGCCACGCCATGGTCGAGCCGTACGTACGACCGGCTAGCGACATCATCAACTGGCACGACCTCGGGACCCAGATCGGCAAACGCAAGAAGCCGCTCGCGGAGACCACGATGAACCGCATTCGCGCGGGCCTCATCAAGTTCCCCTACCGCCCCAGCTCGATCACCCTCACCCACGGCAAAGACGGCGGAGACCGGGCATACGCCGTCGAGGACCGCCCCTTGCCGACCCGGACGGCCAAACAGGGAGACGCCCTCCTGGTGCCGACTGGCGGATCCTGGAACACCGACGCAGTCCCCGTCGATGTGCCGCTTCGCACCCGAACCACCCGCGAGAGCGAAGCCCTCCTGACGGTGGACCCGTTCCTCATCGAATACCGCAACCACGCCACCGCCAGCCCCGCGAGCGACCCGCTCAGCGTGGTCACCGCCCAGGGCAACCACCACGGTCTGGTGACGCACGCCGGCACCGTCCCTGAGCAGGCGCGGAACACGCTCGTCGTGCCGTACCGCAAGGCCGCGGTGAAGACCGCAGCCGAACCCGTCCACACCCTCGCCACCCGCGACTCCGCCGCCCTGGTGCGCAGCGCCCCGGACATCAACGACTGCTACTTCCGAATGCTCAAGCCCCGCGAACAGCTCGAAGGGCAGCGGTTCCCGGCGAAGTACGTCGTCTACGGCAACCAGGCCGAACAGACCATGCAGGCAGGTAACGCGGTCTCCGTGAACGTCGCCCGGTGGATAGGCCAGCGATTGGAGCCCGTCCTGTGACCGGACCGAGAAGCCGACTGCCCGGCACCCACGTCACCGACCACGCCCCATGCTTCGGCGACCCAGACTTCGCTGTCGCCGACGACCGGTGGAAGACCGGTCAGGAACTGGTCGCCATCTGTGAACCAGTCCTCTACGTCTGCGGCGGCTGCCCCTACCGAGCTGCGTGCATCAGGCAGGTCCTCCCGGCGAAGAGCGGCTTCACCGGGATCTGCGGCGGCCGAATCTGGCTCAACGGCGAGATCGTTCACGCCCTGCCGGAGGCCGACTCCAGCGAGCTGCCGCGCCCGGTCATCCGAAAGTCGTGCGGCACTGCCGCCGGATCGCGCGCCCACCGCCGAGCTGTCGAGCAGCAGTGCCCGCGCTGTCAGCCCTTCTACCGTCCCGGCCCCAACCCGCTCGAGGACGAGGACCAAGAGATCGCACAGCAGCTCGAACTCCCCGAAGTCCCCTGACCAGTAGAAAGGAAGTCTCAGTGCTGCACCTGACCGCAACATGCACCACCGTGCCGGAGGGATACCGGCTTCGAGTCCTTGCCCAGGGCAACGACGAGCCGATATTGGACCTCCCCTTTGCATGGGACAGCTTCCGCCCGGCCAGCGCCGGCCACCGGCTGATCGAGCACGGCTACATGATTCGGCCCGATGCCCGAACGCCAGAGGCAGTGAACGGCTGGCGACAGGTACCAGGTCAGCCCGGCACTTGGTCCGCGCCCGTCATAGCGACGGAACACGGCAGACCGGCGACGGGCACGATGGTCGCCGGACGTCTCGCCGAAGCCGTTGCTCACTGGACGGACGGGCGCCACGACGAGGCCCGCCAGATCCTGGCCGATCTCGCGCGGACCGGAACACCGTCGCTGATGTACGGCGTGGCCACGGGTCTCGCGGTCATGGCAAAGGCCGCGCTGGAGAAGCTGCAAGGACTGAGCGGCGGGGCGGCGTCGTGGATCCTGCTGACCCCTGACGGCAGCAGCCCCGAGGACATCCTCCCGCCTCCGCACCTGTTCGCAGCCCGCTTCATCACCGCGCACGCCAACGGAGACACTCAGACCACGCTCGCCCTCTACGGGGCCGCGTTCACGGCACCCGACCCCGAACTGCTTCCCGCCTGCATGGACATGCTGCTGGCAGCCACCGGAGAAGCAGTGCGCGCGGCAACGCCGGGAGCCGACCGATGACCAGCTCAGCCACATACACCTCTGACGGGCTGCGCCACGACGTCGCTGACCCCGTGACGTGGAGCGTTCGTATCTGCGCGGGGCGATGCGGGACATGCATCTTCCGGCCCGGCAACCTCATGCACCTGGAACCCGGGCGCGTGGCGGAGATGATCGCGAGTGCCATCGCGGAGGAGGGGCACATCGTCTGCCACGCCACGCTCGGCACCAAGGCCCCGGCCATCTGCGCCGGCTTCGCCGCCCACCGGAACGGCAGTGCGCGCTCCCTTGCCCTACGCCTCGCCCGAGCACGTGTTCTTCGAATCGTATGGGTCCCGGTGGACACCGGAGAGGCGGACCGCTCATGACCCGTGTGGAACATGACTGGTTCGAAGGGCTGCCCGGCCGTCGATTCAGGGTCGCTTTACCCCCGCGGCTGGAGCTTCTGAACGCCAACCAGCGACCGCACTTCCACCGGCGTGCCGAGATCACCAGAGTGCTGCGACGTGCCGCATGGGCTGCGTCACGCGGGCTCCCACACCTGGAGCGTGTGCACATTATCGGCGAGCAGGCAGAGGAGGGATCCGGCCAACTGGTACCCCTCATTCAAGGCGTGCGTCGACGGGCTCGTGGATCAGGGAGTCCTGGATGACGACGACCACACGCGTGTCGTCGGCCCGGACATGCGTATCGGTGACGTGGTCGACGGCGGTCGGCTCGTACTCCACATCCGCGACCTCAGCGATGTGGAAGAGCCCGCTGACCTGCATAAATAGAGTCCCTCGCCGGTAAGATTTTCCGCTCGAAAATCTTGCCCCCCTCCCTAATGCATATAGAATAGAACTATTAGGGAGGGGGGAGTCCTCTTCCGTTGCCCTTCGGGAGTGTTCGTGAGTAACCCCTTCGGTCTCGAAGCCATCCTTCGGCGCCTGATCTCCGAACCGATCGGCCCTGAACAAGCCAGGCGGCTGGCTCGGGCGATCTCGGACCTCCTCCAGGAGGTCTGGGAGCAGCGGTTTCCTGGGGTCGACTACGACGACTGGTGTGAGTCGCTCCCGGAGCCGCTGCTCGACGTCATCATCCAGCTGCTGACCTGGAGTGGGGACGGTCGGATCGTGGTGGATCGCCTGCCCGCGGCGGCCGTGGGTCACATCTTCACCGACCTGAAGTCCTTCTCTGTGCCTGCCGGCTGACGCTGCAAGCCTCGTCCGGCGGTCGGTGGCCACCGTGTCCCGGCCGCCGGGCGGACCTACAGCCCCGTCCCATACCCCTGCTCTTCGATGGCAGGGCCGCATTGCGCCCCGAATGCATATAGAAAAGGAGCATTGGGCGCTCTCATCCACACCCCGGAGACATACATGCCCGCCCATCCCTCGATACCGGCCATCAACACCCCAGAGCACCACCGGGGCGCCATGATCCTCATCCTGCTGACCTTCGCACCCGACGAAGAGGCCCTCCGCGCTGCCCTGCACCTGGCAGAAAACGCCGCCATCGCCGCGTGGGCGCTCCGCCCGGAGGACCTCGCGAACCTCACCGTCGAGCAGTACCGGCAGCTCCTCGACTACGCAGCCGCCCCGCAGGTTCTCGACCTCGCCCTGTACCTGGGCGGCGACAGGAAGCAAATCCGCACCCTCATGGACTTCATCACCGGCGTGATGGCGGACGTCCAAGCGCGCTACCCCACGCCGCGCCTTCGGACCAACGACCAGTCCTGACAACCCCCTTGCTCCTCCTGACCGACTGGAGAACCACATGAACCCCGTGACGCAGATCGTGCTGACGGATCTGGTGTGCCGCCTGGGAGTCAGCGACGCGGCGATAGAGCGCGCGCTCGTGACAACCCTTCAGCACTTCACCGCGGAATCACGTAACCCCATCGTCGCGCTCACCGGACGCACACCGGCCCAGTACCTCGACACGTCGCTCACGACCCCACGCTTCCACGCCATGCTGGCGTCCATCGCCCTCAAGATCGAAGGGCGAGAGGCTGATGCCCGTCTGGCCTGGGAGGCGTACGTACAACGCGAGATCGCGACTGCGACGCGCGCCCATGAGGCACTGCCGGAATCGGCGCTCCTCGGCGACGTCGAGGCCGTACGCCGAATCGGTCGCGGACTCGGTTTCGGCGACGACCAGACTGACCAACTCATCCCCGGCATCGTGCTCACGCTGGCTATGGGCTACTACTACCGCCCCGTCGGCGACCGGCACCTCACTCTGGCCGAGGCCCTCTCCCGAGTCACCGCCGACGAGCTGGCCGAAATGCTCAGACACGCCTCGCTCTCGGCCGCCGGCCGAACCGACGACGCCCTGCGGCGCTTCCAGCAGGGATCCCACTGACCCGCGGCCCGTGTCGACCATCCTCCTCTGGCCGACACGGGCCGCGGGTCAGT
>NZ_LIRK01000002.1 GCF_001419765.1 Streptomyces torulosus
GACCTGCCGCTCGGCGGTGAGCCGTCGCTCGCGTCGTTCGGGCTGCACGAGGACTTCGTGCCCGAGGAGCACGGCGGGCGCCTGGCGGGACTGGACGAGGCCGCCGCCCTGCTGCGGGCGGTGTTCCGGCGGGACGCCGCGCTCGGCCGCGGCTACGGCTCCGCCTCCCTGGGCGCCGCGTTGTACGCGTGGTGCTTCGGCACCGCCGGGCAGCGCGCCGCCACCGCCCGCCTGCTGCTCGCCGGTGAGCGGATCGCCGGCGGCGCGGCCGTCGAGGACGGCCTGACCGCGACCGCCGGCGACGGGGCGCCGCTGCGGCTGACCGGCCGTACGACGGGGCTGGTGAACGCCCCCCGCGCCGCGGGGCTCGTGGTGGTGCCCCGGCACGCGGGGCCGGGCGCGGGCCCGGACGGCGAGTCGGTGCTGCTCCTGCGCCGCGGGGACCTGCCGCCGGGCGCGGTGGGGCAGCTGTCGCCGTACGACGTCGGTGTTCCGCCGCGCATCCCCGCCGGTGAACTCGTGCTGGACGACTGGGCGGTGCCGGCCGGAGCGGTGATCGGCGAGGTGGGCGACGGCCAGTGGGTCACCCGCCGGGTGGCGCAGGCCCGCCTCCCGCTGCTGCCGTCGATGGCGGTCGGCTGCGCCGACACCGCTCTGCGCGCCGTGCTGACGGCGGTGCTGACGGAGCGCGGTGGGGTGCGGGGCATGCGCTCGCGGGTCACGCGCCGCACCGTGGTGGGCGCGTTCGCGGACCTGCTGGCCGCGGACTGCCTGTCGCTGGTGACGCTGCGCTCGCTGCACCTGATGCCGGAACGGTCGAGCATCTGGTCGGCCGCCGCCCGGTATCTGGTGCTGCGGCTGCTCCAGGAGGGCGTGGGCGACCTGATGACGGTGCTGGGGACCGACTCGATGCGGGACGGGGACGGTCTCGGCACCTTCCACAAGCAGGTCCGCGATCTCGCGGCGATGCCGCCCGGCCCCGCCGGATCGGCCGCCGCCCTCGCCACACTGCTGCCGCAACTGCCCACCCTGGCCCGACGTTCCTGGACGGCTCAGGGGCAGCCGGCC
Source organism: Streptomyces torulosus (assembly GCF_001419765.1). Taxonomy (GTDB): domain Bacteria; phylum Actinomycetota; class Actinomycetes; order Streptomycetales; family Streptomycetaceae; genus Streptomyces; species Streptomyces torulosus. The sequence continues at coordinate 1,069 of NZ_LIRK01000002.1, forward strand.
CCGGCGGAACTGTTCCGGCCGGACGGGCCGGTGCCGCCCCTGGCGGGCGCGCGGCTGAAGCTGGCGGCGGCCGACGACGGCCTGACCGTGCTGCTCGCGCGGGCCCGCGACGGGCTGGCCGACGAGGGGCTCGCGGACTGGCCGACCGCGCTCTCGGACGAGCTGGCCGCACTGCGCGACCAGTGCCGGCGCTTGCCCGAGCTGGATCCCGCCGTGCTCGCCAACCCGCGCGGCTTCGCCCTGAGTGAGCGCTACGCGCTGCTCGCCGCGGCCGCCGCCTGCCTCGGGGTGTGGCGTACGGCCCGGCGCGCGGGCACCGGCGGGTTCCTCGCCGAGCCGGCCTGGCTGCTCACCGCGCTGGGACGGATCTCCGTGCGGCTCGGCCTGCCGGTGACGGCCGCTTCGGCCGACCACGAGGACGTGATGCTCGCCGAGGCCGTACGGCGCTGCCGCGAGGGTCACAGCCTCGATCTGTACGACACCGCGCTGGGCACACCGGCCCGGCACCGCGAGAAGGGATGAGCATGTCCGTACGCCGTGGTCTGGCAGGGCCGCCTCCGCTGCGCGTCGCCTCCCCCGACGGTCCGTGGGAGGCGCTGAGCGGCGCCGTCCGCGACGGCGGGTACGGGCTGGCGTACGGCCTGGCGAGCGAATGGGCGCCCGCGGCGCGCGGGCCCGCGCTGCGCGGGCTCCTCGGTCACGAGTACGGCCGCTATCTGGCGGTGAACGGCGAGGAGGCCCGCACCCGGTTCGCCGTGTCGCGCCTGGTGCTGAAGCACGGGGCGGCCGCGGTGCTGGGCGCCGACCCGGCCGACCTGGAGCTGGCCCGCCGCCCGAACGGCCGCCCGTATCTGCGGGGGTGCGGGCGGCTGGACGTGAGCCTCAGCCACACCGGCGACGTCGTCGCGGTGGGGCTGAGCCGGCTGGGCCCGATCGGCGTGGACGTCGAACCGCAGGGCAGGGCGGCGTACGGCACGGGCCTGGAGGAGGACGTGTGCACGGCGCATGAGCGGGCGGCCCTGGGGTGGTTGCCGGAGGAGGACCGGAACGCCGCGGTGATCCGGCTGTGGACGCTCAAGGAGGCGTACACGAAGGCGCTGGGCCTCGGGATGCGCCTGTCGTTCCGTTCGTTCGGGTTCACCACACCGTCGACCCGGACGGCCGCGCCGCGGCTGCTGGGCACCGACGGGCTGCCCGCCGACGACGGGGGCTGGCACTTCGAGACCCACACCCTCGACGACCGGTGCACCCTCAGCGCGGCCGTGGGGCCGGCGCCCCATGCCGCCGCCGGGACGGTGGACGCGTCCGGGATGGTGGACAGCGGCCTGATGCGGGCGGTGGTGAGCTGCTCCCGCAAGGACGCCCTGGCCGCCTCCGGCGCCGAGGACGGCAACGGCACCGCGGGGAGGCCCGCGTGAGCCGGCACTCCCCCGCTGACGCCCGCATGGTCGAGATCGAGGACGGGGTGTACGCGTACGTCCAGCCGGACGGCGGCTGGTGCCTGAACAACGCGGGGCTGATCACCGCCGGCGGACGGCCCGCGCTGATCGACACGGCGGCGACCGAGGCACGGGCGCTGGCGCTGAGGGAGGCGGTCGCGGCCGTCGCACCGCGTCCCCCGCGCTATGTGGTCAACACCCATCCGCACGGGGACCACACCTTCGGCAACCGGTTCTTCGCGGACGACGCGGTGGTGATCGCCCACGAGGCGACCCGCGCCGAGATGGACCTGGCCCAGCTGCATCTGACCGGACTGTGGCCCGAGGTGTGCTGGGGCGATCTGGCCGTGGAGCTGCCGACCCTGACGTTCCGTGAGCCGGTGACGCTGCATCTGGGCGACGTCCGGGCCGAGTTGACGCATCCGGGTGTGGCGCACACCACCAACGACACGGTGGTGTGGCTGCCCGAGCAGGGGGTGCTGTTCGCGGGCGACCTGGTGATGAACGGGGCCACGCCGTTCTGCCTGACCGGGTCCGTCGCGGGCACGATCGACGTCGTCGGCAAGCTGCGGGCGCTCGGCCCGCAGGTCGTCGTGCCCGGTCACGGCCCGGTCGGCGGGCCGGAGTTGCTGGACACCGCCGAGCAGTATCTGCGCTGGGTGCAGGAGTTGGCGGGGCGGGGCCTCGCGGCGGGTCTGACCCCGCTGGAGACGGCGCGCGAGGCCGACCTCGGCCCGTACGCGGAACTCCTCGACAGCGAGCGGCTGGTGCCGAATCTGCACCGGGCGTTCGCGGAGGCCGGCGGCGCGCCGCCCGGTCACCCGCTCGACATCGGACTGCTGTTCTCGGAAATGGTCGAGTTCCACGGCCGGCTCCCCGAATGCCACGCGTGAGAGACCGAAAGGGGCAGAAGTGAGTGTCATCCAGGAGACCGAGGAAGCGCCGGTGACCGCCGGCACCACCCGGGCACGGGTGGAGGAGCTGACCTCGCTGCGCGCGGCGGTGGTCGCGGGGCCGGGCGAGAAGGCCACCCAGGCACAGAAGGCGAAGGGCAAGCTGACCGTACGGGAGCGGCTGGACATCCTCTTCGACGAGGGCTCGTTCGTCGAGATCGAGGGGCTGCGCCGGCACCGCGCCACGGGCTTCGGCCTGGAGGACCGCCGCCCGCACACGGACGGCGTCGTCACCGGCTGGGGCACGGTGGACGGCCGTCCCGTCTTCGCCTACGCCCATGACTTCCGGATCTTCGGCGGCGCGCTCGGCGAGGCCCATGCGCAGAAGATCCACAAGCTGATGGATCTGGCGGAGTCCGCGGGCGCGCCCATCGTGGGGCTGTGCGACGGGGCGGGCGCCCGCATCCAGGAAGGGGTGACGGCGCTCGCCGGGTACGGCGGCATCTTCCGCCGCAATGTGCGCAACTCCGGGGTGATCCCGCAGATCAGCGTGATCATGGGGCCCTGCGCGGGCGGCGCCGCCTACTCCCCCGCGCTGACGGACTTCGTGTTCATGGTGCGCGGCACCTCACAGATGTTCATCACGGGCCCCGACGTGGTGCAGGCGGTCACCGGCGAGCAGATCACCCATGACGACCTGGGCGGCGCCGATGTGCACGCCGAGCGGTCCGGGGTGGCGGGGTTCGTGTACGACAACGAGGAGTGCTGCCTGCGGGACGTACGGCACCTGCTGTCGTTCCTGCCGTCGAACAACCGGGAGACGCCGCCCGGCGGCCCCACCTGCGACCCCTCGGACCGGCGTGTGGAGGCGCTGGTGGACCTGGTGCCGGCCGACCCGAACCAGGCGTACGACATGGCGAAGGTGATCGAGGAGATCGCGGACCACGGCGAGGTCTTCGAGGTCCACGAGCGGTGGGCGCCGAACGTGATCTGCGCGCTGACCCGCATGGGCGGCGAGGTGGTGGGCGTCGTCGCCAACCAGCCGCAGCGGATGGCCGGGGTGCTGGACATCGAGGCCAGCGAGAAGGCCGCCCGCTTCGTGCAGATGTGCGACGCGTTCAACATTCCGCTGGTGACCCTGGTGGACGTGCCGGGGTTCCTGCCGGGCGTGGACCAGGAGCACGGCGGTGTCATCCGGCACGGCGCCAAGCTGCTGTACGCCTACTGCAACGCCACCGTGCCGCGGGTCCAGCTCATCCTGCGCAAGGCCTACGGCGGCGCCTACATCGTCATGGACTCGCGGTCCATCGGGACGGACGTGTCGCTGGCGTGGCCGATCAACGAGATCGCCGTGATGGGCGCGGAGGGCGCCGCGGGCGTCGTCTTCCGCCGGCAGATCGCGCAGGCGGACGACCCGGACGCCATGCGGGCCCGCCTGGTCAAGGAGTACAAGGAGGAGCTGATGCACCCGTACTACGCGGCGGAGCGGGGGCTCGTCGACGACGTCATCGACCCGGCCGACACCCGGTCCGTCCTGATCCGCACCCTGTCCGTGCTGCGCTCCAAGCACGCGCCACTGCCCAGCCGCAAGCACGGGAACCAGCCCCAGTGAGCGCCGACGGCACGCCCACCGGACCGGAGGCGGAGACGCGGGCCGTTCTCGGCGGCGCGTCCTGGCGGATCACCCGCGGCAATCCCACAGCGGAGGAACTGGCCGCGCTGGCCGTCGTCCTGGCGGCCCGTCTGCGGGCCGCGCACACCGACGACGGCACCGCGGCGCCGCTGCGCGGCGCGTCCTGGGACGGCGGCCCGGAGCGCCGCCCGGCGCCCGCCTGGACCGCACGCTCCCTGCCGGGCTGGCGCTCGGCGGCTTGACGACCCGTCAGGACAGCGCGGCGCAAGGAGAACAGGGCGAGAGTGACACTCTCGCCCTGTCGGCGTAGGGGGGCACCTCGCACCACGCCTACCGTTCTGGTCATCACCTCACAGAACGCGGCAACCGGCATTCTTCGCCCCCACATGTAGAGGAGCAAGCGTGGTGCGGTTCAACCTCATCGGCCCGTTCGAGATCGTCGCGCAGGACGGCAGGTCCTATCTGCCGAGCACGCCGAAGGTGTGCCAGACCCTGGCGTTGCTGCTGACCCGGGCGAACGAGATCGTCACGTCCGATTCCCTCATCCACGAGCTGTGGGGCGAGAGCCCGCCCCGCAGCGCCGTCACGACGCTCCAGACGTACGTCTACCACGCCCGGCGGATGTTCGTGGCCGAGCGCCTCGTCCCCGCCGAGCGGCCCCTCCTGGTCACCCGTGCCCCCGGCTACGCCGTCCAGGTCGAGGACGACGAGGTCGACATACGGATCTTCGAGCGGCTGGTCGCCGAGGCGCACACCGACCTCGGGGCGCACCGGTACGAGTCGGCCGTACGCAGGATCGACGGGGCCCTGGAGCTGTGGCGGGGGCCCGCCCTGTCCAACATCCCCGCCGGTGACCTGCTCACCGGGCACATCGTGCACCTGGAGGAGCTGCGCATCCGGGCGCTGGAGATCCGGATCGAGGCGGAGGGCGGGCTGAACCGGCACCGCGAGTCCATTCCCCAGCTGCGCAAGCTCGTCAACGACTACCCGCTCAACGAGTGGTTCCACAGCCGGCTCATCATGGCGTTGGGCTCCTCCGGGCGGCGCGCGGAGGCCCTCCAGGCGTACCAGAACCTGCGGCGCATCCTCGCGGACGAGCTGGGCCTGGAGCCCTCCGCGGACCTTCAGCGGCTCCAGCTGGAACTGCTCGGTTCCCGATCGGACGGCGGGACGCGGGGGACCCCGCACTCCGGTTCCGGGAACACCGCGCAGGGTCCCACGCGGCTGCCCGTCTTCACCTGAGCACCTCACACGTTCGCCCCCGCCGGCCCTGGGCCGGCGGGGGCGAACGTGTGTCGGGGGACGTCGTACGGCTCAGGACTTCTTCGCCGCGAAGTCGCGGACGCTCTCGGCGATCCAGTCGACGCGCTGCTCGTCCAGGCCCGGGTAGACGCCCACCCAGAAGGTGTGCTCGGCGACGAGGTCGCTGTTCACCAGGGAGCCCACCACGCGGTGGGGGCGGTCCTGGTAGGCGGGGTGCCGGGTGAGGTTGCCGGCGAAGAAGCGGCGGGTGCCGATCTTGCGGGCCTCCAGGAAGTCCACCAGCTCCTTGCGGGTGAAGCGGGCCTCGGGGCGGACCGTGAGGGCGAAGCCGAACCAGCTGGGGTCGCTGTCGGGGGTCGCCTCGGGCAGGATCAGCCCGGGCACGCCGTCCAGTCCCTCCCGCAGGCGGCGCCAGTTGGCGCGGCGGGCGTCGCCGAAGGCGTCCAGCCGGCGGAGCTGGCTCAGGCCGAGGGCGGCCTGGAGGTCGGTGGCCTTCAGGTTGTAGCCGACGTGGGAGAAGATGTACTTGTGGTCGTAGCCGTGCGGCAGCGTGCCCATCTGGTAGTCGAACCGCTTGAAGCAGCGGTTGTTCTCGCCCGGCTCGCACCAGCAGTCCCGGCCCCAGTCGCGCAGTGACTCCACGATCCGGGCCAGCGACAGATTGCTGGTGAGGACGCAGCCGCCCTCGCCCATCGCGATGTGGTGCGCCGGGTAGAAGCTGGTCGTGGCGATGTCGCCGAAGGTGCCGGTGAGTTTGCCGCGGTAGGTCGAGCCCACGGCGTCGCAGTTGTCCTCGATCAGGAACAGGTCGTGTTCCTCGGCGAGCGCGGCGATCTCCTCGACGGCGAACGGGTTGCCCAGGGCGTGGGCGATCATGATGGCCCGGGTGCGCGGGCCGATGGCCGCGGCCACCCGCTCCGGTGTGGTGTTGTACGTCGGGATGTCGACGTCGACGAAGACGGGTACGAGGCCGTTCTGGATGATCGGGTTCACGGTGGTCGGGAAGCCCGCCGCGACCGTGATCACCTCGTCGCCGGGCCGCAGCCGGCGGTCCTCCAGCAGGTGCGAGGTGAACGCGGACAGCGCCAGCAGGTTCGCGGACGAACCGGAGTTGGCGAGGTGCGCCTTGCGCAGCTTGAAGTACCGGGCGAAGTCCCGCTCGAAGCGGCGGGAGCTGACCCCCGAGGCGATCCGCATCTCCAGCGCGGCCTCGACGAGCGCCGCCCGGTCCTCGGCGTCGAAGACGGCGCCGGAGGGCCACACCTCGGTCTCGCCGGGCACGAACGCGCCTCCCCCGCCGCCGTGCTGGTCGCCGTGGGCGTGGTAGTCACGGACCTGTTCCAGGATGCGGGCCTTGGCCGTCGCCCGCTCCTGCTTGGCCTCGGGGGAACCGGTCACCAGGGTCTCGGTCATCGTGCATCGCCTCCCACGGCGTACTGGGCCTGTCGTTGGATGTCGGCGGTGAGCTCCGCCTGTCGGGTACTGATTGCGCCGGACGTACCGGCCTCGTCGCCGGTCGGGTCGTCGGTCGTGCCGCCCGCCGTGCCGCCCCCCGTACGGCCCGTCGTGTCGCCGGTCGCCTCGCCGCCGCCGACCGCGCGGGCGAACTCCTCGACGCCGCCGAGGCACTGGTCGTACGGCTCCAGCTCGTGGCGCCGGACGCCGTCCGGGCCCTCCAGCAGCAGGACGGGGCGGTGGTCGGGGGGTGGGGTGAAGGCGTGGTCGAGGAGGAGCCTGCCGGTGCTGCCCAGCACCTCGTAGCGGGACGTGTACCGGTGCTCCATGCCGAAGGTGAGGTGGGCGGTGGCGCCGTCCGCGTCCCGGCACAGCAGAGCGGCGCCCGCCACGTCCACGCCCCGCGCGGGATCAGTGCGCAGCACCGCGCCGGCGACCCGCAGTTCCGGACCGAGCAGCAACTGGGCGGCGCGCAGCGGGTAGACACCGACGTCGAGGAGGGCGCCGCCGCCGAGGTCGGGGCGGTAGCGGATGTCGGCCGGGGGCCGCGGGGGGATGGTGAAGGCGGCCGAGACCGCGCGGACCTCGCCGACGGCGCCCCGCGCGATCAGGTCGAGCACCGCCCGGTGCTGCGGGTGGTGGACGAACAGGTAGTTCTCCCGCAGCACCAGCCCCGACTTCTCTGCCAGGGCCACCAGTTCGGCGGTCGTACGGGGGTCGGTGGTCAGCGGCTTCTCGGCGAGGACGTGCTTGCCGGCCTCCAGGGCGGCGCGCACCCAGTCGGCGTGCAGCGCCGCCGGCACGGGCACGTACACCGCGTCCACGCGGGGGTCGGCGAGGACCGCCCGGTAGTCGGGCAGCGCGTCGCCCCCGTACGTGGCGGCCAGGGCCTTCGCGCGATCGGGGTCGCGGCTCGCCACGGCGGTCAGGGTGATGCCCGGCGCGCGGGACACGGCGGGCAGGATCCGGCGGACGGCGATGTCGGCGGCGCCCAGCAGGCCGAGCCGTACGGTGCGCCCGGTCATCGGTCCCGCTGCCGCAGGAAGCGCAGGCAGGTCAGCAGGTTGCGGGCCTCGACGTTGACGTGGTTGGAGTACCTCAGCAGGCTGCCGAGCTGTCCGGGCGTCATCCAGATGTGGTCCTCGCCCGCGTCGAGCGGCACGCCGTCGTCGGCCTCGACGGCGAGGTAGCGGTTCTCGGCGTGGTGGAAGCGGCCGCCCTCCTCCGAGTGCACCACGTCGAACAGGATCCGCGACGGGTCCGCCGACAGGACCGTGTCCAGGAAGCGGGGCCGCTGCTCCGCGGGGCGGCCGTCGTAGTTGGCCGGGCAGCACTGCACGGTCGGCGCCATCTCGGCGATGTCGCGGGAGCCGGCCTCCGTGCGGGCGTTCACCAGCACATGGCGGCGGCCGTCGATCCGCCGGGTGAGGAAGGCGATCACACCGCGTCCGGCGGGGGCCAGCATCGGCTGCGACCAGCGGGCCACCTCGCGGCCGTCCGCCTCGACGTCCACGCCGATCACCGAGAAGTAGCGGCCCTCCTCGTGGACGAAGCGGTCCCCGGTGTGGGTCCAGCCCTTCACCTCGGCGAGCGGGATACGGCGCCGGTGCAGGTCCTGCGGGGCCTTGACGTCGGTGAACCAGCTGAGCAGCTCGGTCATCGAGTGCTGGCCGCGGTCCTCGGCGCCGGGCCCGCCGAGGTCGTCGGGCCAGGGCTCCGGCAGGCCCGACAGGACGGTGCGGGTGTCCATGTTGACGACGTTGTCCAGGGCGAGCAGGTCGCCGATCTGCTTTAGGGTCAGCCAGCAGAAGCCCTCGCGCAGCGGCACGTCCTCGTCGGGCGGCAGCTCCACGATCATGTTCCGGTTGCGCTTGCTGTGGAACCAGGAGCCCTGCTCGGACTGGAGCGCGTCGAACAGGACCCGCCGCCGGGGCGGCGCCAGGAAGTACTCCAGGTACGGGACGGCGCCGCCCTGGTGGACGCGGGTGAAGTTGGACCGGGTGGCCTGCACGGTCGGGGACATCTGCAGGACGTTGATGTTGCCGGGCTCCATCTTGGCCTGGAGCAGGAAGTGCCGTACGCCGTCGAAGTCCTTGACGAGGATGCCGAGGATGCCGGCCTCGGGCTGCACGATGATCGGCTGCGTCCAGGACGGGGTCTCGCGGCGGCCGGTGGTGATCTCGACGCCCTCGACGGTGAAGAACTTCCCCGTGCGGTGCCGCAGGTTCCCGGTCTCCGGGTCGCTCGCCCAGCCGTCCAGGGCGTCGAGCGGCACGGGCGTCACCCGGTGCCGGTGGGTGCGGTTCCGTTCGGCGAACCAGTCGAGGAACTCCGACGTCTGTCGGAAGCGGAACACAGTGGGGAACACGGTGGGGCCCTCCCGGTCGGCTGCTGTGCCGCCAGCATTCGGCACGGCGGTAGAAGGGGGCTCGAAGTCGGGGCGCGGCGATGACCTGGGGTTCTCAGGGGGAAACAGGACCGGCGGGTGCCGTGGAGGCACCCGCCGGTCGGGGGCGCGGGCCCGATGGGTCCGCGCGGGCCGTCGTCAGGGCTGGCGGTCGCCGACCTCCGCCAGCGCCTTGAGGACGGCGGTCTGCCGGGTGTCGCGCTCGCGCACCAGCTCCTCGTACGACGAGCCGCCGTACACCTGCTCGGCCTGGTCGATGAGGGAGTGGATCGTGTCCTCGTCCAGGGTGGGGCGGCCGAGCAGCTCCCAGCCCTTCTCCAGACCGGAGCCGAGCGTGCCGAGCCACTTGCGCAGGCCGCCGGTGCCGCCGCCCAGGTGGAAGGCGAGGAAGGGGCCCACGGTGGCCCAGCGCAGTCCGATGGAGTGCGTGACGACGCGGTCCAGCTCCTCCAGGGATACCACGCCCTCCTTCACCAGGTGGATCGACTCGCGCAGCAGCGCGGACTGCAGCCGGTTCGCCGCGAACGCCAGGACCGGCTTGCGCAGCACCACCGGGACCCGGCTCACCGACTCGAAGAACGCGACGGCCTCCCGCACGGCCTCCGGGGAGGTGCGCTCACCGGCGACGACCTCCACGAGGGGGACGACGTGCGGCGGGTTGAAGGGGTGCCCGACGACGAGCCGGCCGGAGTCGGCCATGAGGGCGCCCATGTCGTCCGGGTTCAGGGTGGAGGTGGAGGACAGGATCAGCGCGTCGGGCCGGGCCGCCTTGCCGATCCGGGCGAAGAGTTCCTGCTTGAGTTCCAGGTTCTCCGGCGCGTTCTCCACGATGACGTCGGCGTCCGCGACGGCACGCTCCACGTCGGGCTCGAACTCCAGGCGCTCCCCGAACCCGGCCGGGTCCTCGCTCCCCTCGAGGAGGAACGGGGCGAACAGGTCGAGGGCCTCCTGGACGATGCGCGGCGCGTCGGGCCTGCGGCTGTTGACGCGGACGCGCAGTCCGTGGCCGAGGAACAGCGCGATCCAGCCGAGGCCGATGGTGCCGGCGCCGACGACGGTGACCGTCCGCGGCTGTGCTGGGGGCGTCATGGGTGGGTGCCTCGCTTCGGGGTCGACGGGCCGGCGGTCATCGGGCGGCGGACAGCTTCGGGATGACCTGCTCGGCCATCAACCGCATGGTCGTGGCGGCGTCCTCGAAGGACAGATGGCCGGAGTGGACGCCGAGGCTGATGGTGATGTCGTCGCCGAACCACTCGGCGATCTGCTCCAGTTGGCCGCGGACCTGGTCCGGGGCGCCGATGAGGAGCTTGTTCTGCGCCAGCTTCCCCTCGAAGTGCGAGGTCCTCGTGGCCTCGACGAGCTTCTCGTAGCCGGGGTAGGCGGAGCTGCGCGTGGTCTCCCAGGAGGCGACGGCGGCGCGGATCGCCGCGGAGTTGCGGTCGTCGTCGTGACGGCCCTTGGTCCGGGCCGTGTCGCCGTCCTCGGACACCACGCACGGGTAGCTGAAGTGGATCTGCTCGGTGCCCGGGGTGCGGCCGGAGGCGGCCCACTCCTCGCGGTAGACGGCGAGCCTGCTCTGGAGCTCCTCGGTGGACATCACGTTGGGCACGGTCTGCAGATGGTGCCCGGCGCGGCCCGCCTCGGCGCACGACTCGGCGCTGCGGGCGGTGGTGACGAAGACCGGCGGGTGCGGGTCCTGCACCGGGCGGGGCAGCAGGGTGACCGGGCCGAAGCGGTGGAAGCGGCCCTCGAAGACCACGTCCTCCTCGGCCCACAGCCGCTTGATCGCCTCGACGCCCTCGGTGAAGCGGTCCTTGGACTCGTCGATGGGGATGCCGAACGCCGTGAACTCGTCGGGCAGGAAGGCCCGTCCGAACGCTGCGTCGACCCGGCCGCCCGACATGGCGTCGAGCATGGCCAGCTTGCCCGCCAGCTTCACCGGGTGCTGGAAGGCGGGGATGGTGGCGCTGGTGCCCAGCCGGACCCGGCGGGTGCGGCCCGCGGCGGCCGCCAGGAACGTCACCGGGTCGGGGCTGTAGCCGCCGTACGCGAAGAAGTAGTGCTCGACCATCTTCACGTGGTCGAAGCCCAGTTCCTCGGCGAGGTCCACCAGACGCAGCGCCTCGTCGAAGTACTGCGGGGCCGGCTTGTCGGCCGGGCCCACGGTGGGGAAGAAGACGATGCCGAACTTCATCGTGTGCTCCTCAGTCCCGGGCCGAGCCGTCGTGGGTCAGATCGCGCTGCCGCACCTGCCAGGCGCCGTTCACCCGGACGAGGTGGTCGTGGCAGACGACGCTGGCGAAGATCTCCAGCTGCCCGCCGCGCGGGGTGCGCATGGCGAGGGCGTACGCGCGGGTGCGCACCGAACCGTCGTCCTGGGGGCGGACGTCGAGCATGCCCAGCCAGTGCCGGAAGTCGATCTTGTCGGCGTCGAGCCGCTCCTGCCGCGCCCGGGACGAGGCACGGATCACCTCGCGGCCGCGCAGCGGCTCGGCCAGCCGACTGGCCTCGGCGAACACCGCGTCGGTCGTGAAGGTTTCGGCCCAGTCGTCGGGCCTGCCGTCGTCCAGCAGGCCCATCTGGCGGGCGTAGAACTGCTGGATCTCCGCGTACAGGTCGGCCGGGGCGAACGACGCCGTCGCCTGGCCGGGGGTGATGGGGTGGCTCATGCCAGCTGCCTTCCGTAGGTCGTTGACAGGTCGGTACGAGGACGGGGCGGCGCCGGGGGTCAGCCGGCGGCGGGCTCCAGCAGCCGGGCGCCGTACGCCCCGCCCGCGGTGTCGAAGCGCAGGGCGACATGGCTGGCCAGGCAGTGCACGTCGCGCCAGATCCGCTGGAGGGGGTGGGCGGCGAGCTGGCCGGTGCTGCCGACGGTGCGGAACAGCTGCCCGACGACGTCGACGAGCTGGTCCACGGCGTGCGCGCAGTCGGCGGGGTTGCGCACCTGCTCCAGGGGGGTCGCCGCGGGGGCGTCGGCGACACCGGCCGCGCGCTCCAGCAGCAGATGGGCCGCGTCGACCGTGACGGCGGCGCGGGCGAGGGCGATCCGGGGGCCGGGGTTGCGTTCGTCGGTGTCCATCGCCGTGTGCTCGGACCACACCCGCAGCGCGCCGCGGGCCGCGCCGAGCGCGGGGGCGGCGAACAGCAGGCCGCTGACCAGCCGCAGCGGAACGGTGTGGCAGCGGGCGGTGGAGCCGACGGCGCGCCCGGCGAGCATGGTGTCCCGGGCGAAGCCGCGGTGCCGGGGGACGAAGACGTTGTCGACGGTGAGGGTGTGGCTGCCGGTGCCGCGCATACCGATCGCCGACCAGGTGTCGACGACCTGGTAGTCGGCGCGGGGCAGCGCGAAGAACCAGGGCACGTGCCGGTCGTCCTGCGGCACCAGCGCGCACACCAGCGCCCAGTCGGAGAAGCCGACGGCGCTGGTGAACTCCCATTCGCCGGTCACCCGCCAGCCGTCCGCGACCTCCGTGACCGCGCCCCTCGGCATGAGCGCGCCGACGACCACGGTGTCGGGGCCGCGCTCCCACAGTTCCCGCTGGCCGCGCTCGGGCAGGTAGGCGCCCATGCGGGCGGCGCCCGCGGTGACCGACGCGCACCAGGCGGCCGAGGTGCAGCCCTCCGCCAGCGCGGCGACCGCGTCCAGCAGTTCCCGGGCGCCGCCCTCGGCGCCGCCGAAGCGGGCGGGCACGAAGTGCCGTGCGAAGCCGGCGCGGACGATGCCGTCCGTCACCGCCGGTGCCAGTTCCCGGTCGGTGTCCGCGTCGGCCGCGTACCGGGCCGCGATCGCGGCGAGGTCACCGGCGCGCTCCGGCAGACCGGTTCGGCTGGTTGTCGACCTGCTCGGCATAGAACCCACTTCCTCACCCGGTGATCTGCTGGAACACGTCCGGCACCCGCCGCACGCCGCCCACCGTGCGGGGGCCCGGTGGAACCGGTCTTGAGCCGCGCTCGACGGGGCGGCCGAGTCGGGGGTACGAGCCGCCCCGTCGAGCGCGGCT
>NZ_LIRK01000020.1 GCF_001419765.1 Streptomyces torulosus
TCGCCGTACGCCGGTGGTCCCTCCGGAGCGCGGTGGGACCACCGGCGTACGGCGATGGCCCGCTCAGAGGTGCGCGAGCTTCTCCAGCACCGGCGCGGCCGCGCGGAGCGCCTCCCACTCGTCCTCGTCGAGCCCCTCCACGAGGGACGCGAGGAACGCGTTGCGCTTGCGGCGGCTCTCCTCGAGCATCGCCTCGGCACGCTCGGTCTGGGTGACCACCTTCTGCCGCCGGTCCTCGGGATGCGGCTCCAGCTTCACCAGTCCCTTGCTCTCCAGCAACGCGACGATGCGGGTCATCGACGGCGGCTGCACATGCTCCTTGCGGGCCAGCTCACCGGGGGTGGCGGTGCCGCAGCGGGCGAGTGTCCCGAGCACGGACATCTCCGTCGGGCTCAGCGACTCGTCGACCCGCTGGTGCTTCAACCGGCGGGACAGGCGCATCACGGCGGACCGCAGCGCGTTCACGGCGGCCTCGTCGTCGCCATGGGTCAGGTCAGGCATGTTCTTTAGCTTAACTCATTACTCTCGCTAAAGACCACCGGAGCTCCACGACCACGGCCGTGAGTCCCACCACTCCTCTCACTCATACGAGTGACTAATACGGAGAACGCCGCACGGCGGCCCGGAACGCGCCTGACCCTCGTACTCATGGGGACCACTGTGCTCAGCCTGCGGATAGACCGGGAACTGCTCGACCGGCTCCGGGACCACGCGGCGAAAAGGGGGATGAGCGTCCAGGACTACGTCATCGGGACGCTCATGCGGGACGACTTCGACCAGCGCTTCCAGACCGCCGTCGAGGAGACCGAGAAGTTCTACGGGGTCACGTGATCCACGGGGTCACGTGACCTTCGGGCTCACGTGAGGCCCAGCGCCGGCATCAGGTAGTAGAAGCCGAAGACCGCCGCCACCACGTACATCGGGACCGGGACGTCCCGTCCGCGGCCGACGGCGAGGCGCAGGACGACGAAGGTGATGAAGCCCATGCCGATGCCGTTGGTGATCGAGTAGGTGAACGGCATCATCACCATCGTCACGAAGGCCGGCACCGCGATCGTGTAGTCGGCCCAGTCGATCTCCCGGACCGAGTTGGCGAGGATCAGGAAGCCGACCGCGAGCAGCGCGGGGGTCGCCGCCTGGGACGGCACCATCGTGGCGACCGGCGTCAGGAACAGCGCGAGCCCGAAGAGGGCACCGGTGACGACGTTCGCGAAGCCGGTGCGCGCGCCCTCACCGACACCGGCCGTGGACTCCACGAAGCAGGTCGTGGCCGAGGAGGAGCTGGCGCCGCCGGCGGCGACGGCGATGCCGTCGACGAAGAGGACCTTGTTGATACCGGGCATCTGGCCGTCCGCGTCGGTCAGCTTGGCCTCGTCGCCGACGCCCATGATCGTGCCCATCGCGTCGAAGAAGCACGACAGCAGCACGGTGAAGACGAAGAGGATGCCGGTCAGCATCCCGACCTTGCCGAAGCCGCCGAAGAGGCTGACCTCGCCGAGCAGCCCGAAGTCGGGGCTGGCCACGGGGTTGCCCGGCCACTTCGGGGTGGTGAGGCCCCAGGAGCCGGCGGGCAGCTTGGCGATCGCCTCGATGATCACGGCGAGCAGCGTCATGGCGACGATCGAGATGAGGATCGCGCCCGGCACCTTGCGCACGATCAGCGCCAGCGTCAGCAGCGCGCCGAGCACGAAGACGAGGACGGGCCACCCGTTGAGGTGACCGGTCGCACCCAGTTGGAGCGGCACGGTGGTCTTGGCGACGTCCGGGATACGGGTGACGAAGCCGGAGTCCACGAGCCCGATCAGCATGATGAACAGGCCGATACCGATGGAGATGCCCTTGCGCAGGCCCAGCGGCACGGCGTTCATGACGCGCTCCCGCAGCCCCGTCGCCACCAGCAGCATCACCACGAAACCGGCGAGGACGACCATGCCCATCGCGTCCGGCCACGACATGCGCGGCGCGAGCTGGAGCGCGACGACCGTGTTCACGCCGAGGCCCGCCGCCAGCGCGATCGGCACATTGCCGATGACGCCCATCAGGAGCGTGGTGAACGCGGCGGTGATCGCGGTCGCGGTGACCAGCTGGCCGTAGTCCAGCTGATGCCCGTACATGTCCTTCGCGCTGCTCAGGATGATCGGGTTCAGCACGATGATGTACGCCATCGCGAAGAACGTGGCGAAACCGCCACGGACCTCCCGCGACAGCGTGCTGCCGCGCTCCGAGATCCTGAAGTAACGGTCGAGAGTGCCCTGCGGGGACATACGGAACCTCATCCCCAACAGGCTCTCCCGTCTGTTGGAGTTTTCTACGAACGGAAGTGGCCAATCAGAAACCGTTTCAGTATGAACATATGATGCCGCAAACTCCATCTCCGCGCGTAGACCCGTGTGGCCCTGCGGTTCCCCGAGGCCAGGAGGGGGCGCTCCGGGTGTGCTCGTAAGCTGTGCCCATGGCGAAGTGGACCCCCAAGCACGAGGCGCCGGAGCCCCTGGAGGGCCCCGTGGTGCCGACCATCATCGGCGGCACGATCCTGTGGTTCGTCCTCTTCGTCGTCCAGCTCCCGTTCTACGGGTGGTACGAGGACCACGGCCACACCTGGTGGGTGTGGACCTGCCTCGCGGGCGCCGGCCTCGGCCTGATCGGCATCTGGTACGTCAAGAAGCGCGACACGGCGATCAGGAGGGACGCGGCCTCCCAGGCCGGGACGGACGCGGAGGCGGACGCGCAGACCGCCGCCGGTGCCTCCGGGGACGGGGCGACGGTCGAGCCCGCGAAGCCGGTGGAGTCGGAGACCCCCTGAGGTTTCACGGGCCCGTACGACCTCGGAACCAGGCCCGCCCCCGCCCCTCCTCCCCCGGTCGGGCTTTGGCGCACTCGGCGGGTGAACTCCCAAGTCCGCACGTACCGTCGAAGGCATGACGCACATCGACGCGGGCACCGACCTCGATCCTGTGCACCCCACCACCGCCCCGGTCACGGGGCGGGCGCGCGGCCTGACCGCCGCCGAGGTGGCCGAGCGAGTGGCCCGCGGCGAGGTGAACGACGTCCCCGTACGGAGCAGCCGCTCCCTGGTGGACATCGTCCGCGCGAACGTCTTCACCCGGTTCAACGCGATCATCGGCGTCCTCTGGCTGATCATGCTGTTCGTCGCGCCGATCCAGGACAGCCTGTTCGGCTTCGTGATCCTCGCCAACACCGGTATCGGCATCGTCCAGGAGTGGCGGGCGAAGAAGACTCTGGACTCGCTCGCGGTGATCGGCGAGGTGAAGCCGACGGTGCGCAGGGACGGGGTCGCGGCGGTGGTCGGCACCTCCGAGATCGTCCTCGGGGACCTGATCGAGATCGGCCCCGGCGACAAGATCGTCGTGGACGGCGCGTGCGTCGAGACGGACGGCCTGGAGATCGACGAGTCGCTGCTCACCGGGGAGGCCGACCCGGTCGTCAAACACCCCGGCGACCCGGTGATGTCCGGCAGCTTCGTGGTCGCGGGCGGCGGGGCGTTCACCGCGACGAAGGTGGGCCGGGAGGCGTACGCGGCGCAGCTGGCGGAGGAGGCGAGCCGCTTCACCCTCGTCCACTCGGAGCTGCGCTCCGGTATCTCCACGATCCTCAAGTACGTGACGTGGATGATGGTCCCGACCGCGATCGGCCTGATCATCAGCCAGCTGGTGGTGAAGGAGAACGGCTTCAGGAACTCCGTCGCCCGTACGGTCGGCGGCATCGTCCCGATGGTCCCCGAGGGGCTGGTCCTCCTCACCTCCGTCGCCTTCGCGATCGGGGTGATCCGCCTCGGCCGCAAACAGTGCCTGGTCCAGGAGCTGCCGGCCATCGAGGGCCTCGCCCGCGTCGACACCGTGTGCCTCGACAAGACGGGCACGCTGACCGAGGGCGGCATGGACGTCACCGGGCTGCGCCCGCTGAACGGCAGCGACGAGGCGTACGTCCGGAAGGTGCTCGGCGCGCTCGGCGAGTCCGACCCCCGCCCGAACGCGTCCCTCAAGGCCATCATCGACGCCTACCCGGACAGCGAGGACTGGCGCTGCACCGAGGCGCTGCCCTTTTCCTCCGCCCGCAAGTACAGCGGCGCGCGCCTCAGCGAGGGCGACGGCCAGTCCAGCGCCTGGCTGCTCGGCGCACCCGACGTCCTCCTCCCCGACGACGACCCGGCCCTCACCGAGACCGAACGGCTGAACGAGGAGGGGCTGCGGGTCCTGCTGCTGGTTCGGGTGACCCGCGAACTCGACGACCCCGAGGTGGCGCGGGACGCCCGCCCCACGGCCCTGGTCGTCCTGGAACAGCGGCTGCGCCCCGACGCCGCCGACACCCTGCGCTACTTCGACGAGCAGAACGTCCGGGCGAAGGTCATCTCCGGCGACAACGCGGTGTCGGTCGGCGCGGTGGCGGGGAAGCTGGGCCTGACAGGAGAGGTCGTCGACGCGCGCCGCCTCCCGGCCGAGCGGGACGGGATGGGCGAGGCGCTGGACGCGGGCACCGTCTTCGGCCGGGTCACCCCGCAGCAGAAGCGGGACATGGTGGGCGCCCTCCAGTCCCGCGGCCACACGGTCGCGATGACCGGCGACGGGGTGAACGACGTGCTGGCCCTCAAGGACGCCGACATCGGGGTGTCGATGGGGTCGGGCTCGGAGGCGACGCGGGCGGTGGCCCAGATCGTGCTGCTGAACAACAGCTTCGCCACGCTGCCGTCGGTGGTGGCGGAGGGCCGCCGGGTGATCGGCAACATCACGCGGGTCGCGACCCTGTTCCTCGTGAAGACGGTGTACTCGGTGCTCCTGGCCGCCCTGGTGGCGTGCTGGCAGGTGGAGTACCCCTTCCTGCCCCGCCACCTCACCCTGCTCTCCACACTGACGATCGGCGTCCCGGCGTTCTTCCTGGCGCTGGCCCCCAACAAGGAGCGCGCGCGACCCCACTTCGTCCGCCGTGTCATGCGCTACGCCATCCCCGGCGGTGTGCTGGCGGCGCTGGCCACGTTCGTCACCTACCTGATCGCCCGTCACTACTACACGGGCGAGGGCGCGTTGGAGGCGGAGACCAGCGCGGCGACGCTGACCCTCTTCCTGATCTCCATGTGGGTGCTGGCGATCATCGCCCGCCCCTACACCTGGTGGCGGCTCGGCCTGGTGGCGGCGATGGGCGGCGCCTTCCTCCTGGTCCTGGTCGTCCCCTGGCTCCAGGACTTCTTCGCGCTGCGCCTGGTGGGGACGACGATGCCGTGGACGGCGGTCGCGATCGCGGCGGGCTCGGCGGCGGCCCTGGAGTTCCTGTGGCGATGGGTGGACCACCACTTCCCCGCGTAACCCGACCACCCCGCACGTCGACCCCGGCCCGCGCGATCAAGCGCGGTCGTGGAGCGTGACGTGGTAGCCGTCGGGGTCGGCGAAGGTGAAGGTCCGGCCGAAGGGGCCGTCGATCGGCGCGGAGACGATGGTGTGACCGTCGGCGGCGAGCGCGTCGTGGATGGCCTGGACGTCGGTGGCGTGGAGCCAGATCGCAACGCCGATGCCGGGCTGGGCGACGGACGCGAGGTCGGTGCCGGGAAGGACGTCGCGGAGTGCGAACGCGATCGGCTTCGTCTCGAAGACCACGGCGTGCGGAGGGCCGGCCGGTGAGCGGACGACGCCCAGGTACTGCTCGTAGAACGCCTGCGAAGCGTCGAGGTCGCGCACTTGGAGCGAGAGGAAGTCGGGACTCGAACAGTCGGACGCGTCCCGAATCCTGCGCAGCATGATCCATTCCCTGCGCGCCGACGGCGAGGGGGCATAGGAAACGGCGAGGCCCCCGGAGCGGGGCCCCCTGCGGTCGGCGGGTTCGCCGGCCGGTGGGGGCTCCGTTCCAGGGGCCTTCTGCCGCTGACCGTGCAGCGGCGGGTTCCTGCTGCTTACTTCACGTCGAGCGTGTCGCCCACGGCCGTCGCCGCCGCCGTGCCCGAGCTGCCCGCGAAGACGTAGCGGTACGTGCCGTCGACGGACGCCTTGACGGTGGTGGACACCTCGCCCGTGGCGGACGTCTTGACCGTCTTGACGTTCTTGTAGGCGGACGCGCCCGCCGCCTTGAACTGCAGCGTCACCGACTGGTTGCCGTAGGCGGCGTTCGTGCCGGCGTCCCAGTTGGCGCGGGTCAGCTTGCTGGTGACGGTGACCGTCTCACCCTTGGCGACCGGCTCCGGGGCGACGTCCGCGCCCTTGAGCTGCGTGGCACGCTGCACCTTGAAGGACTTGGCGTTGTCCTTCTGGATGAAGTTGGTGTCCTTGGCCTGGGCGATCACCCAGGTCTTCCAGGTGCCGGCGACCTTGTTGACCGCGTTCCGGCCGGCCTCGAAGGTGAAGTTCGCCGAGCAGGTCGACTTCGTGGAGCTGACCTTCTTGCACTTGATCCAGGTGCTGCCGGAGGCCGCCGCGCTGTCCGCGGTCTCCAGGCTCTTGCCGTGGTACAGCTGCGCGGCGGCACGCCACGCACCGGAGTTGTCGGTGACGGAGAAGGACAGCTTGACCGTCTTCTTGCCCGTGGCGCCGACGACGACGGGCTTGCCGCCGTTGATGACGAAGTTGGAGACCTTGACGTTGCCGACCTTCTCGTCGGCCTGTGCGGCCGGGGCGACGAAGGCGGTCAGGGCCAGGGCGCCGGTGATGACGCCCAGAGTGGCACGCTTGTGCAATGTATTCCCCACGTGGAAGGGACCTCGCGGCAGGTCAATGTCGCGCGAGATCCGTTTGTCGGTCTGAGAGCCCGAGGGCTTCGGGAGACTCAGGGGGTTCAGGGGACCCCCGGGGCTCACGGGAAGCCGGTCGGCTCGGGTGATCAGATCCATGAGTGTGGCGAATGGTTGTACGAGATGCGAATGAGTTTCGGAGATGTTGCGCACGTCACATCCGCATCCCCGGCCACAGCGGCACCAAGGCGTGACAACCGGGACGGACCCGGCCGACTGACCCGGACCGGTCAGTCGAACCAGCGGTCGCGGGCCAACTCCTCCGTCCTGGACGGGTCCTCCAGCAGCGCCGCGACCTCGAAGCGGCGCGGCCACTGACCCGCCGCCCACGCCAGCCCGGCCGCGACGCCCTCCAGGGTCGCGGCGTGCAGGACACCGTCCCCGGTGCGACGCCAGTCGAGTTCGACGCCGTCGACGACGAGTTCCTCGTGCTCGACATAGGTCGCGGGGGTGGCCGGCCCGAGCAGCACCCGCACCGACTCCGGTACGTCGTGCTCCGCGCCCTCGGAGTCCACCTCGCCCGTCACCGACTCGCTGAGCCGCCGCACCTGGAACAGTTCGGCCAACTCGGCCGCACGGGACGGTCGTACGGGCAGCAGCGGCACACCGGAGGTGAAGGGCAGCAGGTCGGGCGAGTCGACGACGACCGCGTCGGCGGCGTCCACGACCGTCACCTCACCGTCCACCACGGCTCGCAACTCGTCGGGCAGCGTGACCTGTTCGGGGTCGAGGTCGGCCAAGGCGCCGTACAGGCCGTGGAGTTGCGCGGCCGTCACCTCACGCTCCGGGTCGGCCAGGCGGTCCAGCAGTTCGGCGGCACCGCCCGGCTCGTCGAGCAGCGCGGCGACCGATGTGCGCACGCCCAGCGCCCGCAGGACCTGCTCGTCGTCGAAGCCGGTGGCGTCGGCCTCGTCGTACAGGCCCCGCAGCAGCGGATCGCCGCCGGACGCGAGGAGGCCGGCGGGGCGGCGGCCGTCGAGGACGGGGTGGCCGCGCAGCCACCAGGCCGTGTACGGGCGGACGACCTCGTGGGTGCCGTCGGGCAGCAGGATCCGCACCGGCTGCACCAGCGCGTCCCGCAGCGGGGGCCGGGCGAGCAGGGTGAGCGCCTCGGGCCAGCGGTCCTCGTCGACGAGGTCCAGGTCGCGCACGGCGACGATCTCGGTGGCGACCGGCGGGACGGGGCTGTCCGGGAACCGGTCGAGGATGTCCTCGCACCACACGTCGACGGCGTCCAGCAGCCCGGCGTCGTCGGGTTCGGCGAAGTCCCCGTCGCGGGGCTCCAGTTCGTCGGGGTCGAGGACGACGTCGGTGGCGCGGACGAGCGCGAAGTCGGCGAGGACACCGCACGCGGCCAGCGGCTGCTCGCCCCAGCGCTCGGCCAGCTCGGCGTCCACGAAGGCCAGTTCGTCCTCGCGCATGATCCGGGCGAACGGGCTGCCGGGCAGGACGAGTTCACCTGCGGGCGACAGTTCGCCGTCCTCGTCGGGCAGGGCGAGGGCGCCCAGCCAGGGCTCGTCGCCGGGGTCGAGGGCGGCGTCACGGACGAGGGCGAGGACCAGCTCCGCGAGCTCGTCGGCGTCCGGGCGGCCGTCCTCGTCGTCCCACGCCATGCCCTCGTCGTCCAGCGAGGCGGCCACGGCGGCCCGCACCTGCGGGGTCGTGAGCACGGCGCGCGGGGTCGCGGGCAGGGCGCCCAGCTTCTCCAGGAGCGGGTGCGCGGCGTCCGGGTGGGCGACCTTCAGACCGAGCCGGGCGAGGGTCTCCGGGGCCGTCTGCGGGCCGTCCGGGGTGGGCAGCAGCACCTGGCGCGGCCCGATCGTCGTCCGCCCGTCCGCGAGCGGCACCGGAAGCCCCGAGAGGCCGTCCGGGTCGACGCCCGCGAGGCTGTCGTAGAGCCGCCGCCACCAGTCGGGCGCCTTCTCCAGACCGGCGAGCCGGTCGATGGTGTCGCCCAGCGGCAGGCGCGCGACACCGAGCGTGCGCAGCTCCACGCGCCGTTCGAGCCCGGCGGGCAGCAGACAGGGCAGTACCTCGGCGAGGACCCGCACGGTCTCCGCGCCGGCACCCTCGACGACCTCGGCGTCCCGCGGCCGGAGCGCCTCGGGCAGTTCGTCGTCGACCGCGGGCGGCAGCGCGCGCGGCAGGAACGCGGTCCGCGGTAGCCGCTCCAGGATCGCCTGGCGCAGCGCCCCGTCCAGCTCGCCCTTGCCGAGCGGACCGGGCACGAGACCGATGATCTGCTCGGTCACCGGCTGCCAGGCGGCGAGGAGTCCGGTGTACACGTCGGCCGCGCGCTGGACGAGGAAGTCGGTGAGGGGACCGGGCGCGGCGTGCCGCCGGGTGGTGTCCAGCGGGAACGACGCGATGAGCAGCGCGGGGACACCGAGGGCCTCGTCGCTGGGCGTGGGCGCGTGCACCACGGGGCTGGTCCGGGGCCGGACCGGCTCGCCGTCGGGCCCCGTCGGGACCGCCCAGGTCACGGACCAGTGGGGCCGCAGCCGCTCCTCCACGGGCCGGTCGGCGAGCAGCGCGGCCTCGATCGCGCCGTGCTCGGCGACCGTGCGCCAGCGCGTGACACCGT
>NZ_LIRK01000200.1 GCF_001419765.1 Streptomyces torulosus
CCCCAGACCCCGCTCCCCCTCCCGCGTCGGCCCGCACGCCCGACCCCGCTCCCTCGTTCGTACGGAACCGGAGCCCGGAGGCGTCGGGGGGCACTCCTTGGTGGCCGCGCGCCCTCGGCATGCTCCTCGCTCCCCTGGGCGCCGCCGGTTACGTGCTGTGGGTCGGCGAGCGCACCGGCAAGGGGCCGCTCGGCTATCTCGACGTCCAGGCGGGCTGGCGCAATGGGTTCGACGGGGGCTACGCCTTCGCCCGGTTCATCGCCGACAAGTTCACGTCGTTCCCCTCGGCCCTGGCGGGCGTCGGTCTGATCGCCGGTGTGACGGCGGTCGTGTGGCTGTACGTGATCTGCGTCCGGCAGGGCCAGCCGCTCCCGCTGCTGGTCTACGCGGGGGTCGTGACCGCGCTGGCCCTGTGCGCGTCGAGTTACTTCGGCTCGAAGCCGCGCCTGTTGATGCCCGCCTTCCCGCTGCTCCTCCCCCTCGCCCTGGCCCTGGCCCGGGCGCGGACCCCGAGGTCGGCGGCGGTGCTCGGCGGCGTCGCGGCCGTGTCGGCGGCCTACGGGGCGTTCTGGCTGAATGGCTCCGGCCCGCCCTGAGCGCCCCCCGGCGGCGGGAAGCGGTTGCGTAATTCGGCGCAAGCACACGGTGAACGAATTCAAAAGGACCGCAAAACGACGGACCATCATTCGGCCATGGAATTGAAGGCCGAGCGGCCCATCCATTCAACATTCAGCAGAAATAAACATCAATCTGAGAGCAATCCCACATCACGGCGTCATCACAAAGCCGGTGATTCACGCCGCACCGGAGCTCACTCGCTGTAACGTCGATTGAGTGCGTACCGAACTAAAGCCGACCCGTCTGGACCGGGTCTTCTCCAGGCTGGACCGTGAGCCTGAACGACCGGCCCACATCGACGTGCCGGTGATGACGCGGCACCGTGTGGTGCTGTTCTCGTCGACCCTCGCCTTCTACGTGGCCATCGTGTGGGCCGTGATCATCACCTCGTGGCTCGTGCGGCTCGACTGGCAGATCATGTTCTTCCGGCCGTACCAGCAGTGGCCCGAGATCCACGCCTTCCTCGACTACTACGTCGTCCTGGGCCAGCGCGGCCCCACCGCCGTGATGGTCGCGGCCTGGCTGGGCTGGCGCTCCTGGCGGCAGCACACCCTGCGCCCCCTGCTCGCGCTCGGCGTCTCGCTGCTGCTGCTGAACATCACGGTCGGCGCCGCCAAGCTCGGCATGGGCAGACTCGGCCCGCACTACGCGACCGAGATCGGCTCCAACGAGATGTGGCTGGGCGGCGACATATTTCCTTCGGGCCACACCGCCAACGCCGTGGTGACCTGGGGCATCCTGGCGTATCTGGCGTCGACCCCCCGGGCCAGGCGCTGGCTGTCCGCGCTGTCCGCCGTGACCTCGCTCGGCGTCGGTCTCACCACCGTGTACCTGGGTACGCACTGGCTCAGCGACGTCCTGCTGGGCTGGGCCGCGGGTCTGCTGATCCTGCTGGCGCTGCCCTGGTTCGAGCCGCTGATCTCCCGCGCGGAGGCCTGGATCTTCTCGCTGCGGGACACCTGGCGCGACCGCCGTACGACGGCCCCCACTCCGGCCCCGACCCCGGCGCCGGTGGGGACGAGCACGCTGCGCACACCCGGCGAGGAGGCGGCGAGCGTCCGCGACACGGGGATCGCGGCCCGCGCCGCCCACGCCCCGATCGTGCCGCTGCACCTGCCCTCCACCCCACATCTGGCCAGGTCGGAGCGGACGCCGATCACCCCGCTCGGCCACCGTCGGCCGCCCCACGCGGACCGCATGACACGGGGGACCTCCACGGCCCGGCCGGTCGCGGGCGGCTGACACGAGACAGCGGGGCAGGTACGCACACTCCACGCCCCGCACCGCGAAGGCCCGGCTCGTCACGAGCCGGGCCTTCGCCCGTCCTGCCTCCGGCCAGGTCCGGGATCAGCCCTTCCAGGCGCGCTTCACCCGGCCGTCCTCGACCTCCAGGTTGAGCCGGCCGAAGCGGTACTCCATGGTGATGATCGCGCCCGGCGGCAGCTTTCTGACGGTGGACCAGCCGTGTTCCAGGGCGCGTCGCTCGGCGCTCGGCGCCTCCAGACCGACGTAGGAGTCGGGGTTGTCCCGGGGCTCTTCGGGCGAGTGCGGAATCGGTGCCATGCCCGCCACGTTAGGCGGCCGAAGGGGGCGCTGTCCCCCCGCAGTCACGCTTCTGTCACAGAACCACAACACGCGTTTCGGCCCAACTTCGTCACACGTACGAGCGGTTCCGCGGGCCTTGCCCGCGCTGGCGAACACAATTCCGGAGCGCTTCGGCACCATCTCGAATAGCCCGTAGGAAAGCAGGTCCGGGGCCGTGTGTCCGGTGCATGTCCGGCCTTTTCCCACCGATTCCCGGACGACTCCGGGAATCGGGGACCTCATGGGAAATACACGGTTCCCGCACACTTCCCCCGTACGCCCCCTGTCGGAGCGGCCGGGGCGCGAGCATCATGGCGTGCATCACGGGCCCGGGACGCGGCAGCGAAGGGGCGAGCGATGGGGACCGAGACCGTACCGGCGTCGGCACGACCCGTACGGAGGGGCAAGCGGCCGGGTCGGCTGGTGGTCGACTGGCTGACCACCACGGACCACAAGAAGATCGGCCACCTCTACCTGGTCACGTCGTTCCTGTTCTTCCTGGCGGCCGGTCTGATGGCCCTGGTGATGCGGGCCGAACTGGCCCGGCCGGGCCTGCAGATCGTGGACAACGAGCAGTTCAACCAGTTGTTCACGCTGCACGGCACGATCATGCTGCTGCTCTTCGCGACCCCGACCTTCGCCGGGTTCGCCAACGAGATCATGCCGCTGCAGATCGGCGCGCCCGATGTCGCCTTCCCCCGGCTGAACATGCTGTCGTACTGGCTGTTCCTCTTCGGCGGGCTGATCGTCATGGCGTCACTGCTGGTGCCGTCCGGTCCCGCCGCCTTCGGCTGGTTCGCCTACGCGCCGCTGAACAGCCTGGAGCGGTCACCGGGCATCGGGGCCGACATGTGGATCATGGGGCTGGCGCTGGCCGGGTTCGGCACGATCCTCGGCGCGGTGAACTTCCTGACCACGATCGTCGGGATGCGCGCCCCCGGTATGACGATGTTCCGGATGCCGATCTTCACCTGGAACACGCTGTTCACGTCGATCCTGATCCTGATGGCGTTCCCCGTGCTGGCGGCGGCGCTGCTCTGTCTGGAGGCCGACCGGCGATTCGGCGCGCAGGTCTTCGACTCGGCCAACGGCGGCGCGCTGCTGTGGCAGCACCTGTTCTGGTTCTTCGGGCATCCCGAGGTCTACATCATCGCGCTGCCGTTCTTCGGGATCATCACGGAGATCATCCCGGTCTTCAGCCGGAAGCCGATCTTCGGCTACCTCACCCTGGTCGGCGCGACGATGGCGATCACCGGGCTGTCGGTGGTGGTGTGGGCGCACCACATGTTCGCCACCGGGGCGGTGCTGCTGCCGTTCTTCTCGTTCATGAGCTTCCTGATCGCCGTGCCGACGGGGGTGAAGTTCTTCAACTGGACGGGGACGATGCTGAAGGGCTCGCTGTCGTTCGAGACGCCGATGCTGTGGGCGACCGGGTTCCTGGTGTCGTTCCTGTTCGGCGGTCTGACGGGGGTGATCCTGGCCTCGCCGCCCATGGACTTCCACGTCACGGACTCGTACTTCGTGGTGGCGCACTTCCACTACGTGGTGTTCGGCACGGTCGTCTTCGCTACGTTCGCGGGGCTGTTCTTCTGGTGGCCGAAGCTCACCGGGAAGATGCTGGACGAGCGGCTCGGCAAGATCCAGTTCTGGACGCTGTTCGTCGGCTTCCACACCACGTTCCTGGTGCAGCACTGGCTGGGCGCGGAGGGCATGCCGCGGCGGTACGCGGACTATCTGGCCGCCGACGGCTTCACCGCCCTCAACACGGTCTCGACGATCGGCGCGTTCCTGCTGGGCCTGTCGACGCTGCCGTTCCTCTACAACGTCTGGAAGACCTCCCGGTACGGCGTACGGGTCCAGGTCGACGACCCGTGGGGCTTCGGGCGGTCCCTGGAGTGGGCGACGTCGTGTCCGCCGCCGCGGCACAACTTCGTGACGCTGCCCCGGGTCCGCTCCGAGTCCCCGGCGTTCGACCTGCACCATCCGAGGTTCGCCGCGATCACGCCGCCCCAGACCCGGAAGGGCCAGGAGCGGACGCCGCATCCGCGCTTCGGTCAAGAGCGGCCGTCAGACGGTCCCGAAGGGTCCTGATCGTCTCGGTCAGCGCCGGCGGTTCGACGACCTCGAACGCGATGCCGGTCATCATCACGTGGATGGCCATCACATCGAGGTTCGCCGCCCCGGTGCGCAGCAGACAGCTGTCGTCGTCGAAGGGCTCCAGGGTGCCCGCGGCGGGCGAGAGCCGAGCGGCGGCCTCCTCGGCGGGGACGAGCAGCCGGACCACGGCGTGGGCGGCGTACGCGCGCGTGGAGATCCCCTCGGAGACGTACGCGGCGAGATCGGCGGCCGGGGCCTCGCGGGGGGTGAAGCGCGGTCCGTGCGGTGGCCTGGGCGTGACGCGGTCGACGCGGAAGGTGCGCCAGTCGCCGCGGTCGACGTCCCAGGCGACGAGGTACCAGCGCCGCTCGGTGCACACCAGGCGATGCGGCTCGACCGTACGGCGGGTGGTGGCGCCGCCGTGGTCGCGGTACTCGAAGCGCAGGCGCTCGGCGTCCCGGCAGGCGTTGGCGAGGTCGGTGAGGACCGCCGGGTCGACGGCGGAGGGCTGGGGGCCGCGCAGCAGCGGCACGGTGAAGGCGTTGAGGGCGCCGACCCGGCGGCGCAGCCGGTTCGGCAGCACCTGTTCGAGCTTGGCGAGGGCCCGTACGGAGGACTCGCCGATGCCCTCGACGCCCTGGCCCGCGGCCGTGCGCAGCCCGACGGCGACGGCGACCGCCTCGTCGTCGTCCAGCAGCAGCGGCGGCAGCTGGGCGCCGGCGCCGAGTTGGTAGCCGCCGCCGGTGCCGGGGCTGGCGTTGACGGGGTAGCCGAGTTCGCGCAGCCGGTCCACGTCCCGGCGGACCGTGCGGGGGGTCACGCCGAGGCGGTCGGCCAGCTCGGAGCCGGACCATTCGCGGTGGGCCTGCAAGAGCGAGAGCAGCCGCAGCAGACGTGCCGATGTCTCCAACATGGGGGCGAGTCTGCCAGCGGTCGAGGACAGTTACTGTCCTCGACCGTCGCTGCCCCTTTGCCGCTCAGCCCACGGCGGCGACCGTGACCGACAGATCGTTGTCGACCGTGTAGTACGGGGTGGCCTCCACCGGGCCGTGCTCCGTGTCGACGCCGACCGTGGGGTACACGTAGACGGGCTTCTTGTCGACGATGTCGTCGAGCAGCCGCGCGATCCGCACCCGAGGCCCGGCCTCGCCGCCGGGGCGCAGCCACAGGTCCCAGAGGCCCGGCCGCAGCGCGCCGTACGTCACGGTGAAGCGGAAACCGCCGGGGGCCGGGGTGACGTCGGCCCGGACGGGCGGGAACGCGCCGTGCCGGTCGGCGGCCTCGGCGTACGCGTCCGGGGCGGTTTCGGTGCCGTAGAGGCGGGCGCTGACGGTCAGTTCGCCGTCGCCGATGTGCAGGGCGCCGGCCTCGGCGTGCGGAGCGCGCTCCCAGCTGCGGACGGAGAGGTTGCCGTGCTTGGTGGCGTAGGGGATGCGGACGACGACCCGCTCGGCGGCCGCGCTGGGGACCCGGTCGACCAGGGAGCGCAGGTCGTTGAGGCCGGGGGCGAGCCGGCGCGGCTCGGCGCCCGCCGCTCGCAGATAGGCGTCCCAGCGGCCCTCGGGCAGGGCCACGCTGCCGGGCAACGCCGCCCGGAGGCGATCGCCGCCGGCCGGGGTGAGGGGCAGACGCACCTCCTCCCGGCCGCCCCGGCGGCGCAGGAGGAGATGGGCCGGGTCGAGTCCGCCCTCGTCGGTGATGTCGAAGGTCAGGCCGCCGGCGAAGTCGGCGACGCAGTCGGCGCGCGGGTTCGTGGCGGGCTCGTCCTCGCCGCCGGGGGCCATGGCGCGGCGGGCCGGTGACGTCATGCGGCGCGCCCCTTCCCGAGAGCCGACCGCCCGGCGTCACGAACGGCGTACGCACCACCGAGCAGCGCGCCACGGGTGCGGTGCAGCGAGCCGCGCACCCGGCCCACCCGTGAGGTCCCGCCGCGGGCCATCAGACCGGTGAACAGCGCCTCGTGGCGTTCGGCGATCCGGGCCGGGTCGAAGCGCTCGGAGTCCTTGAGCGCCGCGTGCGCCATCTGCTGCCGCTTGGCGTCGTCGTTGATGAGTTCGAGAAGGCCGGCGGCGATGGCATCGATGTCGCCGACCTTCACCAGGCGGCCGTCGACACCGTCCTCGATGATCTCGCCAGGGCCGTGCGGACAGTCGGTCGAGACCACGGGCAGGCCGCAGCGCATGGCCTCGACGATCGTCATGCCGAAGGACTCCAGGCTGGAGGTGACGGCGGCGATGGAGCCCTTGGCCCACTCGGGCTCGATGGGGTGGGCGGGGCCCATCAGGTACACGTGGTTGTAGAGGCCCATCTCGTCGATGAGGGCGCGCAGTCCCTCCTTCTGCCTGCCGCTGCCGTAGATCCGCAGCCGCCAGTCGGGCCGCTCCTCGCGCACCTTGTCGAAGGCCCGCACCAGCAGGTCGTAGCGCTTGACGGGCGCGAGCCGTCCGGCGGCGACGACCCACTTGCCGCTGCCGTCGGCCGGGTCGACGCCGGGCGCGGGCACCGGGTTGGGCACGGCCGCCAGCCGCACACCGGGCAGCCGCATCTTGGTGCCGTACGCGCGCGCGTCGGCCTCGGTGGTCGTGGTGAACCCGTCCAGCCGGGGGTAGGCGCCGCGCAGGGTGGCGCGCAGCGCCGGGGAATGGCTGTCCAGGGTGAGGTGCTCCTGGCCGACGCGGACCGGGCCGCGGCGGGTCTGCCGGGCGAGGTGAACGTTCAGGCCCGGCCGGGTGCCCACGACGACGTCGGCGTCGACCGAGGAGAGGTGCTCGGCGATGCGCCGGTCGGTCAGGGCGCTGTACTGCTCGTAGCGGCCCTCGGCGCGCGGGAACACCTTGGCGGGGCGCCGCAGTTCGGCGTGGCCGCGGTCGGCGCCGCCGTCGCGGATGTCGACGAGGGCGCGGAGCCGGACTCTCGGGTCGTGCCGGAAGACCGGCTCGTCGCGATGGCGGAAGACGGAGACGATCTCGACGTCGTGCTGCTCGGCCAGGCTGTTCGCGAGGTTGTACGTCGTGCGGATCGTCCCCCCGATCCCGTATGCGTTGTGTATCAGGAAAGAGATGTGCATTGGTCCCCCGGAGCCCTTTTCTTCCTGGTCGGACGGTTTTTGGCAGTGCTGGTCCACCGCCGTACGGTTAGACCCGGGTTCATGGGGGATGGTTGGGCTTCCACATCAACTTGTCATGGAACGGTTGCGCGATCGGTAACCGGTTTCGGGAACCCTTCGGGGCCGTTTCGCATCAGGGCCGGTAGGACAACTGCGGTACCACGAAGCAGTTCTGGTCCATGTCCCCCTGGCTCACCCAGCCGCGGCCGTCCTGCCAGCGGGCGACCGACAGACAGGTGCTGCGGGTGGCCGGCGGCTCGGCGAGCCGCTCGAAGCGGACGGGCAGGAGGAGTCCGTCGGCGGTGTACGGCTCGTCGCGGTTCATGAACCGGTCGACGCACGCGCGCGTGACGCCCTCCTCGGTGCCGGCGCAGAAGCGCGCCGCGTCCGTGAACCACATGGCGGCGGCCCAGCCCTCCAGCTGCCACTGGGAGTGCGTCCCCAGCCCCTCGGTGGCGTCCCTGAACTCCCGTACGGCCGCCTGTCCGGTGTCCTCGTAGTTGCGGCTGGAGCCGGTGGCCCACAGGGCGTTGCGGCAGCGCGGGGCGTCCGCGTAGTCCTCGGCGACGGAAGAGGTCCAGTTCTGCACATTGGTGACCTTGGCCGTCACCTCGGCGCCGACCTCGTCCATCGCCGCGCAGAGCCGGGCGTTGCCGTGGCCGTCGATCGCGTCGAAGACCAGGTCGGCGCCCCGCTCCTCGATGTCGGCGGCGGCCGCGCGAAAGTTGGGCAGCGCGAAGTCGAGCTGCTCGGTGACGACCTCGTACCCCTCGGCCTTCAGCCCGTCGACGATCAGCCGGGCGTACGCGGCCGACGCGGCCTGGTTGTACGACACCACGGCGGCGGCGCGGGCGCCGTGCTCGCGTTTGAAGTAGCGGTAGACCTCGGTGCCGCCGTACTGCTTCCCGTCCCAGCCGGTGGTGCCGTTGCGGGGCGCGAGGCTGCCGTAGACGCTGTAGAGGTGCGGGTAGGTGTCGTAGGCCGGGCCGAGGGGCTGGCCGCCGATGTCGGGCACGCGCGCGTGGGAGACGCGCGGGGCGCCCGCGTAGTCGAGGGCGGTGGTCGCGACCAGGGCGACCACCCGGTCCTCCTCGACGAGCTTGTGGACGCACTCGTTGTTGCCGACGCCGCTGCCGCCGTCGTCGCACTCACGCACCTCGACCTTGCGGCCGTCGACGCCGCCGCGTGCGTTCAGGGCGGTGAACCAGGCCTTCGCCCCGTCGCTCGGCCCGGTGAAGGCGTCGCCGCCGACGGGGCTGGTGGCGCTGGTGATGATGCCGACGCGGATCGGGGCGCCGGCCCGCCCGGTGGCCGGCGGCGCGGTGGACCGGTCCTCGAAGTCGCTCTCCGGGAGGCGGCTGCCGCAGGCCGCGGTCAGCAGCAGGAGCAGGGCCGCGGCGACGGTCTCAGCAGCCTGGGACCGCCGACGCACCGCTCAGCCCCACCAGCCCGCAGAGTGTCTTGACGGAGACCTTCCAGGTGCCGTCCTGCTCGACGGCCGTGCCCGCCGAGTCCGGCAGGACCGTGGCGCCCTTCATCAGCAGCGAGTACGTCACGTCCGCGCCGGTCGCCGACGTGAACTCGACCTTCGTGACCTTCGCCTCGACCCGCTGTCCGCGTTCGTCGCCGCTGAAGGCGTCGAGGACCGGGCCCATCCGCTCGCCGTTCTCCAGGACGGCCTGCCGGTCCTCCTTGGAGCTGGTCGGGTCGAAGAACGTCGCCCAGTTCTGCCGGATCTCCTTCTCGGCCGCCTCCGCGTCCGCGGGTCCGCTCGCGCTCGCCCCGTCCGGCTCGCCCGTCGTCCTCTCCACCGAGGGGGTGGGCGGTGTCGCGTCGCCGCCCCCGCCGCTGTCGTCGCTGCACGCCGCGAGGGCCGGAGCGAGGAAGAGGGCCAGCGCGGCGGCCAGCGCCGTGGCCTTCCCGCTTCCCCCAGGGCCGCGGCCCCGCCGTACGTTCCCCCGCCTGAGGTCGCTCCCGAGAACCATCTGGCTCACCACCGGGTGTCGGTCCGGGCGGTAGGCGCCCGGTTCTTTCAGGGTCAGCTCGCACAAGGCATAGTGCAACTCCATCGGCATATCTGAGAACCCGTCAGACACCACGTGTGGGAGCCCCGGATGCGGACACCCCTTCCACGGACCGCGCACCCCGTCCTCTGGGCCGGCTGGGCCGCGCTCGCCGGCGGCGCGGTGCTCTGTGTCGTCGGCTGGTACGGCGTCTCCGGCGAGCGCTTCGCCGAACGTCAGCTGCCGTACCTCGCCTCCTGCACCGTCCCCGGCGCCGCCCTGATCGTCGCTGGCGCGGTCCTCCTCGCCCACGGCCGGGACGCCCTGGCGGCGACCCGGGTCGAGGAGCTGTACGGCCTCCTGGTCGCCACCGAGCCCGCCGAAGCCGACGCGTCCGGGCGGGCGGCGGCCACGCCCCTCGCCACCAGCGAGGAGCTGCTCCGCGTGCCCGGCGGCACCCTCTGGCACCGGGCGGACTGCCCGCTGGCCGCCGGCAAGGCCGACGCGGTGCCCGTGGACGTGGGGGCCCTGTCCGGGAGCGGACTGCGCCCGTGCCCCGTCTGCGACCCGCCCGGACGCGACGACCCGGCCGGCCCACCGGAGGGCTGATGGCGTCCCTGACGTACGACCTCACGCTGGCCGGTCTGTCCGTCGGCGGCGCGGCCGCCCTGACCGGGATCGGCCTCGTCGTGACCTACCGGGCCACCGGGGTGCTCAACTTCGCGCACGGGGCGATCGCCATGGTCTGCGCGTATCTGCTCCGCCAGTTCACCGTCGAGTGGCAGTGGCCCCTGTGGCCGTCCGCCGTGGTGACCCTGCTGGTGGTGGCCCCGGCGATCGGCCTCGCCCTGGAGCGTTTCGTGTTCCGCCCGCTCGCCGTGCTCGGCGGTGACCCGGCGCAGACCCTGGTGGCCTCCATCGGCGTGTTCGTGCTGCTCGTCGGCGGGGCGGCGCTGCTGTGGGGCCAAGGGGCGCGGGACGACGCGCCGACGCTGGTGGCGGCCGACCCGTGGGGGCAACTGGGGGTGGCCGTGGCCGTCGCGGCGGTGGTGGGCGCGGTACTGCGGCCTTCCGGCGGACGCCGGGCGCCCCGGCGCTGGACGCGTTTCGGGCGGGAGCTGAGAGCGGTCGTGGACGACCGGTCCCTCGCCGTCCTCGGCGGGATCGACGCGGACCGGGTCGCCGCCGCGGGCTGGGCGTTCGGCTCGTTCACGGCCGGCCTGACGGGCGTCCTGCTCGCCCCCTACGTACGCCTCGATCCGTACGGCATGCCGCTGCTGGTGATGGAGGTGGTGGCCGTCGCGGTCGCCGCCCGGATGCGCAGCCTGCTGGTGGCCGTCCTGGTGGCGCTGGGTATCGGCGTCGCGCAGAGCCAGCTGACCCGGTTCCACCCGTCGGGGCGGGCGGAACCCCTGATCCAGGCCGTGGGCGCCAACCTCTTCGTCGTGGCGCTCCTCGTCGCCGCCCTGGTCCTGCCCGGCGTCGGCGCCCGCGACGCGCTGCCGCGCCCGGCGACCGCCCGGGCCCGGACACCCGCCGGGGCCTGGATCGTGGCGGTGCTCCTCTTCCTGATCCCCCTCGGCTTCGCGGGCCGCGACCTGCACACCTCCGTCCAGGTCCCGGCGCTGGGCGTGATCCTGCTGTCCCTGGTCGTGGTGACGGGCCGGGGCGGCCAGATCTCCCTGGGGCAGGCGGCGTACGCGGGCCTGGGTGCCCTGTTCACGGCGCTGCTGGCGGCGGGCCGCTTCCCGCTGCTGCCGTCCCTGCCCGAGCTGGCCGCCCTCCTGGTGGCCGCCCTGCTGGTCGCGCCACTGGGCCTGCTGACCGGCTGGCCCGCCATCGGCCGCCACGGCCTGGCCCTGGCGCTGGCGACCTTCGCGGTCGGCGTCGGGGTGAGCCGCTTCGTCTTCGCCCAGCCGTACGCGACGTCCGGCCTGACCCTGGACCGCCCGGCGGGCCTCGACGGCGACCGCGCGTACTACGTCCTGGAGCTGGGCCTCCTCGCGGGCGCGCTCCTCGCCACGCACGCGCTGCGCCGGGGCCGCACCGGCCGGGCCCTCGCCGCGATGCGGGACGACGAGTCCGGGGCCGCGGCGGCGGGCGTCCCCGTCCCCTCCCTCAAACTGGCCGCCTTCGTCGCGGGCGCCGCCCTCGCCGCCCTCGGCGGCGGCATGCTCGCGATGGGCGTCCGCGCCTTCGACCCTGCCGCCTTCGACCCCGTCCGCGGCCTCCTGTGGTTCGCCGCGATCGTCGTCCTCGGCGCCGACAGCACCCTCGGCGCGCTCGCGGCCGCCGCCCTGCTCGTCGGCCTGGACGCGGGCACGCGGGGCGGCGTCGCCGCCGCGGTGATCGGCGTCCTGGCCGCCCTGATCGGCCGCTTCCCCGCCGGCCCCTACGAGGCGGCCCGCACGGCCCTCACCCGCCTGCGCCCGGAGCGGAGCCCCACACCGACACCGCTGGGGGCCCGGGTACGGGACAGACTGCGGGCCGCGGCAGGGAGCGGGCACCCTGCGTCCCACACCGCCGCACCACCCAAGGCGCCCCGACCGACACCTCACACCGCCGCACCGCCGGCAGCCGAGCCCGGCGGTGCGGCGGTGTGAG
>NZ_LIRK01000201.1 GCF_001419765.1 Streptomyces torulosus
TCGAGGTCGACTGCGGCGCCCCGGAACGACGGGCGCCGCAGTCGACCTCGATCACGACCTGCAGCCGGTCCGGTTCGTCTCCCATCGCGTCGGCGAGAGCCTCGATCGCCGCGACGTTGTCGACGCCGACTCGCAGACGGGCGGACTCGGCGAGCCGGCGGATCCGGGGCTTCTTCGACCCCGCGGCCCAGATCGGGTACGCGAGGAAGATGTCGTCGAACCCGGCCGCGGCGAAGACCTCGGCCTCACCGACGTTTCCCGCGGTGATTCCGACCGCGCCCGCCTCGATCTGGCGTCGCCCGATCTCCACGCACTTGTGCGTCTTGACGTGCGGTCTGACCTTGAGGTTGTGCTGGTCGGCGAAACCCTGGACGCGGTCGATGTTGCCCTGCATGACGTCGACCAGGACGATCGGCGCGGGGGTGTCGATCCGCTCGGCCAGAGCGTCGAGTGCTCGTTGCAGCCGGTTCACGCTTCCCTCCTCGGGACGGCGGTACACACCATCTGGATCTCGACGGGGCTGTTGAGCGGCAGCCCGGCGACACCGATCGCGGTCCGAGCGTGCCGTCCGTTCTCGCCCAGCACCTCGATGAGCAGGTCACTGGCCGCGCTGGCGACGTTCGACTGCTCTCCGAAGTCCGGCGTACTGGCGACGAAGACCAGCATCTGCACGATCCGGACCCGGTCCAGCTCGCCCACCGCCTGCACAGCGGCGGCGAGAGCGTTGAGCGCGGCATGGCGGGCCAAAGACCGTGCCGTCTCCAGCTCGACGTCCCGGCCGACAATGCCCTGACCCAGCAGCCAACCGTCCTTGTAAGGCAGTTGGCCCGAGATGTAGATGCTGGAGTCCACCGACCGGTGGTGCACGTAGTAAGGGTTGTCGGCGAGTTCGGGAAGGGCGAGGCCCAGGGCCTGCAGCCGAGCGGAAGCCGAACCGGTGCTCGCTGCCGACGTCACGGACCGGCTCATCGCGTCACCGCCGCGGACGGCACGGGGATCAGACCAACCGGGTTGGTGACAAGTACCTGTTTCACATGAATCTTGATCATCTGCACTCGGCTCTCTCCTCGAGCAGCAGGGGCGACAAAGCGCCATATCATGGCTTAAAACCGCCAGCTATTGTCGTTTGTCGACCATATGGCTGCCCGTAGAGCACTGTCAATACAAACTTCAACGCTCGGGTGCGCCCTCGGAGCACGTGCGGGAGCACACCTGTCCGCATGGCAAAGAGGGAAAAGAGGGAGGTGAGACGCCGTCAGGGCGGTGACCGATCGGCGGACCGGCAGTCGCGAGACGCCGGGGCGGGCCCTGCCGAAGGACCGCGACAGCATCGGCAGCGGCACCGAGGCGCGCCGGCCCCGCGCCCGGCCTGCCGAATGGGGTTGCCTAGCCGCGCGCATGACTCAGGGCCACCCGGGACCGCTCTGCAACGTCACGGCGGCGAGCGCGCTTCGGCGCTTCACGCAGGGGGCGTGACCTCACACGCGCCGAGGCGCACCTTCCCCGCGATCTCCCGTCTGGGCGCGCAGCCCCATGGGGAAGTGGGCGGCCAGTTCCTGGCGGAACGCGTCGGTGTCGCCTTCCAGGGCGACCGTGGCCAACCTCTCGTGCTCGACGACCAGTTGCTGCGGGTTGTCGCTGTACGTCCGGTGATCGACGCTGAGGTAGAGGCGCAGCTTGGTCTCCCAGCCGTTCCACATGCCCTGCAGGACGCCGTGACCCGAGAGGTCGTAGAAGAGCCGGTGGAAGCGGAGGTGCGCATCGATGCTGGCCGGGATGTCGTCCTTCTCCATGGCCCGGCGCAGATCCTCCACGGTCTGCAGCAACTGGGGCCGCTCAGCACCGCGCAGCGCTTCGGCCGAGAGTTCGGCGGCGTACGGTTCGACGTGCAGCCGGACCGAGTCGATCTCGGCGACCTCGCGAGCGCTCACCTCTACGACGAACGCGCCACGGTAAGGGATCTTTACGACGAGCCCTTCCTCCTCCAGCTTGGTCAGCGCCTCACGCAGCGGGGACCGGCTGATCCCCAGATCCGTGGCGATGTGCGCCTCGCGCAGCTGGCCACCAGGAGGGACGCTTCCATCGAGGATGGCGGCACGCAGCGTGCGGTAGACACCGTCCGGTGTCGTCGTCCGCTGCTCCTGCCACTCGAACTTGTGGTCCACCCCGTCACCCTCCCCTGCTCACACCCGACCACCTGGTCGTTTGTCGACTATACCCCCGCCGATTTGGCGTCAACACCTCAAGCCGGCCGCCCTGGCGCGGGACCCCTGAGCACATGTGACGCGGGAACCCATTGACAGTCGAGGAACCAACGGTCGACAATCGACGAACAAGATGGTCGACAATCGACCATGTGAGCGCCGCTCCACTGAGCACGAGGAGGACCCCGTGGGATTCGATGCCAAGCCCAAGTTCGCGACGTTCGACATGAACGGAACGCTGATCAAGTTCAGCATCAACGACGCGATGCGTGAGGTTCTGGGGGACCGGCTGCCGGCCGAGGTCGCCGACGACTACCTGCGCATCTGCAAGGCGTACCGGATCGACGAGTGCACCGGCGCGTACCAGCCGTTCCACCAGGTCGTCGCCCGCTCCATGGAACGCACCTCGCGCAAGGTCGGTCTGGAGTACCGCGAGGAAGACGCGCGGGCGGTGTACGAGACCATCCCCACCTGGGGCCCGTACCCCGGTGTCACCGAGGCACTGAACCGCCTGGCCGAAGAGGTCCCGCTGGTCATCATCACCAACAGCGACACCGCGCACGCCAAGCGCCTCTCGGAGAACCTGAAGGCCCCGTTCGAGGTCGTCATCAGTGCCGAGGAGATGGGCATCTACAAGCCGCGACTCGGCGCGTTCGACTACATGCTCGACAAGCTCGGCGTGACACCCGACGAGCTCGTGCACGTATCCGCCAGCCCGGCGTACGACCTGCGCTCCGCGGCGATCATGGGCATCGAGAAGAAGGTGTACATGGACCGCGGCTGGGAGCACGACGAGCACTGGCTGGGCTACGAGCGGATCACCGACATCGCCGACCTCCCCGTCCTCTTCGGCCTCCCGCGTCCCTGACGCCTGAGCCCGAGCGGAGAACTGCCGTCATCCGCACTGTGGTGCGGCGCGGCGAACCGGTCATGAGCAGTACGGCTGTGAACCCAGAAGAAGGACACACCATGAACGCCCTCGCGGCACCACCACGAAATGGAGAGCTCGGCTTCTGGGTGGCCCAACTGGCCGACAAGAGGCCCTCGTTCCCCCGTTACACCGGTCAGGACTCCGTCGACGTGGCCATCGTCGGCGGCGGCTACACCGGCCTCTGGGCGGCGTACTTCGCCAAGAAGCTCGAACCGTCGCTCTCGGTCGCCGTCTTCGAGGCCGAACAGGTGGGCTACGGCGCATCGGGACGCAACGGTGGCTGGCTCTCGGCCATGCCTCCGGGCAACCGTGCCGCCTTCGCCCGCGCCGGCGGAGGACTGGCAGCGAGCCGGGCACTGCAGCAGGAATTCGTCGCCGGCGTCGACTCCGTCCTGGACATCCTCCAGGCCGAGGGCATCGATGCGGATCAGCACAAGGGGGGCGCCCTCGTCGCCGCCCACACTCGGGCGGGGCTGGGCCGACTCGTCACCCGGCGGGATGCCGATCTGAAGTACGGGCTGACCGAGGACGAGATCCAGCTGCTCGACCGGGACGAGTTCCGCAGCCGGATCAACATCTCCACCGTGCACGGCGGGCTCTTCTACCAGCACTGCGCGCGGATCCACCCCGCGAAGCTCGTCCACGGCCTCGCCGACACCCTGACCTCCATGGGGGTGAGGATCTACGAGGGCAGCCGAGTGCGCAGTGTCGGCGGCAGAACTCTCACGTTGGCCGACGGACGTGTCACCGCGGCCAGGACGTTCATCTGCACCGAAGGCTATTCGGGCCAGCTGCTGGGCAGCCGGACCCTGATCCCGGTCAACTCCTCGATGATCGTGACCAAGCCGCTGCCGGAGGAGGCGTGGCAGGAGATCGGCTGGGACGGGCCGCAGTGCCTCAGCGACTCCGCGCACACGTTCATCTACGCCCAGCGGACGGCGGACGGCCGTATCGCCATGGGGGGCCGTGGTGTCCCCTACCGCTTCGGGTCCGGTACGGGAGGAGCCGGTGCGACCGCCCGGTCCACCATCGACCTGATCTCGCACAAGCTCGGTTCCTTCTTCCCGGGGATCACCTTCGAGGTGGAACACGCCTGGTCGGGAGTCCTGGGCGTCACGCGGGACTGGAACGGCGGCGTGCTCTGGGACCCGGCATCCGGGATCGGATCGTCCTCAGGCTACGCGGGACACGGTGTCACGGCAGCCTACGTCGGCGGCAGGACCCTCGCGGAGCTCGCCTTCGAGAGGGAAACCGAGCGGACCACTCTCCCCTGGGTCGGCTACCGGGCACGGAAGTGGGAACCGGAACCCGTTCGCTGGCTGGGTGTTCACGCCATGTACCGGCTCTTCGGTATCGCCGACCAGTGGGAAGAGCGCAGGAACTCCGGCAGGACCTCACTCCTGGCCAAGTTCGGCAGCAGGCTCGCCGGACTTCACGAGTAGAGACCGGCCTTCACGAACAAGGAAAGGAAACTGCTCTCATGGACGCGCGACTCGCCGTCATCGGCTTGGGCAGCATCGGAAGCATGGCCCTGTGGCAGGCTTCCCGGCTGTCCGACTCGGTCGTGGGCTTCGAGGCCGCCACCCCCGCCCACGGCCGCAGTGCCGTGGGCGGGGACACCCGCCTGTTCCGGATGATCTACTCCGGGAAGCCCGACTACTACCCCATCATGGAACGCTCCCGCGATCTCTGGGCCGAGCTCGAAGCGGAAACCGGGCAGGAGATCTTCACGCCCACCGGGGGCCTCACCATCGGGACAGCGAACAGCGGCTTCATCAACAGCCTCCTCGCGACAGCGCGCATCACCGGAGCCGAGCACCGCGTCCTCAACCGGGAGGAGATGGCGGAGCGCTACCCCCAGCACAACCTCCGCCCCGACGACTGCGCCGTCTATGACCCCCACGCCGGGTTTCTGCGCACCGACCGCGCCGTCAGCGCCGCCGTCACGGCGGCCCGGGCCAACGGTGCCACCGTCCTTCAGAACACACCTGTCGACAGCATCACCGAAACCGAAGACGGCGTGGTCGTCACGTCGGGCGACAGAACCTGGACGTTCGAAAAGGTCATCGTCGCCTCGGGCGGCTGGTCCCGCAGGCTCATGCCCGACCACCTCAAGGCCGTCACGGAAACCCATCGGCTCGTCCTGACCTGGTTCATCGCCCAGGACGGCGCACAGTTCTCACCGGAGAACTTCCCCGTCTTCAGCCGGCAGTACGACGATCGCTCCCTGTACGGCGCACCCGCCGTCGACGGTGTGACGGTCAAGGCATCCGTGGACGCACCGATGAAGGGGCGCGCGCGGGCGACCCCCGACCCGGACTCCGTGCCCAGGGAACTCACCCGGGAAGAAGTCGAGACGGTCACCGGGACCGTCACCGAGTTCTTCCCCGGCCTCACCCCCACCATCGTGCGCGCCGACGCCTTCCCCGACCTCTTCACCGAGGACAGACATCCCCTCATCGGCTGGCTGGACGAGAACAGCAGGATCTACTGCGCCACCGGATTCTCCGGGAAGGGCTTCAAGATGGCCACCGGCTATGGCCACATCGCCGCACACGAGGCACTCGGCAAGCAGACGTTCGACGGGCTGGACTTCGTGCGTCCGGACCGATTCAGCGGCGGGGAGCCAGGATGCTCAGGGCGTTCGCGGTGACGATCGCGGCGATGGCGGACCATTCGACGACGCCCAGGTGCTGGCCGAGCACGATCCGGCCGACGAGGGCGGCCAGGGCGGGGTTGACGCTCATGAACAGCCCGAACGCCTGGGCGGAGACGCGGCGCAGGGTGAACACGTCCGCGAGGTAGGGGACGGCCGAGGCGAGGATCCCGGCGGCGACGGCGTACCCCAACGCCCCGGCGGTCGGTGGCTGACGGACCATCACGACCACGCCGACGGGGAGGAAGACCAGCGCCGAGAGCGCGGCGGCGGCCGCGGTGCCCTGCGCGCCGGGGACCCGGCGGCCGACGGTGCGGTTGAGCAGGATGTACGACGCCCAGCAGACGGCGGCGAGCAGACCGAGGCCCATGCCCAGATGGTCGGCGGACGGCTGGGGTCGCATCAGCGTGACCACGCCCGCGCCGGCGACCACCGCGCACACGGCGTCCACGCGGCGCCGCGAGGCGGCCAGGGCGACGGCGAGCGGGCCGAGGAACTCCAGGGTGACCGCGAGCCCCAGGCCGACACGGTCGATCGCGGTGTACAGCGACAGGTTCATCGTCCCGAGGACCAGCGCGAGCAGCGCCACGGGCCGCCACTGCTCCGCCGTGAACGACCGCAGCCGCGGCCGGCCGACGGCCAGGAGGGCGAGCGCGGCGACGTACTGGCGTATCGCCACCACCCCGACGGGCCCGAGCACCGGGAAGGCCAGTGCCCCGAGCGCGGCGCCCACCTGGTTGGACAGGCCGCTGCCGACCATGGTGGCGATCCCGGCCGGCCGCGCGGCAGCGGGCTCGGGGAGCGGGGTGATCGGGGCTGCGGCGGGGGCGGGAGGGGCACTCATGCGCCGATCGTGCGTCGCGGCCCCGGTTGCGCAAAATGCATAAGCGCGGCGATCTATACGCTGGACGCATGGATGGCCCCGGACAGATGGATGACCCCGGACGCGCGGACCCGCCGCCGGTTGCCGATGTCGAGCTGCGCCAGTTGCGCTGTCTCGTCGCGATCGTCGACGAGGGCACGTTCACCGATGCCGCGATCGCGCTAGGCGTGTCCCAGGCCGCGGTGTCCCGCACCCTCGCCTCCCTCGAACGGGCCCTGGGGGTGAGGCTGCTGCGGCGTACGTCCCGTGCGGTGACGCCCACGCCGACCGGGTCGCGGGTGGTGTCGCACGCCCGGCGGGTGCTCGGCGAGGTCGACGATCTGGTCCGGGAGGCCACGTCGGGCCAGGTCCGGCTGCGCATGGGGTACGCCTGGTCGGCGCTCGGCCGGCACACGCTGGACTTCCAGCGCCGCTGGGACGCCGCGCACCCGGAGACGGAACTGCGGCTCGTCCGGGTCAACTCCGCGACGGCCGGGCTCGCCGAGGGCGCCTGCGATCTCGCGGTCGTCCGCAGGGCCCTGGACGACCGCCGGTTCGAGTCGGCCATCGTGGGCCTGGAGCGGCGGATGTGCGCGATGGCCGCCGACGATCCGCTGGCCCGCCGCCGCTCGGTCCGCCTCGCCGACCTGGGCGGACGCACCCTGCTGGTGGACCGCAGGACGGGTACGACCACCGCCGAGCTGTGGCCGCCGGGCTCCCGGCCTGCGACGGAGGAGACCCACGACGTGGACGAGTGGCTCACCGTGATCGCCACCGGCCGCACCGTCGGGGTGACCCCGGAGTCCACGGCGCATCAGTACCGGCGGCCCGGTGTCGTCTACCGGCCGGTGCGCGACGCCGAGCCGATCGCCGTCCGGCTCGCCTGGTGGCGGGACGACCCGCATCCCGCCACCCAGGCGGCCATCGAGCTGTTGACGGCGCTCTACCGCTCCGGCTGAGACCCCGGATTCGGCACCGGCATCGTCGAGGTCGTGGTGGGCCTCGGGGTCAGCCGCAGTACGGTGCCCTCTCCGCTGGCCGACAGCAGCAGGCTGCCGTCCGGGGCGGCGGCCAGCCCCGCGAAGCGGCGGGCCATGCCGGGCATACCGGCCGCGAACAGGTCCGGCTCGGTACGGGGGACGACGCCGGGGGGCGGACCCACCGGGAGGTCCTCGGCGTCGACGCGCCGCTCCCCCGTCGTCAGGGAGATCGCGCACAGCCGCCGGTGCTCGGTCTCCACCGCGAACAACTCGTCGCCCAGAACCGCCAGTCCCTGGGGCGCGCCGAGCCCGTCCGCCACGACGACCACGGTGCCGGGGCCGTCGAGGCGGAGCACCGACCCGAGCCGCTCCTCGCTGACGTAGCAGCGGCCCCGCGCGTCGAAGGCCACGTCCGTGGGCCGGTCGAGCCCTTCGGCGAGCACGGTCACCGAACCGGCTCCGCCGTCGGCGCCACCGCCACCGCTGTCGGCGACGGCGACGACCCGGCCCGCGCCCGTCTCGGCGACCACGAGGGAGCCGTCCGGTGCGACGGCTATGCCGATGGGCCGGTCCAGTCCCCGTACCCGCTCCCGTGTGGTGCCGGTGTCCAGGTCGTGGGTCCGTACGTCGCCGAACTGGGAGGTGTGGTGCAGCAGTCGGCCCTCGGCGGCGATGCCGTGGGCGAAGGGCAGCAGGAGGTGGGTCCGCACACCGCCGGGTCCCGTCCCGCCCGGCCCGGTCCCGTCGGGTTCGCCGAACGGTTCGCCCTCGTCCGTGGCGGCCGGGCTCGCCAACCGGTAGTGGTCGGCGACGTACACCGTGCCGCCGGGGTCGACGGTCACCCCGTAGGGGCCGTCCAGGCCGCGGGGCACGAGCGCGCGGGTGCGGCCGTCGGGGTGCAGCTCGGTGATGCCGCCGCTGGCGAAGCTGGAGACGAACATGCGGTTCTCGGCGTCGAACGCGGCGTTGTCCAGGCCCTTGAGCCCGCTGGTGACGAGGGTGCGGCTGCCGGTGCCGTGCAGGTCGACGCGGGTGACGATGCCCTCCGCGCCGCGCGACAGGACGTGCAGGACTCCGCCCCGGTCGAAGCGGACGGCGACCGGTTCGTGGACGCCCTCCGCGACCACCTCGGGGGTGCCGCCGTCCGGCGGGATCCGCCAGACCTGACCGGTGATCATGTGCGGGTAGTACAGGTGGCCGTCCGGGCCGAGCTGCATCGCGTTGCCGAGCGCGAGGCCCTCGGTGAGGACCACGGGGTCACGACCGTCCGGGAACAGCTCCAGCAGGCGCCCGTTCACCGTCATCTCGTTGACGAAGAGCCGGTCCCCGACACAGGTGATGCCGTTGGGGTTGCGCACGTCCTCGGAGACGAGTCCGTACTCCCCCGCCGGGCTCCGGCGCCACACCCGCCCCGGGACCAGGTCGGCGATGTACATCGAGCCGTCCGCGCCGAAGGCCAGGTCGTCCGGCGACTGCACCGGGCCGTCCATGGGCACGACGACCTCGACGTCCCCGGTGGCCGGGTCGACGGCGCTGATCTGCCCGGCGAGGAACTGGGCCACGTACAGCCGCCCGTCGGGGCCGAAGGCGACGCCGTTGGAACCCCACAGCGGGCTGGGCGGGTTGAGTCGCCGCGCCTGCCAGCGGTCGCTGGTGGTCCGCGGCTCGCCGGTCCTCCCGTCGTACCGGCTCCGACGTGTGGTCATACGCCCTCCCCACTCACTGCTCGGCGTCGACGAGGACGTCGTCCATGCCGCCGTCGGACCGCCAGTTCGCGAGCAGTTCGTGGAAGGCGACCGGGCCGTCCCCGTACGACTCGCTGCGCTCCCGCGGTCTGCCCTCGTTGTTGTAGTAGCCGGGGGTGCACTCGGCCTGGAACGTGTGCAGGTCGGCGGCCTTCTCACGGATCGTGGCGACCCAGGCGGCCTCGGCCTCGGCGGTCGGCTCGATGTACCGGGCCCGGCGCGCGCGGGCCGCGGCGACGACCTCGCCGACGTGCAGGGACTGCTGGTCGAGGATGTGGACGTAGTTGACGGCGCTGGCGTTCTGCAGGGGGCCCAGCTGGAAGAGGTTCGGGAAGCCGTGGCTGTAGAAGCCGTGGAGGGTCCTCGGGCCCGTCTTCATCCAGGTCTCCAGCAGGCCGGCGCCGCCCCGGCCGTACGCGGGGAGCCTGCCGGACAGCAGCCCGGAGACGCCCACCTCGAAGCCGGTGGCGAAGATGACGCAGTCGACCTCGTACGCGACGCCGCCCACCACGACGGCCTTCTCGGCGATCCGCTCCACGCCGTGGGTGTCGGCTGTGTCGACGAGCGTGACGTTGGGGCGGTTGAAGGTCTGGAGGTAGGTGTCGCTGAAGGTGGGCCGCTTGCACATGTAGCGGTACCAGGGCTTGAGCTTCTCGGCGGTCTCCGGGTCCTCCACGATCGCGTCCACGCGGGC
This sequence comes from Streptomyces torulosus, assembly GCF_001419765.1. Classification (GTDB taxonomy): domain Bacteria; phylum Actinomycetota; class Actinomycetes; order Streptomycetales; family Streptomycetaceae; genus Streptomyces; species Streptomyces torulosus. The sequence goes on from NZ_LIRK01000201.1 coordinate 10,073, forward strand.
GCGCAGCTCGTTCATCTTCTGGAAGTCGGCGAGTTCGTACGCCTTCTCCCGCTCCTCGGGCGGGACCTCCGCGTAGGCGCTGGTCGGGATGAGCTTCTCCTGGAGGCGGGCGCTGGACGTCCAGGCGTCGTTCACCGGGTCCTCGTCGACGCGGACGCCGGTGACGGTCCTGAGGAAGTTGTCCATGCGCCGCCGCTGCCAGCCGGGGCTGAGTGTGCCGGCCCACTCGGGGTCGGTGGGCGCGTTGCCCCGTACGTCGACGGTCGAGGGCGTGCGCTGGAAGACGTAGACGTGGGCCGCGTCCGCCCCGAGGTGCGGGACGATCTGGATGGCGGTCGCGCCGGTGCCGATGACGGCCACGCGTTTGTCGGCGAGCCCGGTCAGGCCGCCGTTCGCGTCGCCGCCCGTGTAGGCGTAGTCCCAGCGGCTGGTGTGGAAGGTGTGGCCCTCGAAGGTCTCGATGCCGGGGATGCCGGGGAGTTTGGGCTGGCTGAGCGTGCCGCTGGAGACCACGACGTACCGGGCCCGCATCCGGTCGCCGCGGTCGGTGGCGACGGTCCACTCCGAGTCGGTGTCGTCCCAGCGCAGTTCGGTGGCGACGGTCTGGAAGCAGGCGTCGCGGTAGAGGTCGAAGTGGCGGCCGATGGCGCGGGTGTGCTGCCGGATCTCCTCGCCGGGGGCGTACTTCCACCGCGGGACGTAGCCGAGTTCCTCCAGCAGCGGCAGGTAGATGTACGACTCGATGTCGCAGTGGATGCCGGGGTAGCGGTTCCAGTACCAGGTGCCGCCGAAGTCGCCCCCCTTCTCGATCACGCGGACGGACTCGACGCCGGCCTGCCGCAGCCGGGCCCCGGCGAGGAGTCCGCCGAACCCGCCGCCGATGACGACGGCC
>NZ_LIRK01000202.1 GCF_001419765.1 Streptomyces torulosus
GTGGGGGCGTGCCCATGTCGGGGTGTGTCCTTCGGGGAGGTCCGCGGCGGCGGCGGGGTCGGCGCGTTCCACGAGTGCGAGGAGGGCGGTGAGGTCGCCGGGCCGGGTGTGGGGGTTGAGCAGGGTGGTCTTGAGCCAGAGCCGGCCGTCGAGGGCGGCGCGGCCGAGGACGGCGCGGCCGTCGTGCAGGAGTTTTCGCCGGATGGCGGCCACGGTGTCGTCGCTGGCGCGGGCGGGCCGGAACAGGACCGTGCTGATGGTGGGCCGGTCGTACAGCTCGAAGCCGGGGTGGGCGTCGATGAGTGCGGCGAACTCGTGGGCGAGGTCGCAGACCTGGTCGACGAGGGCGCCGAGTCCCGTGCGGCCGAGGGTCTTGAGGGTGGCCGCGATTTTGAGGATGTCGGGGCGGCGGGTGGTGCGCAGGGAGCGGCCGAGGAGGTCGGGGAGGCCGGCTTCGGTGTCGTCGTCGGCGTTGAGGTAGTCGGCGCGGTGGCCGAGTACGGCGAGGTCGGCTTCGTCGCGGACGGTGAGGAGGCCGGCGGCGACGGGCTGCCAGCCGAGTTTGTGCAGGTCGAGGGTGACGGTGTGGGCGCGGTCCAGGGCGGTGAGCCGGGGGCGGTGCCGGGCGCTGAAGAGGAGCCCTCCGCCGTAGGCGGCGTCGATGTGGAGGCGGGCGCCGTGGGCCGTGCACAGGTCGGCGATGTCGGGCAGCGGGTCGATGAGCCCGGCGTCGGTGGTGCCGGCGGTCGCGGCGACGAGGAGGGGACCCTGGAGCCGGGTGAGCGTGCGGTCGAGGGCGGCGGGGTCGAGGGTGCCGGCCGGGGTGGGGACGACGACGGGTTCGGACAGGCCGAGGAGCCAGGCGGCGCGGGGCAGGGAGTGGTGGGCGTTGGCTCCGCAGACGAGCCGTATGCCGGTGTGGGCCTCGCGGGCGAGGAGGACGGCGAGTTGGTTGGACTCGGTGCCGCCGGTGGTGACGAGGGCGTCGGCGGCGCCGGTCTCGGCGGCGAGGGCCCGGGTGACGAGGGCTTCGAGGGCGGAGGCGGCGGGGGCCTGGTCCCAGGAGTCCAGCGACGGGTTCAGTACGGAGGCGGCGAGGTCGGCGGCGGTGGCGACGGCCAGGGGCGGGGTGTGCAGATG
>NZ_LIRK01000203.1 GCF_001419765.1 Streptomyces torulosus
CCCCGCACACCCCCACCCTCGCACGCCTGTGCATCGTCACGCTGTGCGTTCGAGTCGCGCCTGAGCGTGTAAACGACCAGAGCGTACTCCTGTCGTGAGGGCGATTTCAGGCGGTTGCTGAATATGACACAGCGATGATCCGGTCGGACTAAGCTCGCCCGCAGCGCACCGAGTTGAGGTGTATTCGTGCGCTTGTTCCAAAAATTACCGAAGATCCAGTTTGATTCCCGGATGAACCCCCAGCTAGTCCCAGAAGTCCCAGCAAGTCCCCCGACCTCCAGCCGATTTGTCGTTAGAGGGCATACATGGTGAGTGTTCAATCGCCTCCCGGTGGCCGTGACCTCCCCCACGGGCGCGTACTACTGCTGCCGGCGATACTGATGGCCGCGGCGACCGGGACCACCGTCGCCCTGGTGACAGGGCCGGTCCGGCTCGCCGTCGGCTTGTCCGGAGCCGTCGCGACACTGCTGCTGATCGCGGTCGCGGTCATGGCCGTGCGCGGCACCCGCCGCTCCGTGCGCGAACTGCGCGCCGAACAGGAACGGCGCACCCTCTCCCTGGAGCAGCGGATCGCCGCCCACGACCAGGAGTTCACCCGGCTGGGCAAGGAGATCCTGCCCGCCGTGCTGTACCGGCTGCGCGGTGGAGAATCGCCCTCAGAGGTGATTCGCCACGTCATCGACGGTGACGCGGAGTGGCGGGAACTCCCCAATTCGCAGCGCGAATTGCTGCGCGCGGTGCTCGACATCGTGGACCGCGAGGAAGCGATGCGCGACTCCTCGCAGCGTTCCTTCGTCAACATCGCCCGCCGCGTCCAGGCGATCGTCCACCAGCAGAACAAGGAACTCCGGGAGATGGAGGAGGACCACGGGCGCAACCCCGAGGTCTTCGACGACCTGCTGCGCATCGACCACGGCACCGCGCTGATCGGCCGCCTCGCCGACTCCATCGCCGTCCTCGGCGGCAGCCGCCCGGGCCGCGTCTGGCCCAAGCCGGTCCCCCTGTACAGCTGTCTGCGCGGCGCGATGTCCCGCATCCTGGAGTACCGCCGCATCGAGCTGCACTCCATCGCCAAGGTCAACGTCAACGGCGTCTCCGTCGAACCCGTCATCCACGCCTGCGCCGAACTCCTCGACAACGCGACCCGCTACTCCCCGCCGCACACCAAGGTGCACGTCACCGCGGTCGAGGTGCAGACCGGCGTCGCCATCGAGATCGAGGACGGCGGCATCAGCCTCAGCGAGGAGGCACGGGCCAAGGTCGAGGACATGCTGGCGCAGGCGCAGCAGGGCATGGACATGTACGACCTGGGCGGCAGCCCGCGTCTCGGTCTCGCCGTCGTGGGCCGCCTGTCGACGATGTACAAGATGCAGGTCTCGCTGCGGCCGTCCGCCTACGGCGGCGTTCGAGCGGTCGTCGTCGTACCTCGCGACATGCTCACCGAGGAGGCCGCCCCGGGTCTCGCCCATGGCATCGGCATCGGCGCCGTACCCACCATGGACACCGGCGGTGTCGAGGGCCCCAACCGCAAGCCGAAGCGTCGCCGTCCGACCACCGGTCCGCGGATCCCGAGCTCCGCGGAGGAGATGGGTCCGGGCGTGGAGGACGACGTGCCCGTCGTCACCGAGTGGACCGCCAACGGCCTGCCGCAGCGCCGCAGCCGGAACAAGATCCCGCTCAGCCAGCGCTACGCCGAGGCCGCCGCCGCGGAAGCCGCGGCAGAGGCGGCGATGGCCGCCGCCCCCGTGTGGCAGCCGGAGCCGGAGCCGAAGAAGGAGCTGCCCCCGCCCGGTATGTGGGTGGAGGCGTTCATGGCCGGGCTCAAGGGCGACCCCGACCCGAACGCATTCAGGAACCCGGACGACTCGACCGCGTCCACCGCTCTCACCGCGAACACCGAGCCGGCCCGTACGGAGGCCGACGACGAGGGGGACCTCAAGTGATCCAGCAACGAGCCAATTTCGACTGGATGCTGAAGGATCTGGCCGACGGAGTACCCGGTATCCAGCAGATCGTCGTGCTGTCCGCCGACGGCCTGCGGATCGCCCGCCACGGAGGCGACCCGGACGCCGCCGACCGGGTCGCGGCCGCCTGCGCGGGACTGCAGAGCCTGGCCGGAGCCGTCGCGGGGGAGATCCCGCAGAGCGACGGTCACATGCGGATGGTCATCATCGAGATCAACGGCGGCTACTTCTATCTGATGGCCGCCGGTTCCAACGCCTACCTCGCGGTGCTCGCCAATGAGATCGCCGAGCCCGGGCTGATGAGCAACCGCATGCGGGACCTCGTGGACCGGATCGGCGCCCATCTGACCAGTCCGCCCCGTCGGAACGGGCAGACCGTATGACGCCTCCGCAGCGCCAGCGGCGCCAACCCAAACACGAGCCGTCTCCCCCGTTCCATGAGGACGACCTTCCGAGCGTGACGGGGGAGCGGCCCCCCGAGCGTCTCTACATCCTCACGGGAGAGGACGGCGAACGCGCCCCGATCGACCTCGTCACGTTGATCGTCGCGCGCGCCGATCCGCCGCCGTCTGCCGCTCCGGAGCAGTCGGCGCTGATCCGAATCTGCCAGGCCCCTCTGTCCGTGGCCGAGATCTCGGCCTATCTCAACCTGCCGATCAGCGTGGTGACCGTCCTGCTCACCGAGCTGCTGACGGCCGAACTGGTTCAGGCACGCGCACCCGTCGTTCGACAGGCGCGGGCCGACCGTTCCCTCCTCGAAGCGGTGATGCATGGACTTCAAAAGCTCTGACACCATCACGGGTCCACGGACCGAGGACCACCTGCCGCACACCGCGCAGGCCGCGGCGAAGATCGTGATCGTGGGCGGTTTCGGGGTCGGCAAGACGACCATGGTGGGCTCCGTCAGCGAGATCAGGCCGCTGACGACCGAGGAGACCATGACCCAGGCCGGCATCGGAGTCGACGACAACTTCGGCTCCAAGTCCAAGACCGCCACCACCGTGGCCATGGACTTCGGCCGCATCAGCATTACGGACCAGCTGGTGCTGTACCTGTTCGGAACCCCCGGCCAGGAGCGCTTCTGGTTCCTGTGGAACGGCCTGTTCGAGGGGGCTCTCGGCGCCGTCGTCCTCGTCGACACCCGCAGGCTGGAGGTCAGCTTCGACGTCATGGGCCGTCTGGAGGAGCGCAACGTGCCCTTCGTAGTCGCCGTCAACGACTTCCCGGACGCCCCCCGTTACGCGATCGAGGAACTGCGCCAGGCGCTCGACCTGGCCGAGGAGATCCCGATCATCCGGTGCGACGCGCGCCGCCGCGCGTCCAGCCGGGACGTCCTGATGACCCTCATGAGCTTCCTGCACTCCCTGGCGATGTCGGGGGCGTCGGCCTGACCCCGGCACCCCTCCGAGTCGTCGTACCACGACTGCTCTGAGCAGCCCGCCGCACCTGTCCCGACCGGGAGCCGTGTCGTCCCGCACGATGTCCCCTCTCGGTCCCATCGCACTACATACCGGATCCATTCCGTTCGAAAGCGATCGTTGTGACGCCTGAATCCCACTCTCTGACCGACACGGACGACCCCTCGGCCGCGCCGCCCCCGGGCTGCCCCGCGCACGACCTCGGCCCCGGCGGTCTGCGTCGGCTCTACGGCCCCGGAGCGGAAGACCTGGGAGCCGTGTACGAGAAGCTCCGCGCCGAACACGGCCCGGTGGCCCCCGCCCTTCTCCACGGGGACCTACCGATCTGGGTGGTGCTCGGCCACAGCGAGAACATGCACATGGTGAGCACCCCCTCCCACTTCTGCCGCGACACCCGCCTGTGGACCCCCATGCAGGACGGCACGGCCAAGCCGGACAACCCGCTCATGCCCCACCTCGCCTGGCAGCCCCTGTGCTCGCACGCCGAGGGCGACGAGCACCTGAGGCTGCGCGGCGCGGTCAGCGGCGCCATGTCGACCATCGACTACCGGGCGATCCGCCGCCACATCAACCGTGCGACCCAGCACCTGGTCAACAAGTTCTGCGAGGAAGGCAGAGCCGACCTGGTCAGCCAGTTCGCGGAGCGCCTGCCGATGGTGGTCATGTGCGAGATCTTCGGCATGCCCGAGGAGTACAACGACCGGCTCGTGGAGGCCGCCCGGGACCTGCCCAAGGGCACGGAGACGGCCCTCGCAAGCAACGCGTACATCATGGACGTCCTGATGCGGCTCACCGCCCGACGTCGGGCCGAGCCCAAGGACGACTTCACCAGCCACCTCATCAACCATCCGGCGCGGCTCACCGACGAGGAGGTCGCCCAGCACCTGCGGCTCGTCCTGATCGTCGCCTCCGAGAGCTGCGCCAACCTGCTCGCCAACGTGCTGCGCGTGGTGCTCACCGACCCTGGCTTCCGCGCCCAGCTCAACGGCGGCCAGATGACCGTGCCCGAGGCGGTGGAACAGACCCTGTGGGACGAACCGCCCTTCAGCACCATCATCGCCTACTTCGCCAAGCAGGACACCGAGCTGGCCGGTCAGCGCATCCGCCAAGGCGACGGCCTGCTCCTCGGGATCGCCCCCGGCAACGTCGACCCGCGGGTGCGCCCCGACCTCAAGGCCAACATGCAGGGCAACCGCTCCCATCTCGCCTTCAGCGGCGGCCCTCACGAATGCCCCGGCCAGGACATCGGCCGCGCCATCGCCGACGTCGGCGTCGACGCGTTGCTGAACCGGGTGCCGGACATCCAGCTGTCCTGCGACGAGCACGAACTGCGCTGGCGGGAGACCATCTCGAACCGGCATCTGGTCGAGCTGCCGGTGAAGTTCGAGCCGGGACCCCAGCAGGAGGTCACCCTCAGCTCCCCAGCCGAGTCGGTCCCGTCCCAGCGCACCGGCTCCGGGATCGCCGCCGAGCAGCCTCGGCCCACGGCTCCGGAGCCCGTCGACACGCCTGGCACACCCCTGTCGACGCCGGCATCGGGGCAGGCCGGCCGTAGGGGTGTGTTCCACCGTTTCCTGCGCTGGCTCGGAGGAAAGTGAGGCGCCCCATGGCCGCCACGGTCGCTACTGCTCAGCGTTGTCGTTCGAGGACCAGGCTCGCAGCTCACGGCGGCTGACGAACCGGTGCTCGCGTCCGGTGACCGGGTCGGTGAACTCCAGCTCTCGTGCCAGCAGTTGGAGAGGGTGCCGGAAATCACCGACCGCCACGGGGTCGGTCACCACGGGGTAGAGGGGATCGCCGAGGATCGGCAGCCCCAACGCGCTCATGTGCACGCGCAGTTGATGCGTCTGCCCGGTACGCGGCAGCAGCCGGTACCGGGCCACGCCCTTCCGCTCCGCCAGCAACTCGATCCGGGTCTCGGCGTTGGGTTCGCCGTCGACCTCCTGAGCTGCCATGTGCCCGCGCGACTTCACGATCCGGCTCCGCACGGTGCGTGGCAGATCCACCGCCGTGTCGTACGGAGCCACCGCCTCGTACACCTTCTCCACCCGCCGGTCGCGGAACAGCGACTGGTACGCGCCGCGCTCCTCGGGGCGCACCGTGAACAGGACCAGCCCCGCCGTCAGCCGGTCCAGGCGGTGGGCGGCACTCAGTGCCGGTATTCCCAGCTGCCGACGGAGTCGCGCCAGGGCGGTCTCGGCGACATGGCTGCCGCGCGGCGTGGTGGCCAGGAAATGAGGCTTGTCGGCCACCACCACGTGCTCGTCCTGATACACGACGTCTACCGGAAACGGCACCCGTTCCTCGTCCGGCAGTTCCCGATGGAACCAGACGTACAGCCCGGGCACATACGGCATGTCCCGCGGCACCGGGCGCCCCTCGGCGTCCACGATCAGACCCGCGTCGAGCATCCCGTCGATCACGCCGGCCCCGGCCGCGAGCCGCTCCACGAGATGGTCACGCACCGTCGCCCACGCGTCCCCGGCCGGAAGCCGCACCCGTACCGGATCCACTCCTTCACGCTGGGGGAGGGGAGAGGGCGGTGGCGGGGTGCGGCGTCTCATCAGGATCAAGCCTACGACCTCGCTCCGAGACGCCACCGCGCACGCCGGACCCCGTCAGGGGATCACTTCCGCTCCGTTCCGACCGGCGAACAGCGAGCTGCCGCTCCGCACGGCAGACGCACAGGCGAGAGCGAGCCGCTGCAGCTCCGCCACGTCGAAATGCGCGTCCCAGCGGCCATGCAGCCAGCCGCGAACGATGGTCGAGCTGTCGGCGTAGAGCCTGTCCAGTTCGGGGCCGACGTCGACCTGACCGGTCTGCTCCACGCAGGTGCATTCGGCCCGCGAGAAGTAGTCGGCCAGCCGGGGCGCGTACGTCCACTCCACGCTCGGGCGAAGCTTCTTGCGCACCGTGGTCCGGGTGCCGTCGTGCATGCGTTCCCGGCCTCCACGTGCGTAGAGGCAGGTACCCACGACGAAGCCGGCGACGACGCGCTGCCACTGCTCGCCCCCGACGGCGCAGGTGTGGCTCAGGCAGACCTCCAGGATGTCCCAGAGCTGTTCTCGTTCCGACAGCCGCAGACCGAGGTTGTTGCGGTTGCCGTTGTCGGCGTCGCGGCCCTGGTCGATCAGGTCGTGGGCGAGAACGGCCACCATCGTGGTCTCATCGGCGATCTCCCGGTATCGGCCCGAGAGGTCGTCCTGGACGGTGTAGATGTGCACCCCTATGTCGGCGCCCCTGATCCGGATGTACTCCTCGGTCGTGAAGAGATAGGGCAGTTGGAGGATCCCGGTCAGGTTGTCGAGGAGCTGGACCGACCCGCACTCCGCCTGGGCGGCGACCACGAGTTCGCCCTCTTCCCCGTGCGCCTGGACACATTCCCGGGATGCGGCTATCGCCTCCCGGGCGAGGCGCCCGATCTCCCGCTCGTGCGGCACCGTCCCCGCGTAGTACTCGCTGACCCCCGCCAGGACGCCCCACAGGAAAGTGGTCCTGGCCTCGAGAGCACTGCTCGACTCGGGGGCGGTGCACAGAGCGGTGAAGAGACCGGACATCTCCATCGCGAACGAGTAGGAGGGCGTTCCGCCCACAGCCCTTCGGCACCACTCCTGGGCCCGGTCGACCAGCAGTTCCTCCCGTACCCCGACCGCCGGCGGCCCCGACGGAGTCCGCATCAGCCGGTCACAGGCGGCGGCCAGCAGCCCGCCTGTGTCCCTGCCGAGCAGAGCCTGCCAGTTCACCTGCCATTGCTCACGACGCAGCAGGGCGCGTACCGCCCAGAGATCGGGGGACCGAACCGCGTCCAAGGTCGAGCTGGGCGCTCGTAACGCGGAGCGACTGGCATTGGCGGCCCTGGCCTCGATCGCATGGCAGAGCATTCGGGACAGGGCGACGGCATCGGGGTCGGACAGGAGCCACGTGACCGAGTTGCGCCACCCCGCGAACTCGTAGGTCGGCGCCGCCCGGCGAGGAAGCCCGTGGCACACCGTGGTCATCAGACTCGGCAGCTCAACCACTGGCTGCTCCCTCCTCGTGTGGTCTGCCTCCTCTTGCGCCCTCCTGTGGCCGGCAGCCCATGGCCGTGATCACAGGAGACGCAGGACGGTGCTGAACCATCGGGTGACTGATCTCCCGCCGCGTGTTCAAGACCTGGTAGGGACGGTCATTTTCAGGCCTTTCGGCTTGAGTGGAACACTGCATCGACGGCGTCGGAGCTAAACTTGAGCCGCCACTGGGCGCACAAAACGGCTTCGGGGTCACTGAGGCCCCGAGTGACTGAGCCTGAGCAGAGCCTTTCACGATGCCCTCCGGATGGCGGAGTCGACCAAAGTACGTGAAGTGGGTTCCGTCCATGGCGTAGTGGAGCGGATGACGTCGGCCGCAGTCGTCGGGGACGACCGCCGATCCGCACGCTGATGGGGTGGTCGCCACCGATACGACCGCGCCGAAGGCGGTCAGGTCATGGATCGCATCCACCTTCCAGTGGCTGAATGGGTTTCGTCAACTGTTCGAAGTTGGAACATGTTCGGGCGGACGCGTATCGGCGACGCACCGTCGTATGACCGCGTCGGTGCGCTTGCGAGAGCCGTGTTGACCGCCGACCCCAGCGGACATCGGGACACCCCCCTCCGGCGGGCCGCGGCGCGGCACCGTCTCCCGTGCCGTCAACTCACTCTCAGATACCGCCACTTGGCACCATGTGATGGTTCGCGGATACCCAAAAGGGCGTATCGCCCGGCGCACGGAGCGGATTCCACGGCGGCCGGATGCACGGTGTCACACCCGTCCTTCCCCGCGCGCCGCTGATGCGGGCCCGTCCGTGACAGCCGCACACTGCCATACGGCCGGATGGGTGAGAGTGGGGTGTGCCTGCATGGTCAAAGGGTCGGGTCTGCCGGGGCGGGTCCCGCTGCGGACCTACGGGAGCCACGCGTCAGCCTGTACAACACCCCGACACCCAGGGTGACGAGCAAGAACAAGAGGGTGAACCACTGGAACCACCAGCCGCTGCCCGAGGGGTCGTAGACCTCGGCTCGGGGCCAGGCCAGGTTGATGGTCATGAACAGGCCGTAGACGAGGGCGAGGGCGTTGACGGGGAGGCCCCAGCGGCCGAGGGAGAAGAGGGGCCTGCCCGTCTCGTCCGTGCCTCCATCGGGGAACGTGCCCTTGAGGCGCCGGACGAGCAGAGGGCCGGTCACCATCGCGTACGCCAGGTACAGCATCACGATGCAGGTCGTGCCGATGGCGAGGAACGCGTCCGGCGAGACGAAGTTCAGAAGCAGCAGGGCCGCGGCGAGGGCGCCCACGACCACGGCCGGCGCGCCCGGCATGCCCGTGCGCGGGTTGACCCGTGCGAGCCGTGCGGAGAAGGGGAGTTGGCCGTCGCGGGCCATCGAGAACAGCATGCGGCAGGCCGACGTCTGGATCGCCAGCGTGGCCACCGCGATCGCCACCACCACGTCGGCGAGCAGCAGCCGGCCCACGCCGTCGCCGAGGCTGCTCGTCAGGACGTAACTCAATCCGTCCACGGCCAGGCGGCCGTCGGTGAGGCTGGGCGCGGCGAGCAGTCCGCCGAGGACGATGAGACCGCCGAGCAGTCCCGCCGCGCCCAGAGCGGTGAGGATCGTCCGGGGCGCGGTGCGGCGCGGGTGGTGCGTCTCCTCGCTCATCTCGCCCGCGCTGTCGAAGCCGATCATCACGTACGCCGCCATGAACGAGCCCACCAGCAGCGCCCCGAGGAGGCCCGTGCTGCCCTCGGCGGTGTGGAAGGTGATGCCGGGGGAGCGTTCGGCGTGCGTCAGGAGGAGGACGACGATCAGGATCGCCCCGATGATCTCCGCGGTCACCCCCACCCGGTTCACCATGGACAGCACGCGGTTGTCCAGGACGTTCACCAGGGTGGTGAGCGCCAGCAGAACCACGCCGAGCACGGCCGCGTTCGCCGCTCCCGTGGCGCTGGTCGGCGCCGGGTCACCGCCCACCAGTTGGAAGCCGGACCAGATCGCGGGCATCACCATCTGCAGGGCGAGTGCGGCCGCCGCGACCACCACGATCTGCCCGATCACCATGATCCAGCCGGCGAACCAGCCGAACGTGGCGTTCGAGAGTCGCGAGGACCACTGGTAGATGGCGCCCGAGATCGGATAGCGCGCCGCCAGCTCCGCGAAGCAGGCGGCGACCAGGAGTTGTCCGAGCAGCACGGCCGGCCAGGTCCAGAAGAAGACCGGGCCGCCGAACGCGAACCCGAACGCGAAGAACTGGAAGACGGTCGTCAGGACGGAGATGAAGGAGAAGCCGGCCGCGAACGAGGCGTACCGGCCCAGACTGCGGTGCAGTTCCTGGCGGTAGCCGAACGCGGTCAGTGAGGTGTCGTCGGGGGAGTGCTGCGGGTCGGGGCGGAGGCCGGCGGGGGAGATGCTCGTCATGGTGGCAACCTGCTTTCGCAACAAGCGGCACGAGCGTTCGCGCGGCAGTCGCGCGAATTCCTGTCGGGTGACAGAAATGAGGGGACAGAAGCTAGGGGAGCCCCGTGTCGTGCGTGTCACGCGACCGTGTCCGCGGCGCGCCCAAACCCTCACGGGAGGGCGGAGCGGGGGCGGTTGCGGTG
>NZ_LIRK01000204.1 GCF_001419765.1 Streptomyces torulosus
GGGTGTGGGCGGGGCCCTCGCGCTGTCGCGGGGTCAGTCGTCGCGCAGTGCCGTGTGGATCTCGCTCAGAGAGGTGGTCAGTCGCCGGTGGTCGGCGGGGGCCAGCGGCGCCACGAGGTACCGCTCGACGACCTGCCCGTGCGCCTCGGCGGCCCGGAGGAAGACGGTGCGGCCGTGCTCGGTCGCCTCGACCAGAACGCTCCGGCGGTCCTCGGGCGACGGCACCCGACGGACCAGGTCCGCCGTCTCCATGCGGTCGACGAGCCGGGTGATGCCGCTGCTGGTCAGGGTGAGGTCGTCGGCGAGCGCCCGCTGCGAGACCTCCTCGCCCGGCTGCCGACAGAGCCTGATGAGGACCTCGAACATGGTGTGGCTGATGCCGCACTCCCGCCTCAGGACGCTGTCGATCCGCTGTTCCATAAGGGTCGCGGCCTTGATCAGCAGCCCGAAGTCCTGGACGAGCCGGCTGTTGGCGGCGCGGGCCGTCTCGTCCGCCCGCTGGGTCTCGGCATCCATGGGTGCGCGTCCTCTCCCGGCCTTGCCCTCGCCTTGCTCTGGGCTTCTCGTGCCTTCTCCCGGCACCGAAACCCGGCGCCGCGCTTGCTCACCCCTGCACTTTACTGCCCGGTCACCTACCGACGTCTCAATTACTGAGCAATCAATTGCTGAGTAGTCAATGAAATCGTATCGTGGGCGCACCGCCGGGAGAGTCCGAGAAAGGGGACGTCCGTGGACCTGAAGCACTGGCTGGGCAGAGCCGACGACGCGATCCAGAAGTGGGCCGGCACCTTCGGCCCTTACGAGCCCCACCCGTCCCTGCACGTGGACGACGACACCTTCGGCGCCGTCTTCGACGAGTTCACCGTGCGGCTGAGGGACAACTATCCGTTCTTCCACCCGAGCTACGCGGGCCAGATGCTCAAGCCTCCGCACCCGGCCGCGGTGGTCGGCCACCTCACCGCCATGCTGATCAACCCGAACAACCACGCCTTGGACGGCGGCCCCGCCACCGCCGCGATGGAGCGGGAGGCCGTCGCCCGCCTCGCCGAGATGTTCGGCTTCGACACCCACCTCGGCCATCTCACCACCAGCGGCACCATCGCCAACCTGGAGGCCCTGTTCGTCGCCCGGGAACTCCACCCCGGCCGGGGCGTCGCCTACAGCTCCGAGGCCCACTACACACACGGCCGCATGTGCCACGTGCTCGGCATCGAGGGGCACCCGGTGCCCGCCGACGGGCAGGGCCGGATCGATCTCGACGCCCTGGAGGACGTGCTGCGCACCGGGGACGTGGGCACGGTCGTGCTCACCGCCGGCACCACCGGCCTCGGCGCCGTCGATCCGATCCACACCGCGCTCGCCCTGAGGGACCGCTACGGCGTCCGCATCCATGTCGACGCCGCGTACGGCGGCTTCTTCACCCTCCTCGCCGGCGCCGACGGCCCCGAGGGGCTCCCGGCCGAGCCCTGGCGGGCGATCGCCCAGTGCGACTCGGTGGTCGTCGACCCGCACAAGCACGGGCTCCAGCCGTACGGGTGCGGTGCCGTCCTCTTCCGCGACCCCGAGGTGGGGCGGTTCTATCTGCACGACTCGCCCTACACGTACTTCACCTCCGACGAGCTGCATCTCGGCGAGATCAGCCTGGAGTGCTCGCGCGCGGGTGCCTCCGCCGCCGCCCTGTGGCTGACCTTCCAGCTCCTGCCGCCCACGCCGGCGGGGCTCGGCAGGGTCCTCGCGGCCGGCCGCCGAGCCGCACTCCGCTGGGCCGACCTGATCGACGCGTCCGACGTCCTGGAGCTGTACCAGCGGCCCGAGCTGGACATCGTCGGCTACTTCCCCGCCGTGGAACCGGCGACGCTGACCGCCGTCGACGCCGCGTCCGCGCGCGTCCTGGCGGACGGCATGGCCCATCCCGATCCGGTGTTCCTGAGCACCCTCAAGGCCGGCCGCGCGGCCTTCGCCGCCCGCCACCCCGGCGTCGCCGCGGATGCCGACGGGGCACGCATCCTGCGCAGCGTCCTGATGAAGCCGGAGTCGGAGCAGCACGTCGAGCGCCTTCACGACCGGGTCGAGCAGCTCACCCGGTCACGCTGAGCGCCTCCTGCGAGGGGCGGGGCCGGCGACGGTGTCCGGCCCCGCCATGCAGCGTCCGGCCCCGCCATGCAGCACTCCACCGCCCAGCGCGCGCCGCGCCGCACTCCGGCGCGCAGCGCTGGGCCCGGCCCGCACTCGACCGCGCCGCGCCCCGTCGCGCCGCGTTCGGCCGCGAGGAGCGGCGACAGCCGCCGAACCCGCCCTCGCATGGGGCGTGCCCGGTGCCAGCGGCGAACGCTCCCGCCCATAGCAGCAGTTGGGCCACCCCGTCCAGGGGGCCCGCTCCAGGCCCGCCGCTCCGGCTGGCGTCAACGCCCAAGCACATGCCTGCCGGAGTGATCATGGGTCGGCCCGTGCCTACCGTGCTGTGGCATGCCAACCTTCTTATCCACCACGGCGACCGCCCGGCGCGTCGGTCTCGCGGCCCTGGTGTCGGCCGTCGTCCTGGCCACCGGCCCGACGGCGACCGCGCAGGCGCCCGACCCAGGCCTGACCGTCGACTGCGGCACACACGACCGGACCCGTCAGGCGCTGCGCGACCTCACCGACCACGACGGCATCGCCGGGGCCGCCGTCCTGGTGACCGACCCCACCGCCGACAAGCACTGCGCGCGCTGGACGGAGACCGCCGGAACGGCGGACCTGCGCACCGGACGCCCGATGAACGCCACCGACCGGCTGCGGGCCGGCAGCGTGACGAAGACGTTCACCGCGGCGGTCGTCCTGCAACTCGTCGCCGAACGCCGCCTCTCCCTGGACGCCCCCGCCGACCGCTACCTGCCCGGCGTGCTCCCGACGGACGGGCGCGACGGCCGCCCGATCACCGTACGGCAACTCCTGCGGCACACCAGCGGATTGCCCGACTATCTCGACGCCCCCGAATGGGCGCACCTCGAACGGCTGCGCTACCGCCACTTCGAGCCGCGTGACCTCGTCGCCCGCGCTCTCGAACTGCCGCGCCCCGAGAGCACCTGGCACTACGCCACCACCAACTACCTCGTCCTTGGAATGATCGTCCGCGAGGTCACCGGTCGGTCCGCCGAGGCGGAGATCACCCGACGCGTCATCGAGCCCCTCGGGCTGCGTGACACCCACTGGCCGGGGGACGACGTCCGCCTCCGAGGACCGCACTCCCGCAGCTACTTCGCCGACGGCGACGGCCGCCGCGTCGACGGCACCGACTGGAACATGACCTTCGGCGGAGTCGGTGGCGCCCTCGTCTCCTCACCGGGCGACCTGACACGGTTCGCCACCGCCCTGTTCGACGGCCGTCTGCTGCCCTCGTCCCAACTCGCGGAGATGCGGCGGACGGTGGAGGTCGACACCGACCGGCTCTGGCCGGGCGCCCGCTACGGACTGGGCCTGATCTCGACACCGCTGACCTGCGGCGGCCTGTGGTGGGGGCACGCGGGGACGGTGCCCGGCGGCCACCGGGCGCTGGTCGCCGTCGGGCCCGGCGGCCGGAGCGTCGCCGTCGCCCTGAACCAGGTTCCCGCCTCGCTCCGCGCCGAGTCCGACTTCCTGAACCTCGTCGACCAGTCCCTCTGCGAGGGCAGGCCCTCCGAAAGGACCTCCGCATGACCGACTTCCCCTCCCTCTCCTCCGCCCCGGCGACCGGCGGTCCGCGCCGACTCGTGTCGCGCGCCGCGGCGGGGGCCGCCCTCCTCCTGGTCGGGGCGCTCACCGTCTCCGTGTCGCCCGCCGCGGCGGAACCCGAGGATGCGCCCACCGACCCCCTCGCCCGCTACCACCGCCAGCACCTCGACTGGAAGAGCTGTGTGCTCGGGTCCGACGACGAGACCGGCAAGGAGCTCCAGAAGGCCGGCGCCCGGTGCGCCGACGTCACCGTCCCGTTGAACTACGCCGAGCCGAACGGCCGTACGATCACCGTCGCCATCTCACGGATCCGGGCCACCGACACTGACCGTCGGGTGGGCGCGCTGCTCCTCAACGGTGGCGGACCCGGCGGCCAGACGATCGGCGACCCGCCGTGGGTGCGCACCTCGATGAAACAGGTCGGCGAGCGCTACGACGTGGTGGGCGTAGACCCCCGATTCGTCGGCCGCAGCACACCGCTGGACTGCCACTGGCCCACCGGCTCCTTCATACGCGGCGCGGGGACGGACCGTTCGGGATTCGACCGCATGGTGACCCAGGCGAAGGACCTCGCCGAACGCTGCCGGACCACCCAGGGCGACGTCCTGCCGTACGCCACCACCCGGAACACCGCCCGCGACATGGACGTGGTCCGCGCGGCGCTCGGGGAACGCAAAATCTCGTACCTCGGCTACTCGTACGGCACCTACCTGGGCCAGGTGTACGCCACGATGTTCCCCGGCCGCACCGATCGCGTCGTCCTGGACGGCCTCGTCGCTCCCGATCGCTACAACCCGCGGCTGCTGCGCGGCACGGAGCGGGCCAACAGGCGCGCCCTGGAGGGCTGGGCCGACTGGGCGGCGGCACGCGACGCGGCCTACGGCCTGGGCCGGACCCGGGCCGCGGTCCTGGCGGTGGTCGACGGCGTCCAGGCGACGGCCGGACGCACCCCGCTGCTGATCGGCGACCACCGGGTGGACGAGCATGTGCTGCCCGTCGTCGTGTTCAGCGGCCTCTCCCAGGACAACGACGCCGCCTACGCCGATCTCGCGCAGGCCGTACGGGACATGCGGCGTGCCGCCGACGGCCATCCGGTCACCCCCTCACCGGGGTTCGCGGCCACGCTCGCCTTCCTGCTGGACGGATCGGCGTCCTCCTACGGCAGCGCCCAGACGGCGATCCTGTGCGGGGACGCGTCCGCGCCGCGCTCCCCCGAGGTGTACTGGCGTGACATCGAACGCGCCCGCGCGCAGGACCCGTTGTTCGGTCCCGTCACCCAGAACATCGGGCCGTGCGCCTTCTGGGACCCGCCGCGCGAGCGCCCGACAAAGGTCCGGGACGACCTGCCGGCCCTGCTGGTCAACGCGACCGGTGACCCGCGCACCGTCCACGCCAACGCGCTGACGGTGCGCCGCATGTGGCCCTCCTCCCGGCTGGTCACCCTCCGCGACGCGGACCAGCACGCCGTGTACGGCGTCTTCGGCAGCGCCTGCGTCGACACGACGGTCAACACCTACCTGGCCACCGGCCACCTGCCGTCCACCGACGTCACCTGCGACCGGCCCTCGGGCCGATAGGGGGACCGGCGGCCACGGCGACCAGGTGAGGGGGCTCTAGCCGAGGAAGCTCAGCCGGACCTGGCGGTCGGGGTTGTCCTTGTTGGTGTCGACGAGGCACACCGACTGCCAGGTCCCCAGTTGGAGGCTGCCGCCGACCACGGGGAGCGTGGCGTGCGGGGGGACGAACGCCGGGAGGACGTGGTCGCGGCCGTGGCCGGGGCTACCGTGGCGGTGCTGCCAGCGGTCGTCGGCGGGCAGCAGGGTATGGAGGGCGGCTAGGAGGTCGTCGTCGCTGCCGGCGCCCGTCTCGATGATCGCGATGCCGGCGGTGGCGTGCGGGACGAAGACATTGAGGAGACCGTCCCGGCCGGCGGCCGCCTCGCGGAGGAACGCCTCACAGTCGCGGGTGAGATCGACGACCCGCTCACGGGATCCGGAGGCGACGTTCAGGACTCGGGTGGTGAAGGCATCGGACATGGTTCCATCCTCGCGCACCCCGAGGTGGAGACACGGGAGCGACCACCCGCCGATCGGCACCGCCTCCCCTTCACCGGCCTCACCCGCTCCCGACACGGCCGCCTGTGAGACGGCCGCCGGTGAGACGGTAGGTCCACTCCGCGAGACGCCATTGACCGTACGCGGACGGGCTGACTACGTTCGACGGCATGTCGCGTTCAGCCCTGCTCACTTCGCGCGGTCACATCGACCTGCTGCGGGTGGCCTCCGCCGCCTGTTGTCGCGGCTGCTGACGCCTTCTCATCTCTCTTCCGCCTCCCTGGTCCGTGCGTCGCTCGCTGCCCGCACGTCTGACATCGGGCTCGCGTCCCCACTTTCCGCCCCGTCCACGGTGAACCCGTCCGCGGACCAGGTGAACTGACGTGCGCCGACCGATGCCTGACGCGGCGGCACTCCGCGTCCGCCCCATGTCCGCCGGCCGCTCTCCCCCTCCCCGTGGAGCCCTCATGAGCATCAGCCACGCCCCACCCGACTCATCTCCGCCGGATATTACGGATACCTCCGCATTTGCCGAGGACGACAGCGACGCCGCTTCCTCCCGCGGAGGCGCCGCCGGATCCCCCGCCGCCTCGGTCCCCGCCCCCGACGTCGCCCTCGACCTCGAGCCCATCCGGCCGAGTTCCTCCCGTCGCACCCGCGTACCCCGATGGCTGCGCCGCACGTCAGGGCCGCTGCTACTGCTTCTGCTCTGGCAGATCCTCAGCGCCACGGGGGCGCTCACGCCCGATGTGCTCGCCTCGCCGGGGCGGATCGCGCGGGTCGCGGGTGATCTGATCGCCGACGGGTCGCTGCCCTCCGCCATGGGTACGTCGTTGCGGCGGGTCGCGGCCGGGCTGGTGCTCGGCGCCGTCGTCGGCACCGGACTCGCCCTGCTCTCGGGGCTGTTCAGGGTCGGCGAGGACCTCGTGGACGCCAGTGTGCAGATGCTGCGGACGGTGCCGTTCGTGGGTCTCATCCCGCTGTTCATCATCTGGTTCGGCATCGGCGAGGCCCCGAAGGTCGCGATCATCACCCTCGGCGTGTCGTTCCCGCTCTATCTGAACGTGTACGCCGGCATCCGCGGCGTCGACTCCCAGCTTATCGAGGCCGGTGAGTCCCTCGGACTGTCGCGCTGGGGGCTCGTGCGGCACGTCGTGCTGCCAGGTGCGCTGCCCGGAGCCATGACCGGGCTGCGCTACTCCCTCGGCATCGCCTGGCTCGCTCTCGTCTTCGCCGAGCAGATCAACGCGGACGCCGGCATCGGCTTCCTGATGGTGCAGGCCCGGGACTTCCTGCGCACCGACGTGATCGTGGTCTGCCTGATCGTCTACGCCTTCCTCGGTCTGCTCGCCGACTTCATCGTCCGCTCCCTCGAAAGGCTGCTGCTGCAATGGCGACCGACGTTCACCGGCCGGTGACCCCGAAGACGGCCGACCCGGCCCTCGGCTCCCCCGCGCACCCGGCGCCCGTCCACCCCGCACCCACGCCTGCCTCCGCACCCCACATCCACACACCCGCCACCACTCCCGCCGCCGCGCCCCACGCCGTGCACGTCGAAGGGCTGACGCGTTCCTTCGACGGCCGCCCCGTCATCGACGACCTCCGACTCGACGTCCGGCCGGGCGAGTTCGTGGCGCTGCTCGGTCGCAGCGGCTGCGGCAAGTCGACCCTGCTGCGCATCCTCGCCGGGCTCGACCGTGACATCGAGGGCACCGTGCTGGTGCCGCGCCGCAAGGCCGTCGCGTTCCAGGCGCCGCGGCTGATGCCGTGGAAGAGGGTGTGGCGCAATGTCCTCCTAGGGCTGCCCGGCAAGCCCGAACGGGCCCTCGCCGAGCGGGCCCTCAAGGAGGTGGGCCTCGACCATCGCAGCGGTGCCTGGCCCAAGACGCTCTCCGGCGGCGAGGCGCAGCGTGCCTCCCTGGCACGGGCGTTGGTCCGCGAGCCGGATCTGCTGCTGCTCGACGAGCCGTTCGGTGCCCTCGACGCCCTCACGCGGATCAAGGCGCAGCGGCTGGTGGGTGAGTTGTGGCAGCGGCGGGGCTGCGCCGTGCTGCTCGTCACGCACGACGTCGAGGAGGCGGTCCTGCTCGCCGACCGAGTCCTCGTGATGGACGAGGGCGTCATCGCGTACGAGACGCGGATCGACCTGGAGCGGCCCCGCGACATCACCGACCCCCGCTTCGCCGAGGTTCGCGCCCGACTCCTCGAACGCCTGGGCGTCGACACGGCGGCCGAGGCAGCCTGACTCCCCGCACAGCGCACACGCCCCCACCGCCCCGGCACCCGACCCGCTCGCGCCGGGCCGCACATCCCCACCTCGTGAACCAACCGAACGGAATTCCCATGCGACGACGTCTCGTCCCCGCCCTGCTCCTCCCCCTGGCCCTGCTCCTCTCGGCCTGCGGCGGAAACTCCGCCGCCAGCACCTCGACCGGTGACGGCACCGACGGCAAGGGCTCGCTCACGCTGAACGTCGGTGACCAGAAGGGCGGTTCGGAGGCCATCCTGCGGGCCGCCGGGGAACTCGACGACCTCGACTACAAGATCAAGTGGTCCACCTTCACCTCGGGGCCGCCGCTCCTGGAGGCCGTCAACGCCAAGGCCGTCGACATCGGCGGCGTCGGCAACACCCCGCCCGTCTTCGCGGCGGGCGCCGACTCGAAGATCACGGTCGTGGCCGCATGGCACGGCACCTCCAAGGGTGACGCCGTCCTGGTGCCGAACGACTCGAAGCTGACGGACACCGAGCAGCTGAAGGGGAGGTCCGTGGCCGTGGCCCAGGGGTCGTCGGCCCACTACCAGCTCGTCGCCTCCCTGAAGCAGGCCGGCCTGTCGCTCGGCGACGTCGACGTCAAGTACCTTCAGCCGGCCGACGCGCTCGCCGCGTTCACCTCGGGCAAGGTCGACGCGTGGGCGGTGTGGGACCCGTACACCTCCCAGGTGCTCAAGGCGAAGCAGGGGCGGGTGCTGACCACCGGGGACGGCGTCACCAACGGGCTGACCTTCCAGGTGGCGGCGCCGGGCGCGCTGAAGGACAGGCGGAAGTCCGCCGCGATCAAGGACTACCTGGAGCGGCTGCGGCGCGCGTACCGGTGGGTGTACTCGCACGAGGAGGAGTGGGCGAAGGTCTGGGCGAAGGACACGGGCCTCCCGCAGGACGTGGCGCTGGCGGCGGTGAAGCGGACGTACGCCACCCGGGTGGCGGTCGCCGTGGACGAGCCGCTCATCGCCTCCGAGCAGGCGATCGCCGATGCCTTCACCCGGCTGGAGCTCATCCCCCGCGAGGTCGACTTCGGCGCCTTCACCGACCGGCGGTTCAACGGAGACCTCCCGCCGTCGACCACCGCGCCCCGCCCCTCGGAGGGATCCTGACCGGTCGGGGAAGATCCGGGGTCCGCGCCTAGTTAGTAGAAGCGTGAACAATATGCGCGAGGTCGAGGTAGTCGTCATAGGCGCGGGTCAGGCCGGACTGGCCGGCGCCTATCACCTGCGGCGCACCGGTTTCGCACCGGAGCGCGACTTCGTGGTGCTGGACCACTCCCCCGGGCCCGGCGGCGCCTGGCAGTTCCGCTGGCCCTCGCTCACCTACGGCAAGGTCCACGGGATGCACGCCCTGCCGGGCATGGAGCTTACGGGCGCCGATCCCGCGCGACCGTCCTCCGAAGTGATCAGGGAGTACTTCGAGACCTATGAGCGCACCTTCGACCTGCGGGTACGGCGTCCCGTGAACGTGCGCGCGGTGCGTGAGGGCGAGGGCGGCCGGCTGCTCGTGGAGACCTCGGACGGCACATGGTCGACGCGGGCGCTGATCAACGCCACCGGCACCTGGGACCGGCCGTTCTGGCCGCGCTACCCCGGCCAGGAGACGTTCCGGGGGCGTCAGCTGCACACCGCGCAGTACCCCGGCCCCGAGGAGTTCGCGGGGCAGCGGGTGATCGTGGTGGGCGGGGGCGCGTCCGGGACGCAGCACCTGCTGGAGCTCGCCCCCTATGCCGCGGCGACCACGTGGGTGACCCGGCGTCCGCCTGTCTTCCGCGAGGGTCCGTTCGACGAGGGCGCCGGGCGCGCCGCCGTCGCCCTCGTGGAGGAGCGGGTCCGCCAGGGCCTACCGCCGAAGAGCGTCGTGTCGGTGACCGGCCTGCCGCTGAACGACGCGATCCGGCAGGGCATCGCGGACGGCGTCCTGGACCGGCTGCCGATGTTCGACCGGATCACACCGGACGGCGTGGAGTGGGACGGCGGGCGCCGCGTCGACGCGGACGTCATCCTGTGGGCGACCGGGTTCCGCGCCGCCATCGACCACCTCGCCCCGCTGCGGCTGCGCGAACCTGGCGGCGGCATCCGCGTGGACGGCACCCGCGCGGCCGCCGCCCCCCGCGTCCACCTGGTGGGCTACGGCCCCTCGGCCAGCACCATCGGCGCCAACCGGGCGGGCCGTGCCGCGGTCCGGGACATCCGACGACTCCTGAGGGACGCACCGGCCGCCACCCGCACTGCGCCGCTCACCGGAACCGCGGACCTCGCCGCCCGACCCTCACCGGTCACCGCAGCGAGCGTCGCTCCGACCGCCGCGGCCTGAGTCCGGCGCGCACCCTCGTCGGCGCCCTCCCGCTCGCGCTGGCACTCGACTCAGCCGGACGTCGGGGAGGGGCTTCCGACGGCCGATCCCGTGGACGCCGACGACGGCTGCCTGCCGCGGCGCTGGTTGAACTCGGCGACATTGCGCAGGTGTTCCTCGTAGCTCGCCGTGAAGCGGGTGTCGCCCGGCTTGACCGTGACGAAGTACAGCCAGTCGCCCGGCGGCGGGTTGGTCGCCGCGCGCATCGCGTCCTCGCCCGGGTTGGCGATCGGCGTGGGCGGCAGCCCCATGCGCCGGTACGAGTTGTAGGGGCTGTCGATCTTCGTGTCGGCGACGCTCGTGTCCAACGTGGAGCGGTTCAGCGCGTAGTTGAGGGTGGAGTCCATCTGCAACGGCATCCCGCGCTCCAGCCGGTTGAACACCACGCGGGCCACCTTGCCCATGTCCGCCTTGGTCACGGCCTCGGCCTGCACGATGCTGGCGATCGTGACCGCCTGGTAGACGTTCATCGCGTTGCGCTGCGCCCCGGCCGTGACCTGCCCGCCGTTGAACTTCTTGTGCGCGGTCTCGACCATGAACGTCAGCAGCGACTCCGGCGTCGTCTTCTTCGCCAAGGGGTACGTCGCCGGGAAGAGGTAACCCTCCGGGTTGCCCTGGGCTTCCGCGGGGAGCGACAGCCGGGCCTTGGCCAGGGACTTCTTCGTGGATCCGGCGGGCAGACCGAGCGCCTTGTCGACGGCCTCGTAGACCTGTACGGCTCGCCGGCCCTCCGGGACCACCAGGGACGTGGGCCGCTCGGCCCCGCCTTCACCGCTGCCCACGCTCAGCAGCGGCACCGCCACGGCGGCGGCCGCCACGACCGCTCCGGTCGCGATGAGGGCGGCCCGGCCCCGGCGTGTCAGTCGAATCGTGCTCCGTGGCGGAGTGTTCATCTGCATGCGGGCACGGTATCCCGCATATCACCTCAAACCCGACATATCTTCATCTTGTCGACTCCATCGGCCGTAGCGGCGAAGCCTTTTGGTCCGGAGCGCCGAGGGGACCGGCGCCGGAGACGGATGCCGACTCCGTCTGCGAGGCGCGGGCGGGCTCCAGCTGGGCGTCACGGCGCACGAGGGCCGCGTAGCGCCCGTTCTGCTCCAGCAGCTCGTCGTGGGTGCCGCGTTCGACCGCGTGCCCGCCGTCGAGGACCACGATCTGGTCGGCGCCGCGGACGGTGGAGAGCCGGTGCGCGATGGTGATGGTGGTGCGGTTCGCGGAGAGCGCGTCGATCGCCTCCTGCACGGCGTGCTCGGTACGCGTGTCCAGGGCACTGGTCGCCTCGTCGAGGATGAGGACGGGCGGGTCGCGCAGGATGGTGCGGGCGATGGCGAGGCGCTGCTTCTCCCCGCCGGAGAACCGGTGGCCGCGCTCACCGACGACCGTGTCGTAACCGTCGGGCAGGGAGGTGATGTGGTCGTGGATCTGCGCCGCCCGCGCCGCCGCGTGGAGTTCCTCGTCGGTGGCGTCCGGCTTGGCGAAGCGCAGATTGTCCGCGACGGTGGCGTGGAAGAGGTACGTCTCCTGGGAGACGACGCCGACGGCGCGGGCCAGCGTGTCGAAGCTCAGGTCGCGGACGTCGACCCCGTCGATCAGGACGGCGCCGCCGGTCACGTCGTACAGCCTCGGCACCAGGCAGCCGAGCGTCGACTTGCCCGCCCCGGTGGGTCCGACGACCGCGAGGCTGCCGCCCGCCGGGACGGTGAGGTCGATGCCGGTGAGTATCGCCGCGGAGGCGCCCTTGCCGTCGTCGTAGCGGAACTCGACGTCGTCGAAGCGGACCTCGCCCTTCACCTGGTCGAGGCGGACCGGTTCGTCGGGTTCGGTGATGTCGATGGGCAGGTCGAGGTACTCGAAGATGCGCTGGAACAGGGCGAGCGAGGCCTGGATCTGGACGCCGGTGGACAACAGGCTCACGGTCGGCCGGAACAGGTTCTGCTGGAGCGAGACGAAGGCGACCAGCGTGCCGACCGAGACCGACGGACCGCCGAACTGGAAGGCGAGGCCGGCCGTCCAGTAGATGACGGCGGGCATCGCGGACATGACGATCGTGATGATCGCCATGCGCCAGCGCCCCGCCATGTTCGACCTGACCTCCAGGTCGACGAGCCCCTCGGACTCCTCGGCGAACGACCGGGTGAGCGAGTCGGAACGGCCCATCGTGCGACCGAGCAGGATGCCGCTGACGGAGAGCGACTCGGTGACGGTCGCGGCCATCGCGGCCATCTGCTTCTGCCGCTGGGTGGTGATCTTCTTGCGCTCGTCGCCGACCCGGCGGCTTATCCACACGAACAGCGGCAGCAGGAGCAGGGTGACCACGGTGAGCCGCCAGTCCAGGGCGACCATGGCGACGATCGTGGCGACCACGCTGGTGAGGTTGGAGACCAGGGAGGTGGCCGTGGAGGTGACGGTCGCCTGCATGCCGCCGATGTCGTTGGCGATGCGGGACTGCACCTCGCCGGTGCGGGTGCGGGTGAAGAAGGCGAGCGACATGCGCTGCAGGCGGCCGTAGACGGCGGTCCGCAGGTCGTGCATCACACGCTGGCCGACGGTCGTGGAGATCAGCGTCTGCAGCACGCCGAAGATGCTGGTGAGCACCGCACTGAGGATCATCCCGAGCGCGAGCAGGCTCAGCAGGCCGAGCCGACCCTCGGGGATCGCGGTGTCGAGGATCTCCTTGAGCAGGAAGGGGGTCGCCACGGAGGCGAGCGACGCGGCCCCGACCAGCAGGCCGACCACGGCGAGCCGGCCGCGGTAGGGGCGGAAGAGCTTCAGGATGCGGCGGACCTGCCGCGGCGCCGGAGCGTCGCCGGCTCCCTCGGCGCCTGCGGGCGCGGTGCGGGCGGGGGTCCAGGCGGGTTGGTCGTCGGGATGCATGGGCTCCTACGGGATGAGTCAGGGACCGGCACGGCCTCTTGTCAGCTCATAGCTTCGGTAGCACGTGCGGTATTCGATTCAGCCGGTCATGGATGCAGTGCGGTGCGGCGAGGTGGCTCCGGATCACACGGAGACGGCTTCGGAGCCTAGCTCATTGTTACCTATACTCACAATGAACATCATCCTGATATTGTTCCCGCATGACCGCCCCCGATGCCGACGGGCTGCTCGCCGAGCAGCTGCTGCGGCTGACCCGCCGCGTGCACCGCATCCAGAAGCACCATCTTCTGCGGAGCGGGCTGGACATCACCCCTGCCCAGTCCCGACTGCTGCGGACCCTCGCGCACTACGACGCGCCCCCGCGCATGGCCGATCTCGCCGAGCGCCTGGAAGTGGTGCCGCGCGCCGTGACGACCCTGGTCGACGGACTGGAGGCGAGCGGCCGGGTGCGCCGGGTGCCCGACCCCACCAACCGGCGGGTCATCCGCATCGAGGTCACGGACGAGGGCCGCAAGGTCCTGGAAGAGCTGCACCGCGCCCGCCGGTCCGCCGCAGAGGAGATCCTCTCACCCCTGTCGGACGGCCAGCGTGAGGTACTGGGCGGCCTCCTCGACACGCTGGTGGACGGGGCGCCGGGGGCGGAGCGGGCATGCTGAGCCCCGATGCACGGGCGCGGTGACACGGAGCGGCGCTCGACACCGACGATCGGGCCGGGCCGCCGCACACGGAAGGGCCCGACGCCGAAGTGCGGCGCCGGGCCCCTGTCGTCGGTGACGGCGATCAACTGGCCCCGGAGGCAGGCTCCTTGACCTCGCCGCCCGGCTGCGCGGGGACCGCCTTGACGGTGCTCACGGGAGCGGCCGAGGCGGGGTCGGCGGCCGGGGCGCCGACGGCGGCGGTCGAGGCTGCGGGCGCCGTGGGCGCGTCGTTCTCGTCCGCGGTCTCTTCCTCCACGAACTCGATCTCCCCGTCCAGCATCTTCTTCGCCCGCACGGTGTCCAGCGCGCCCTCCCACTTGGAGACGGCGAAGACAGCGACGCAGTTGCCGAGCAGGTTGGTGGCGACCCGCATCGAGTCCATGATCCGGTCGACACCCAGGAGCAGGGCGACGGCACCGGCGGGGATCGCCCCGAGCGAGGCCGCGGTGGCCGACAGGGCGAGGAAGGCCGAACCGGGGATGCCGGCCATGCCCTTGCTGGTCAGCATGAGGACGAGGACGACGGTGACCTGCTGGCCGAGACTGAGGTCCACCCCCACGGCCTGCGCGATGAACAGCGTGCCGACGGAGAGGTAGATGGACGCGCCGTCGAGGTTGAACGAGTACCCGGTGGGCAGCACCAGCCCCACCGCGTCGTCCCGCGCGCCCGCCTGCCGCAGCTTCTGCATCATGCGGGGCATGACGCTCTCACTGGAGGCCGTGCCCAGCGCGAGCAGCATCTCGGCACGGGTGTAGCGGACGAACTTCCACAGGCTCAGCCCGGTCATCAGCTTCAGCGCGACACCGAGCAGCACGAGGAAGACGGCGGCGACGGCGTAGCAGAGGATGATCAGCTTGGCGTAGGTCTTCATCACGCCGAGGCCGTACTCCCCCACGAGGTGGACCATCGCGCCGAACACGGCGAGCGGGGCCAGCCTCATGACGAAGCCGACGATCGCGAAGATGACCTCCTGGGCCTGCTCGATGGCGGGCAGGATCTTCGGCACCTTGGTGTGGCCGAGGTGCAGCAGCGCCGCACCGGTGAGGCAGGCGAGCACGAGCACCTGGAGCAGCGCGTTCTCGGCGAACGCGCCGATCGCGCTCTGCGGCAGCGCGTTCAGGATGAACTCGGCGGTCGTCGGCAGCTCGCCGCCCGCCGTCTTGGCGTCCACCGCCGATGTGTCGAGCTTCGAGGGGTCGACGTTCATGCCCACGCCGGGGCCGAAGACATTGGCGGCGATCAGACCGATGAGCAACGCGGCCGTGGACGCGACCTCGAACCAGATCAGCGCCTTGAGCCCGATCCGCCCGAAGGCCTTGAGGTTGCCGGCCTTGGCGATGCCGACGACGACCACGCAGAACACCAGCGGCGAGATGACGGTCTTGATGAGCCGGATGAAACCGTCGCCGAGCGGCTGGAAGGTCGTGGCCGTGTCCGGCCACAACCTCCCGACAACGATGCCGAGCACCAGCGCGACACCGACTTGGGCGAACAGTGAGGTACGCAGCATGCGTGCGACGCGTCGCGGCAGGGACGGTACGGACTGCGGCACGGGCACTCCTCCGAGGGGACTTTCTGGTATGCGGAAAAGCACTTCCGCGCTGATCACTATCGGGGAGTCGCCGCTCACGGGGAAGACCGTCGTGTTTCCGCGAGGTAAATCATCGAACAGACGTCACATCACACGCATTTGGTGTCAGCAGGCCCCTCGGTCCTCCGTCAGCACTCCCTGTACCGAGATCAGCGAACGGTCGTAGCAGCCGCCCGTTCCGTACAGGCGGTAACGCTCCCTGGTCGTGGCGACGGCATGCCGCTGGTCACGCGGTACGAACGCCGTGTACGTGGCGTCACCCGTGTAGGTGTCGTCGAGCCGGGACCACGCGGTGCGCCGACCGCCGTACGTCTCGGTGACCGTCGCCCGGTCGCCGAGCGTGAGCACCGTCCGCAGCCGGTCGCCCGCACCGAGCGTCGTCGTCCCGTCCATCGTGTACGACCGCTGCGCACGGGTGGTTCGGGCCGGACCGCGCCCGTCGACGGTGACCGTCTCGTCGTCGCTCCACCGCGCGTCGAGGGCGTCGGGGTTCTCGCCGTCCGACCAGGTGTGCACGGAGGTGTTGGCCAGGCTCCGGCGCACGGTGGTCGTCACCCTGCCGCGCGAGGTGTCGACATGCCCGGTGACCGTCAGCCGGTGGCTCCCCTCGGTGTCGAGCCGGTGCTCCGTGCCGGGCGTGTACGTGGACGAGTTGGCGAGGTCGCCGGCCCGCACCTTCGTCAGGGCACCGGTGACGTGTGCGCTCTTCTCGTCCTGCCAGACGAGCACGTTGACGGGGGTGCTCCAGCCGCTCTGTCCCTCGGGTACGCCGACGACGGAGACCTCGACCCGGTGCGGGCGCCCGTCGTTGAGGAGGCCGGCGAAGGGGGTGAGGTCATAGCGGATGGGCTGGATGTCGAAGGCCCGGGGGCCGGGGACCACGTACCAGAGGAAGGGGTTGGACCAGCCGCCGGTCCACACCGTCGGGAACGGCGCGGCGATCCCGGCCAGTTGGCCGTCGACCTTGATCTGCACCTCGCGGTACGGCCCGTCGTGCGCCTTGCAGGAGTACGGCGCCGTCTCGGGCACCGTCAGATACCAGTACTCCTCGCAGCCGCCGCCGGAGCCGGTGGCGTACACCTCGGCGACGACGCGTTCGCTGTTGCGCGGGGTGGTGAGGGTGTTGCCGTCCTGGAGGGTGAGGACGCGGTCGGGGACGGTCGCGGCGGCCTTCGCCGTGGGCCTGCCCGCGTAGAACGTCAGCGTCACCTTGACGTCGAGGACGCCGGTGTAGGTGTCGTCGACGACGTTGCCGATGAGCATCTCCACGGGCTGCGCCGCCCGCAGGGTGTCGCTGTAGCGGGTGACGTCCTTCTCGACGGACCACGCGATGCCGTCGGGCGAGGGCTGCGGGGTGGAGGTACGGAAGACCTCGACGCCGCCGATGTGGAGATGGCCGAGGCGGTCGTACTGGCGGCCCTTGACCTTGCCGTCGAGACGCAGCACGACCTTGCTCCAGCGCTTCCCGCACTCGGCCGGGGGCGCGTAGGTGCCCTTGTAGGGCGTGAAGTCCTTGAACTGTGCCTCGGCGACGGTCACTTCGCAGGACTTCGCGTTCGCGGGCCTGGTGACGGGCGGGGCGGCGGTGACGGGGTCGTGCCAGTCGCTGCCGAACTCGGCCGGGACGTCGACCGCGGTGGCGGACTGGGCGGGGGCGGCCGATCGGGCCGGGGCGGCTCCCAGGAGAGTGCTCACCAGGACGGTCGCCCCGGTGAGCATGGACATGATGATCCGGTTTCTCATGGGCGGAGTTCTACGGGCAGTCGACGCCGCGCACAATGACACCCCCGGCCACATGAGTGGCCGGAGACATCTCCCGGATCCCTGACCGGAGACCTGATGGATCTCAGGCCTTCAGCGCCGCCTTGTCCCCCATCACGATCACCGGGTGCGCGGCCGGATCGAGGGTGCGCAACAGGTACTCCATCCCCGACTTGCTCAGGCTGACGCAGGCCGACGTTCCGCTGCCGTGGTCCATGTGCAGCCAGATGCTGCCGCCCTTCGACTGACCCTCGGGGCGCGTGGGGTCGATCGGCGAGGTGCCCTTGACGCGGTTGTAGTCGATGGCGATGACGTAGTCGAAGTCGTTCCAGTGCGACTTCGCCCAGTAGTGCGGCGCCTGGAACGACGGCGACTGGCTGTACGGCAGCTTCGCCCCCGGATCGGCGAGGACACCGCCCGCGTCGCTGAGCGTGAACACCCCCACGGGGCTGCGCTTGTCACCCTCGTGATGGTCGGCCGTCCAACCCTTCTTGCCGTTGTGGCCCAGCCAGGTCCTGGCTTCCTTCCAGGCGGAACCGCTCTTCGTGTACAGGACGATCTTGGAGTCGGCGTCGTTCACGCCCTCTCCGTAGACGGCCACGACCTGACGGGAGTCGGCGGGGATCCGCTTCTGAAGGCGGTCGCCCACGTCGGGAATACGGGTCGGATCGGCCTTGCGCGCCTCGGAATGCCCCGCCCTGTCACCCGAGTCCGTGTCGCCCTTGCCCGTCCCGGCCGAACCGCCGCACGCCGCCAGCGACACCACCAGCACCCCGCAGACCACCATCGCCGCCCCGGCTCGCCTCACGCCCTCGACCCCGCTCGCACCGCCGACCGCCCCACACCTCGTACCGCCTATTCGCATGCGCTCCATCGTCGCACCGCACGCCGACTCTCTGCGTCCACCGCCCCCGCGCACCCGGCGTCACAAGGGCTGTCCAGGCCGAAACTTTGCCCGGCGACGGAAAACCGTTTGCCTCCGACCATGCGGTGACGCGAACCTTTCACGGCCGGTCGCCGGGCCCCGTCGCCCCTTTTGCACCCTTTCCCCCCTCCTCTGACACGACCCACAGGGACGTCATGCAGATTCAAGACCTTCCGTTCCAAGACCCCGGCGTGCCGGACGCACGCTCGGGTCCCCGATTCCTGTGGTGGCTGGGCCGCAACCAGCTCGGCGGACAGCTCAAGGCGCTGGCGTGGGGAGTGCTGCACTTCACCTCCGTGGCCGGACTGCCGTTCTGTGTCGGCGTCGCCATCGAGGCCGTGGTCGCCCGCTCCGGCACCCGACTGGCCCTCTCGGGCGCGCTGCTGGCGCTGTGCGGCTTCACCATCGCGCTCGGCGACACCTTCCTGCACCGCACCGCGGTCACCAACTGGATCACCGCCGCCGCCCGCGTCCAGCAGCTCCTGGCCCGCAAGACGGCGCAGCTCGGCTCCGCGCTGACCCGCCGGGTGGCGGCCGGCGAGGTCGTCGCCGTCTCCACCGGCGACGTCGAGAAGATCGGCTGGTTCGTCGAGGCCGTCTCCCGCTTCACCGCGGCGGCGCTCACCGTGGTGTTGGTCTGTGTCGCCCTGGTGGTCTACCAGCCCGCGCTCGGCATCGTCGTCGCCATCGGCGTGCCCGTGCTCGCACTCGCCGTGCTGCCGCTGCTGCCCCGCGCGACCCGGCGCGCCGACGAACAGCGCGAGAAGGCAGGACGCGCCACCGAACTGGCCTCGGACACCGTGGCGGGCCTGCGCGTGCTGCGCGGCATCGGCGGCGAGGACCTCTTCCTCGACCGCTACCGCCGCGCCTCCCAGGAGGTCCGCCACGCCGCCGTCCGCAGCGCGCGTATGTGGGCCCTGATCTCCGCCATCCAGGTCCTGCTGCCGGGGCTGCTGATGATCGCGGTCGTCTGGTACGGCGTGGGTCTCGCCCGCGACGGCCGGATCACCGTCGGCGAACTCGTCACCGTGTACAGCGCGGTGATGCTGCTGGGGTACCCCCTCAGGCACTTCGAGGAGATCGCGATGGCGTACTCCTTCTCCCGCCCCTCCGCCAAACGGGCCGCACGGGTGCTGTCCCTGGAGCGGGCCACCGCCACCGAGGGGTCACGCGAGGCCGCCGTGCCGTCCGGGGACCTGTACGATCCGGCGACCGGACTGCTCGCCCCCGCCGGACGTCTCACCGCCGTGGTGTGCGGCGACCCCGACGCCGCCGGGCGGCTCGCGGAACGGCTCGGCGGGCACGCCCCGGAGGAGGGCACGTCGGTATTCCTGGCCGGTGTCCCCCTCGACGAACTGCCGCTCGACTCCGCCCGCACGGCCGTCCTCGTCCAGGACAAGGACCCGGTGCTGCTCTCCGGCACCCTCCGCGAGCTGCTCGACGTACCCGCCTCCGGCGACGTCACCGCCGAGGAGGCGCTGGCCGCCGCCCAGTGCGGTGACGTCCTGGAGGCCCTGGCGCAGGGCTCGTTGGACGCCGAGGACCCACTGGACGCGCGCATCACCGAACGCGGCCGGTCCCTGTCCGGTGGCCAGCGCCAACGGCTGGCCCTGGCCCGCTCCCTGATCACGGACCCCGAGGTCCTGGTCCTGGACGAGCCGACCTCCGCCGTCGACTCCCACACCGAGGCGAGGATCGCGGACGGCATCCGGTCCCTCCGCGAGGGCCGCACGACGGTCGTCCTCACCTCCTCCCCGCTCCTCCTCGACCTCGCCGAACGCGTGGTCCTGGTGCACGAGGGCGAGGTCGCCGCGGTGGGCGTGCACCGCGAACTCGTGCGCAAGGAGCCGCGATACCGGGCCGTCGTCACCCGCGAGACGGACGAGGAGACCGCCGCGCACGCCCTGGGGAAGGACGGTGCCGCGCGGCGCGAGGACGCCGTGCCGAAGGACCGCAGGACCGCGCTCAGCGATGTGCTGGACGAACTGGAAGAAATCGAGGAGACCGCATGATCGGCGTGGCGCCACCGGCGTACGACCCGGCCGCCCCGACGACGGCGAACACCCTGCCCGTCGGCGCCCCCGCGACCGTCCGCGCCTACGTGGCCGAACTGTTCCGCCGCCACCGCCGGGCCTTCGCCCTGCTCATCGCCGTCAACACCATCGCCGTCGTGGCCTCGATGGCGGGCCCCTACCTGCTGGGCGAACTCGTCGAACGGGTCTCCGACGGGGCTCGCGAACTCCATCTGGAGCTGACCGCCGGAGTGTTCGTCGTCGCCCTCGTCGTCCAGGCGGTGTTCGTACGGGAGGTGCGGCTACGCGGGGCCATGCTGGGTGAGCGGATGCTGGCCGATCTGCGCGAGGACTTCCTCGTCCGGTCGGTCGGCCTGCCGCCGGGGGTCCTGGAGCGGGCCGGGACGGGTGACCTGCTGTCTCGGATCACCACCGACATCGACCGCCTCGCCAACGCGATGCGCGAGGCCGTGCCGCAGCTGGCGATCGGCGTGGTCTGGGTGGCCCTCCTCCTCGGCGGGCTCGCGGTGACGGCTCCGCCGCTGGCGCTCGCCGTCCTGCTGGCCCTGCCCCTGCTGGTGGCGGGCTGCCGCTGGTACTTCAAACGGGCGCCCTCCGCCTACCGCTCCGAGTCCGCCGGGTACGCGGCCGTCGCCGCCGTCCTCGCGGAGACCGTCGACGCCGGGCGCACCGTCGAGGCCCACCGCCTCGGCGCGCGCCGCATCGAGCTGTCCAACCAGCGCATCCGCGAGTGGACCGCCTGGGAGCGGTACACCCTGTGGCTGCGCTCGGTGCTCTTCCCGGTCATCAACTTCACCCACACCATGGTCCTCGGCGCGGTCCTGATCGTCGGCGGTGTGTTCGTGCTCCAGGGCTGGATCGGGCTGGGCCAGCTGACGACGGGCGCCCTGATCGCCCAGATGCTCGTCGAGCCGGTGAACCTCATCCTGCGCTGGTACGACGAGCTGCAGGTCGCCGAGGTGTCGCTGGCCCGGCTGGTCGGCGTCCGGGACATCGAACCGGGCGCGGGCGACCCGGACGTGGCCCCCGACGGACGCCATGTCCACGCCGAGCAGGTGCGCTTCGGGTACCGCGAGGGCGTCGACGTGCTGCGCAAGGTGTCGCTGGAGGTCGCGCCCGGCACCCGGCTGGCCCTCGTCGGCCCGTCCGGGGCGGGCAAGTCCACCCTGGGCAGGCTCCTCGCCGGCATCTACGCGCCCCGCGACGGTCGGATCACCCTCGGCGGTGCCGAACTGTCCCGGATGCCCGCCGAGGACATCCGCTCCCACGTGGCCCTCGTCAACCAGGAGCACCACGTCTTCGTCGGCTCCCTGCGCGACAACCTGCGGCTCGCCCGCACCCACGCCGAGGACGCCGAGTTGTGGGCGGCACTCGGCGCGGTCGACGCCGATTCCTGGGCGCGGGCGCTCGACGACGGCCTGGACACCGAGGTCGGCTCGGGCGGGTTCACACTCACCCCGGCGCAGGCCCAGCAGATCGCGCTGGCCCGGCTGGTCCTCGCCGACCCGCACACCCTGGTCCTGGACGAGGCGACCTCGCTCCTCGACCCGCGTGCGGCCCGGCATCTGGAACGCTCCCTCGCCCGTGTCCTCGACGGCCGCACCGTCGTCGCCATCGCCCACCGTCTGCACACCGCCCACGACGCCGACGTCATCGCCGTCGTCGAGAACGGCCGCATCAGCGAGCTGGGCAGCCATGACCAGCTCGTCGCGGCGGACGGCGCGTACGCGGCACTGTGGCGGTCCTGGCACGGCTGAGCCGGTTCCCGACCGGCTCAGGAGGCCGCCGTCTCCGAGCCGGTCCTCGCAGACAGGGCCGCCCGTCGGCCGGCCGCGCTCTGTCGGCTGTCGCGCACGCCCTGTCGTGGGCCGGCGGGTGTTCCGCCGCATCACCACCGGCTCGTGGGCCACGGCCGCCTTCTCCACGCCGTCCCCGGTCCGGACCGTCGGGGGCGGTGCGGGCGGCGGCGCCGGTGACGCCGCACGGTCGCCGCACCGCCACGACGCGGGCCGCGCGGCCGAGGCCGAGTGCCCGCTCGCTTCCGGGGCCCGTCCCCTGACGTTGCGTGGTGCCGACGGCGAGTGGAACTCTGGTGGTGGGCACTGATTCGGGGGACGCCCGTGAACCGCCCGGTTCGCGGGGGTCGGACCGTCGCCCAGGGGTTCGCGCGCCCACCGTCGCCGCACGGTGGCACCGGGCCCGTCCCACCACTGGAGGTACCCGTGGACAGAGCCGGCGGATGGGGAGACGACGTCTACCAGCCGGATGGATCGGAGATCCAGGACGACGCCGGGCTGCTGGACGCCGAGGACACCCTGGTCGCCGACGGTGTGGACGACCCGCTCGACCGGGGCTGGTCGCCACCGGAGCGGCCATGGGCGGTGGAGCACACCGGTGTGACCGCCGCGGAGCGGCTGCGCGGCGAGACCTTGGAGCAGCGGCTCGCGGAGGAGCTGCCGGACGTCACCTCGGTCGACGGGGACGGCATCGGCGACGCCCAGGACACCGACGGTGAGCTGCTGGACAACGAGGTGGGAGGGCTTCGCTCGGGCCGTCTCGTCGCCCCCGACGAAGGTGCGCACGAGGACGAGGAGAGTGGGCTGATCGCCACCGACGTGGGCATCGACGGCGCGGCCGCCTCCGCCGAGGAGGCCGCGATGCACATCGTGGACGAGGACTCGGTGTCGGGCTGACCTCGCCCGGCCGCCCGGCCGCGCTGTCAGATGACGTTCAGGGCCGCGGCCGCTCCCACGCCCCCGAGCACCATGAACACCGGCATGAGCACCCTCAGCTCCACCCAGCTGCCGGCCCGGAACCGCATCGCCTTGGGCGGACCGATCGGGTACCAGCGCTTGCGGCCCACCGGTATCGGCCACAGGATCGGGCAGCCCGAGACGGTCAGCGAATCGCCGATGTCGTGCACCAGCGCGCCCAGCAGGATCGGCAGACCGAGCCACAGGTACTCCTGGCCCGGCTCGGTGAACAGCCAGTCCGCCCCGTTGCCCGGCTTGTCCAGGACACCGGCGATGATCCAGGCACTGGTCGCCGCCAGCAGCCACACCAGCACGTCGCTGCTCGACCCGCGGGCCGCCCGCCACAGCAGCCCTTCGATCGCCAGCACCAGGTGCACGAACAGGATGGCCAGCACCGCCCAGCGGCCACCCATCATCGCCATGGCCGAGGCCCCCGCGCCGAGCAGCACCGCCCACAGCCAGGTGTGGGTGAGCGTGCGGTGCCCGCCTGAGCGGCGTGGGTCGCCCTGCTTCTTCGTCGCCTTGTAGACGGCGTACGAGAGCTTGTCGACGATCTCGCACACCCAGCGGGACAGCGGGCCGAAGGAACGGGAGATCGTCGCCGCCTTGTGGTCCAGGTCCGGGGCGAGCGCGGCGCCCGCGCAGATCAGCGCACCGGCCAGGAGGACCGGCCAGGGCATGGTGTGCCCGGTCGCGGCTGCCGCCGCCCCTACGCCGAGCCAGGCCGCGGCCCCGGACAGTGAGTGTGCTGGTCCCATCATGGCCGTGCCCCGCCCCATTCCTTCTGTGCCGCTGTCCAGTTGCCCCGGGCCGCTGTCCAGTTGTCCACGTGCGTCGACGCTCCGTCGGCGCCACAGCGTAGCGTTCGCGATCTTCGGCCGGGTATCCGATTCCCGCCTTGGGGGCGCGGGCAGGCAAGATGGGGGCGTGACCCTCATCGATCAGCTGCCGCGGACCGCCGACCCCGACGCCCTCTACGAAGCCTTCGAGTCGTGGGCCGTGGAACGCGGTCTCACCCTCTACCCCCATCAGGAGGAGGCGCTCATCGAGGTGGTCTCCGGCGCGAACGTGATCGTGTCGACGCCCACCGGCTCCGGCAAGAGCATGATCGCGGCGGGCGCGCACTTCGCCGCCCTCGCCCGTGACGAGGTCACCTTCTACACCGCCCCGATCAAGGCCCTGGTCTCGGAGAAGTTCTTCGAGCTGTGCAAGATCTTCGGTACCGAGAACGTCGGCATGCTCACCGGCGACGCGTCCGTGAACGCCGACGCCCCCGTCATCTGCTGCACCGCCGAGGTCCTGGCCTCCATCGCGTTGCGCGACGGCAGGAACGCCGATGTCGGCCAGGTCGTCATGGACGAGTTCCACTTCTACGCGGAGGCCGACCGCGGCTGGGCCTGGCAGATCCCCATCCTGGAGCTGCCGCAGGCCCAGTTCATCCTGATGTCGGCGACCCTCGGCGACGTCTCGATGTTCGAGAAGGACCTCACCCGGCGCACCGGCCGTCCCACCTCCGTGGTCCGCTCGGCCACCCGCCCGGTGCCGCTGTCGTACGAATACGTCCTGACGCCGCTGACGGAGACTCTCACGGAGCTGCTCGCCACCAAGCAGGCGCCCGTCTACATCGTGCACTTCACGCAGGCGCAGGCCGTGGAGCGGGCGCAGGCGCTGATGAGTATCAACATGTGCACGCGGGAGGAGAAGGACCAGATCGCCGAGCTGATCGGCAACTTCCGGTTCACCACCAAGTTCGGCCGCAATCTCTCCCGTTACGTCCGGCACGGTATCGGTGTGCACCATGCCGGGATGCTGCCCAAGTACCGACGTCTGGTGGAGAAGCTGGCCCAAGCCGGTCTCTTGAAGGTCATCTGCGGCACTGACACGCTCGGCGTCGGCGTCAACGTCCCCATCCGCACGGTGCTGTTCACCGCGCTGACGAAGTACGACGGCAGCCGGGTGCGGACGCTGCGCGCCCGTGAGTTCCACCAGATCGCGGGGCGCGCCGGGCGGGCGGGCTTCGACACCGCCGGGTTCGTGGTGGCGCAGGCGCCCGAGCACGTCATCGAGAACGAGAAGGCGCTCGCGAAGGCGGGCGACGATCCGAAGAAGCGCCGCAAGGTGGTCCGCAAGAAGGCGCCCGAGGGGTTCGTCGGCTGGACGGAGAACACCTTCGAGAAGCTCATCGCCTCCGATCCTGAGCCTCTCACGTCCCGTTTCCGGGTGACACACACGATGCTGCTGTCGGTGATCGCCCGGCCCGGCAACGCCTTCGAGGCGATGCGACGGCTGCTGGAGGACAACCACGAGCCACGCAAGCAGCAGCTGCGCCACATCCGGCGGGCCATCGCCATCTACCGTTCGCTGCTCGACGGCGGCATCGTCGAGAAGCTGGACGAGCCGGACGCCGAGGGCCGCATCGTCCGTCTGACGGTCGATCTGCAGCAGGACTTCGCGCTCAACCAGCCGCTGTCCACCTTCGCGCTGGCCGCGTTCGAGCTGCTCGACCCGGAGTCGCCGTCGTACGCCCTGGACATGGTCTCCGTGGTGGAGTCGACGCTCGACGACCCGCGACAGATCCTCGCGGCCCAGCAGAACAAGGCACGCGGTGAGGCCGTGGCGGCGATGAAGGCGGACGGCGTCGAGTACGAGGAGCGCATGGAGCGGCTCCAGGACGTCACCTACCCCAAGCCGCTGGAGGAGTTGCTCTTCCACGCGTACAACACGTACCGCAAGAGCCACCCGTGGGTCGGCGACCACCCGCTGTCCCCGAAGTCGGTGATCCGGGACATGTACGAACGGGCACTCTCCTTCACCGAGTTGGTGTCCTACTACGAGCTGGCCCGCACCGAGGGCATCGTGCTGCGCTACCTGGCCGGCGCCTACAAGACCCTCGATCACACCGTCCCCGACGACCTGAAGTCGGACGACCTGGAGGATCTGATCGCCTGGCTCGGCGAGATGGTCCGCCAGGTCGACTCCAGCCTCCTCGACGAGTGGGAGCAGCTCGCCAACCCCGAGGAGATGACCGCCGAGGAGGCCCAGGAGAAGGCCGACCAGGTCAAGCCCGTCACCTCCAACGCGCGTGCCTTCCGCGTCCTCGTCCGCAACGCCATGTTCCGGCGTGTCGAGCTGGCCGCCCTCGACCAGGTCGACGAACTGGGCGAGTTGGACGCCGAGTCCGGCTGGGACGCCGAGCGGTGGGGCGAGGCGATGGACAAGTACTGGGACGAGTACGACGAGCTCGGCACCGGTCCCGATGCCCGAGGTCCTCGCCTGCTGATGATCGAGGAGGAGCCGCAGAACGGGCTGTGGCGCGTCCGTCAGACCTTCGCCGACCCGAACGGCGATCATGACTGGGGCATCAGCGCGGAGATCGACCTTGCGGCCTCCGACGCCGAGGGCCGCGCCGTCGTCCGGGTCACCGACGTCGGTCAACTGTGAGCACTGGAGAGGCCGGCAGATGACGACCAACCCCGCCGAGCGGCTCGTCGACCTCCTCGACCTGGAACAGATCGAGGTCAACATCTTCCGTGGGCGCAGCCCGCAGGAGTCCTTGCAGCGGGTCTTCGGTGGCCAGGTGGCCGGCCAGGCGCTGGTCGCCGCCGGACGCACCACCGAGGGCGACCGGCCTGTGCATTCGCTGCACGCGTACTTCCTCCGCCCGGGGCGTCCGGGGGTGCCGATCGTGTACCAGGTCGAGCGGGTCCGCGACGGGCGGTCGTTCACCACGCGTCGGGTCACCGCCGTGCAGCAGGGCCGCACGATCTTCAATCTGACCGCCTCCTTTCACAAGCCTGAAGAGGGGAGCTTCGAGCACCAGCTGCCGCCGGCCCGCGAGGTGCCGGACCCGGAGTCGCTGCCGACGCTGACGCAGGAGATCACCGATCATCTAGGCGCGCTGCCCGAGCAGTTGCAGCGCATGGCGCGGCGTCAGCCCTTCGACATCCGTTATGTCGACCGGCTGCGCTGGACCCCCGAGGAGGTCGAGCACGCGGAGCCGCGCAGCGCGGTGTGGATGCGGGCCGTGGGCCCTCTGGGGGACGATCCGCTCGTCCACACCTGCGCGCTGACGTACGCCAGCGACATGACCCTGCTGGATGCCGTCCGCCTTCCCATCGAGCCGTTGTGGGGACCGCGTGGCTTCGACATGGCGTCGCTGGACCACGCCATGTGGTTCCATCGGCCGTTCCGTGCGGACGAGTGGTTCCTGTACGACCAGGAGTCGCCGATCGCGGTGGGCGGACGTGGTCTGGCCCGTGGCCGCATCTACGACCTGGAGGGGCGTCTGCTCGTGTCGGTCGTCCAGGAGGGACTGTTCCGCAAGCTCGGTTCCTGACGCGTCCGTCGGCCGGCGCCCGCAGCGGGTCGTACCGCGCCCGGTCGACGGATCAGGGGTGTCTGCGCGTCAGCCAGCCGAGCAGGCCGTGGCGCTTCTCGGATGCCGGACCCGGTGTCTCGGGGCGGTTCGCGGGACGCCTGACGCTCCTCGCCGGGCGCGGGGCCGGTTCCTTCCTGCGGGGCCTCGGCGCGAGGCGGTGAGCGCGAGCCTCGACGAGAGCCTGACGAAGGTCCGCCCGAAGCCACTCGATCTCGTCGGGATCGTCCGCCGTCATGATCGTGCCGGTGAGCCGGGCGGCGGGTGAGTCGGGCGGCCCCTGGTCGGTCCGTGCGGGCCGGTGGCGGTTGAGATGGGCGCGCTCGTAGGGATCCCGGACGATCTCCGCGAGGTGAACGGGGTCGAGGAGGGAGGCCGGCGCGGCGGCCCGGGCCCAGGGGTCTTCGGCCTGCCGGAGCAGGAACCCTAGATGGCGTCCTCGCCAGTTCCTGGGCCGCAGATCGAGGCCGTTGTCGAGTTGGGTCCTCAGCTCCTGGGGGAGACGCCCCGTCAGCCACGGGGCGTTGTTCTCGTCGGCGGCGAACCGCCGCAGTTCTTCCGCCAGATAGAGCCAG
Source organism: Streptomyces torulosus (assembly GCF_001419765.1). GTDB lineage: Bacteria > Actinomycetota > Actinomycetes > Streptomycetales > Streptomycetaceae > Streptomyces > Streptomyces torulosus. The sequence goes on from NZ_LIRK01000204.1 coordinate 27,951, forward strand.
ACGACGGCACGGTAGCGGTTCAGATAGAACTTGACCGGTGTGACGAGCCCCAGCCGTGCGAGGCGCACGAAACGCGTCGGCGCCACCTCCAGGATCGCTGCGGCGTCCTTGGAGCCGACGGCTTCGACCCGTGCGCGCAGCGTCTGGGGGAAGCCCTCCTCGGCGCGGAGCCGGTCGATCTCGCTGCGGGCGACTCGGCGTCCTCCGCCTCCCTCGTCGGGGACGGTTCGTACGCATCCGAGGTGGACGGCGAGGTCGAGTTCGCTTCGTTTCAGGCTCAGTTCACGTGCGGCGCGGCTCTGGGTGAGCGGCCGGTCGGCCGCCCCGGCCGGTACTGCGGCGACGGTCGCCGCGGTGGGTGTGGCAGGTCGCGTGATGGTGTTTCCGGACATGGTGGTTCTCCCCCGTGCAGTGGTGCCGCGACGCCTGTGCGCGTCGCCTCGGGAAAACCGTAGCCCGTTCACAAGAAGTCGTGGCGGGCCTGTGGATAACTTGCAACCAGCTACTGAAACCGCAGGTCAGAGGTCCCTGGCGGCGGAGGGTTCGGGTTGTCGGGCGTCCACGCCGAGGTGTTCGCCGACACGGTTCACCATCAGGGTCATCTCATAGGCGATCTGACCGATGTCCGCTTCCGCGGCGCTGAGCACGCACAGGCAACTGCCCGCGCCGGCCGCGGTGACGAAGAGCATGGCGTCGTCGAACTCGATCATCGTCTGCCGTACGTCACCGGCGCCGAAGTGGCGTCCCGAGCCCTTGGCGAGGCTGTGCAGCCCCGATGAGACCGCGGCGAGGTGCTCGGCGTCCTCACGCCTCAGCCCGGTACTGGCCGCCGTGACCAATCCGTCGCTGGACAGCACCAGTGCGTGTCGTACGGGTTCCAGGCGCTCGGTCAAGTCGTCCAGCAACCAACCGAGTCCCGCGTTCTGCGGCATTTTTCCTACTCCCCGTATTCGTCGTTCCCCCTGGCGAGGAGGATCCGACGGTTCAGCCTTCCCCACTGCTGCCGCAGGAGCAAGCAAGATGGGGACATGGCAAAGAAGATGACCGACAAGGAATGGCGGGCCTTCGTCTCACACGGAACTCGCACCGGAAAACTGGCGACCTCCCGTGCCGACGGACGTCCTCATGTCACGCCCATCTGGTTCTTGCTGCACGGTGACGAGTTGCTCTTCAACACCGGCAAGGAAAGTGTCAAGGGACGGAATCTGGCCAGGGACGGCCGTGTGGCGCTCTGTGTGGACTCCGATCTGCCGCCGTACGACTTCGTGGTGCTGGAAGGCCGGGCGGAACTCTCCGAGGACCTCGACGAGGTGCGGCACTGGGCCGCGCGTATAGGCGCCCGCTACATGGGCGAGGACCGGGCCGAGGAGTTCGGCGCCCGCAACGGCGTGCCGGGCGAGCTCCTCGTGCGGGTGCGTGTGGACAAGGTCCTCGCGTACTCCGCTGTCTCCGACTGAGCGCCGACCCCGGTCGTCACCTGTCGGCACGGGGCCGATCGGGGCGCCTCAGCTCACCGAGTCGAGCAGCCGGGCGGTGTGCATCCGTCCGGCGTACTCGACGAGGCGTATCAGTACCTCCTTGCCGGAGGCGCGGTCCCGCGCGTCGCAGAGGACCACGGGAGTGCCCTGGTCGAGGTCGAGGGCGCGCGACACGTCGTCGGGGCCGTAGGCGCCTGCTCCGGTGAAGCAGTTGACGGCGACCACGAACGGGATGTGCCGGTGCTCGAAGAAGTCCACCGCCGGGAAGCAGTCCTGGAGTCGTCTCGTGTCCGCGAGGACGACCGCCCCCAACGCGCCCTGGGCCAGTTCGTCCCACAGGAACCAGAACCTGTCCTGGCCCGGGGTGCCGAACAGATAGAGCGACAGGCCGGACCGGATGGTGATGCGGCCGAAGTCCATGGCCACCGTGGTGGTCACCTTCTGATCCACTCCGCCGGTGTCGTCGACCGACTGGCCGGCCTCGCTCAGGAGTTCCTCGGTGCGCAACGGCTTGATCTCGCTGACCGCCCCCACCAGGGTGGTCTTGCCCACGCCGAAACCACCGGCGACGAGGATCTTCAATGCCAGGGCGCCCGTGTCGCCGTCTGTCGTGTCGGAGTGCTGGGAGGCCATCGATCACTTCTCTCGGGAGTGCGGGGCAAGGTCGACATCGGTACTGCTGTGCGGAGCCAGCATCATGACAACTTCCGCTCCACAACGGGGTGTTGGACCGGTTCTTCCTGGCATCGACCGACTCGTGCGTGTTCGATGCCCGGTTGGATGCACAAGTTCGAACGAGATCGACCCGCACCGTTGCCCGTCCCTACGGCTCGTACTGTTGTTCATGACTACAGCGCCCTCAGCCCGGCGATCACCTCACGCAGGATGCGCTCGTCCGGCAGTTGCGCGGGCGGCACCGGCCGGCTGACCGTGACGTGGCCCAGTTCGAGGAGGTCACCGAGGAGTACTCGCACCACGCCGACCGGCAGGTCGGCTCCGGCGGCGAGTTCGGCGACCGACTGGGTCTCGGTCCGGCACAGTTCGATCAGCGTGCGGTGTTCGGGACCGAGTGAGGTGTCCCCGTCGACGTCGGGTGCGCCGATGTGGAGGGACACCAGGGCGATCAGGTCGAAGCGGACTCCACTGGGGCCGGGGGCGGTGCGTCCGCCGGTCATCGCGTAGGGGCGGACGAGGGGCCCGGCCTCGTGGTCGTACCACTGGCTGCCCGGCGGCTCGTGCGGAGCGCTCGTGCTGTCCTCGGTCATGAGCACGGCTCGTTCCCGCTCATCCGGCGACGGGTGGCCGCGCGCCGGCGCGCGGAGCGGTGTAGAGGTGCTCGCCCACGCGTTTCACGAGCCGTGCCATCTCGTACGCCACGAGGCCGATGTCCGCGGTGACGGCCGTGAGGACGGCCAGGCAGGAGCCGTCTCCGGCAGCCGCCACGAAGAGGAAGCCGTCGTCCATCTCCACCATGGTCTGGCGCACTCCCCCGGTGCCGAAGTGGCGGCCCGCTCCCTTGGCGAGGCTGTGGAAGCCGGAGGCGACGGCCGCGAGATGCTCGGCGTCCTCGCGTGCGAGGTCGGTCGACGCACCGACGGCGAGTCCGTCGTTGGACAGCACCACCGCGTGTCGCACCTCATGCACGCGCAGTACGAGGTCGTCCAGCAGCCAGTCGAGTTCTCCGGACCGTCCGGTGGCCCTGGTGGTCGGGTCCTGGATCATGCGGGGTCTCCTTCGCTGCTGTCGCTGCCCGTCGTGGGGCCGTGGGTGACGCCTCGTCCGGGTGCCCTGCCGCCGCCTCGCGTCCAGCCGTCGCGGTAGGCCGCCATACGGTCCCGTACGAGTTCGGGGGTGCGGTCGTCGTCGCCCCCGTGGCTCGGGGCAGGTTCCGGCCCGCGGCTGTGCCGGTCGCGCAGTTGGGGGGCGAGATGGGCCTGCCGTACCCGGCGTGGCAGTTCACCGGTGGGGTCCGGCTCCTGCGGCGGACGGTGCTGCCGCAGGGCGGTGACGCCCGGCGGGGGCGGTTCGGGCGGGCCGCCCGCCATGGACTCCCCGGCGGAGGCCACGGGAGCCATCAGTGCCCGCCGGTCGACGGACTGCTCCACGGGGTCCTGACGCGGACCGGCGTGCACGCGCGCGTACTCCCGTTGCTCGGGCCGCCGCTGTGCCTCGACAGTGGCTCGGGGGGAACGTTCCGTCGTGCCGTTGTGCAGCAGAGCGGTCGGCAGGAGGACCACGGCTGTGGTGCCACCGTAGGGAGAGGGCCTCAGATGGACCTTGATGCCGTGGCGGGAGGAGAGTCGGCTCACCACGAACAGTCCGAGACGGTCGCTGTCGAAGAGGTCGAGGGCCTCCGACTGCTCGATCCTGCGGTTGGCCTCGTCGAGGGTCTCCTTGCCCATGCCGAGCCCGCGGTCCTCGACCTCGACGGCGTATCCGTTGCCGACGGGTTCCCCGGTGATCCGCACGCGCGTGTGCGGTGGTGAGAACTGGGCTGCGTTCTCGACGAGTTCGGCGAGGAGGTGGATGAGGTCGGCGACGGCGGCACCGGCGATCCGTGCCTCGGGCAGTTGCCGTACCTCCACGCGCGCGTAGTCCTCGATCTCGGAGACGGCTGCGCGGACGACGTTCGTCAGGGAGACAGGCATGCGCCAGGCGCGGCCCGGTGCGGCTCCCGACAGGATGATCAGACTCTCCGCGTGGCGTCGCATCCGGGTGGTGAGGTGGTCGAGCCGGAAGAGGTCGCTGAGCTCGTCGGGGTCCTCGGACCTGCGTTCCATGCTGTCGAGGAGGCTCAGCTGGCGGTGGACGAGGACCTGGCTGCGGCGGGCGAGGTTGACGAACACTCCGGAGATGCCGCCGGCCAGTTCGGCGCGCTCGACCGCCGCGCGGAGGGCGGCCCGGTGGACGATGCGCAGCGCCTCGGCGACCTGGCCGGTCTCGTCCTCGGCGGCGGGCCCCGGCGGGGCCTCGGCGTCGACGTCGATCTCCTCTCCGGCCCGCAGTTTCCGCATGGCGTGGGGCAGTTTGCGGCGGGCGATCTCCAGGGCTCCGTTCCGCAGGCTCACCAGCTCGACGACGAGTCCGCGCCCGATGCGTACGGAGATCACGAGCGACGCGGCGACGGCGGCGAGACCGAGGAGCACGGCGGCACCGGCCGGGGTGAGGAGGGCGCGCGTGAACGGGTCGGCCCGCTCGGCCACGTCGCGTCCGGCGTCGGCCTCGATCTTCCGCATCCTGTCCCGCACGCGCGTGTGGGCCGACTCCCAGACATCCACCGGTGCCGCGGTGAGCGCCTTGCTGCCGGGACGGCTTGCGAGCACCTTGTCCTCGACGGCGTTCAGGTCGGTGTAGGCGTCGCCCTCGGCGAGTTCTTCCCATGCCGCCCGTTCGGGGCCACGGAGGTCGGCGGCAGCGGCTTCGGTCAGGGTGTGGCGGGCACCCGCGGCGCCGCTGAACAGACGCAGTCGTTCGCCGTCGAGGGTGCCGGAGAGCCGTGCGCCGGCCAGCAGCGCCTCCTCCTGGGCGAGGGCCTCGGCCGCGCGGGAGAACTCGAGCAGCACGCGCGCGTCGGAGCCCGTTTCGGCGTCCTGGATGCCGCTGAGTGCGCCGCCCACACCGAAGGCCGTGGAGATGGTCGTGGTGTACCTCTGGTACGTCTCCGCCCAGCCGCTACGACGGTCGAGCACCGACGCGCGCAGGGGGCGCAGTTGCTCGGCACCGGAGACGAAGGCCGCGAGCCGCTCGGCGACCCCGGCGGGTAGGTCGATTCCGTCGGCGACGGTGTGCCGGCCGCCCAGACGCAGTCGGGCGACCGCGCGATCGGATGCCCGGGAGAGTGCTTCCAGGTCGCTCCCGTGTGCGTCGGAGGGCCTCGTGGTGTACCGCACGGCGGCGGCACGCTCGGCCTGGAGCGCGGCGACCGCGTCGGCGACCGGGGCGCGCACGGAGGCGTCGACGCGCTGGAGCTGCCGAAGCCGGGCGACGTCCTGGGCGGTGGTGACGGTGGCGTACGCCCACAGGGCGAGCAGGGAGACGACGGGCACCATCAACAGGCAGATGATCTTGGCTCGGACGGTGCGGGGGCGTATGTGCGGGCGGCCGGCGCGTCTGGGTGGGCCGGTCGTGTGAGCGCCGGTCTCGTCGGGGGCGAAACCTTCGTCGGCCGGTGGTCCCGCGTGGGCGCGGCGTCCGCGCGCCGCGGGCCGGGTCGGCGTCTCGGCGCCGGTGGTCGAGGTCCTGCCGGATGTACGCATGGCCTCCTCGCTCGGTGTGGTCTGGGTGTGCCTTCGTGCCGCCGAGGTGCGCTGCTAGTGGGCGGCGGCGCTCCCGACGGGCTGTTGGGCCGACGCGGAGGCCTCGCGTTCCCCGGCCGTCGGCGACAGCGCGACGAACGCCGAGGTGAGGAAGAGATAGGACCCGAGGCCGACGGCGAGGGGGAAGATGAACTGCATCGCCGTGACCCCGGGCAGGTTTTCGCCGGAGGGAGCGACCTCCACGCGCACCGCCCACATGGCGGTGTAGTGCATGCTGCTCACCGCGCCGCCCATGACCATGGAGGCGACGGTGACCGCGAGGGGCGACCTGATGTTGAGGGCCGCCCACAGGGCGGCGGTGGCCGCGACGACGGCGATCACCACGGAGAGCGCGACGAGGGCCGGGTCGTATGTCACCTCGCCGTGCATCCGTACCGCCGCCATGCCCAGGTAGTGCATGCTGGCGACGCCCAGTCCGGTGGTGAGGCCGCCGAGAAGAAGCGCCCGTTGGCGGTTGCGGCTGTAGCCGACGGCGAAGACTCCGCCGCAGACGACGGCCATGGCGACGAGCAGGCTGAGGATGGTCAACGGCACGTCGTAGCGGAGTTCGGTGCCGCTCACACCGAAGCCGAGCATGGCCACGAAGTGCATGGTCCAGATGCCGGTGCCGATCGCGGACGCTGCGGTGACGAGCCAGTTGCGGCGGGCGCGGCCGGTGGCGCCCAGCGCACGGACGGTGCAACGCAGTCCGAGTGCCGCGCCCATGCAGGCCATCACGTACGACAGCACGGGGGTCAGCCAGCCGAAGGTGGCGTGGTCCAGGTGTCCCATGGCTCCGGGACGCTAGTGGGAGCACGGGTGCACGAAGGGGGCGCATTTCGAAAAGTGGTGGAAGGTGGCGCATATATGCGTCGGAACGATCGCCTCACGCTCGAACATGCACACCGTGCCCGCTCACCCGACCGTGGGGGATCATGCGGAGCATGAGCGACGACCACACACATGTCCAGGAGTTCTTCACGGCACGAGCCGCCGACTGGGACACCCGGTTCCCCGACGACGGACCCGCCTACGCCGCCGCCGTCGCCGACCTCGGCCTGCGGCCGGGTGACCGTGTGCTCGACGCGGGCTGCGGCACGGGACGGGCCCTGACGCCGCTATGGAAGGCCGTGGGCCCCTCCGGCGTGGTCCTCGGGGCGGATCTGACCCCGGCGATGCTGGAGGCCGCCGTACGAGCCGGGCGGCACCTCGACGGGCAGCTGCTGCTCGCGGACGTGGCGGCCCTGCCGCTGCGCACGGGTTCCTTGGACGCGGTCTTCGCCGCGGGGCTCATCGCGCATCTCGCGGACCCGGCGGGGAATCTCCGGGAGCTCGCGCGGGTGGTCCGGCCTGGCGGGACGTTGGCGCTCTTCCACCCGATCGGCAGGGCCGCGCTCGCGGCGCGCCAGGGACGGCAGATCACCCCGGCCGATCTCCGGGCGGAGGCGAACCTCGGCCCGCTGCTGGCCGGTTCGGGCTGGCGCATGACGTCGTACATCGACGAGGACAGCCGATTCCTCGCGCTCGCCGTACGCACCGGCTGACCCGCGGCACACCCCCTGACCAGCAGGGTCCCAGATCGCGACCTCGCCGCTCGGCCCTGCTCCCGGGATGGACCCTCTTCTGTCGCCGCGCCTCCGTCTCTACGTTGAGTAGGAACACGTGAACGGTATGTGCATACCGAGATGGGGGAAGGTAGCCCTTATGTTCGACAGGCTCCGTAGGTCCTTCGACAGATTCCTCGACTCGACGCGCACCGAGGCGACCACGCAGGAGGAGAAACGCACGCACAACCTGTTCGAAGCGGCGGCCGCCTACATCTCGGCGTGCGCCGACGACGACCAGGACCGGATCGACGAGACCGTGACCTGGGTGTCGCCCGAGGCCCTGTCGTTCGGGGTGAGCGAGCTGGCGTGTCGTGCGGTCATAGCGCTGGCACGCGAGCGGGACGAGTCGCCGCAGACGGTGGCACGGTCGCTTCTGGGGCTGCCCGCCGCCTGAAGGGGCGAGAAGCACCGGTCGATTCGCCCCTGTCCGGCCGGAACCGCAGCTCTGCGTGGGTTTCACTCTCGTGACAAGCGCCCGCCGGGCGCATTAGGGTGCGCCGACGGACGAGCGAGAGCAATGGGAGGCCGGCATGGCCGGGACGGACGATGACGCCGTCGCCGCCGGGGACGACGACGCACTGTATGTGCTGACGGCGGTGCTGCTCACGCCCGCGAACTTCCCCAGCGTACTGGGCGACGACTACCCCGAGGCCTGCGCGGCGCTCGGTCTCGCCCCGCTCGCCGACGGTTACGGGATCGTCCTGGGCCAGGACAGCGACGGCGCCCGGTGGACGGTCGTGGTGGACGACGTGTCACTGGTCGCCGTGGCCATCGCCTCGTGGGACTGCGGCATGGAGTACGACCTGTCGCCCGACGAGGACTCCGTGGTGGCCGCGCTGCCCGGCTGGCCCCTCGCGGTGGCCGTGGCCGCTCCCGGTGTGCCGGCTCCGCACGACCCGGACCCGGAGGTCTCCGACCTGCCGCCGCTGAGCCCGCCGGACACCACGGTCTGGGGCCCCGCACAGCGGCGCCTGGGCGCCGATGAGATCGCGCTTCAGTGGAGCACCTGGCGGGCACAGATCGACGACTCCGCCTTCACGGGACAGAACGGCGCGAGCGCGGCGGCAGCCGGAGACGCCGCCGAGTCCGGCCGCGACGAGGGCGGCGTCCGCTCGGGCATCCGCCGAGTCCTCGCCGAGGCACGCGCCTACGTCGAGTCGCCGCCGCCCCTCGGACGTGTGCGCTCGTCGTTCGCGCCGGGCGACGCCCGGACCCTTCGTGCCGACGGCCCCGGGTGGTCGATGGTGGCCAGGACCGACGACATCGCCTTCGTCCTTCTCGACGACGAACCGGGGGAAGTGCTCCCGGTGGGGCGTGGCGAGGAACTGCCCGGTCTCCTGGAGTCCCTCGACAAGATCGCGGTACGCCCCAACTGAGCGCGGGCTCGCCCCCGACTCTGCCGCGTGTCACCGGCCCGGCCGCGGGCCGGTGACACCTCAGCGTCCGAGCTCCTTGCGGCCGACCCGGCGCAGCCTGCGTCGCTGCGAGGGGTCGAGTGTCAGGTACGCGGCCGTGGGGATCCCCAGGACTATCAGGAGATTGGCCCAGAAGGGGAACGGCAACAGGAACAGCAGGACGATCCCGATTGCCGCACCCCCCACGACGATCTTCGTGCTCTTCGACATCTCCGTCGCCTCCTTCGCGGCCCACTGCCGCTCTCTGTCCTGAAAACGGGCTCCCGCTCCCCGCAGTTCCGGACCACGACCCTGACGCAACCCTGACTCCGCCCCCGGCGCAACCCTGAGACGCCTTCCACTTTTCTCGGCATCACCCTCACGCCGTGACGGACGTCACCTCGGATCACACTCCCGGGACCTTTGAAGTGAGGTACCCTGGGCGATTCTGAGTGTGCGGTAGTCAAATTTGAGGAGTTCAGCATCTCTGTGCCGATGAACCTCGCGGCGTCCCCTGCCGATGTTTCTGAGCTGGCCCGCTGTCACGCCGCCTTCGTGGCCGACGACCCGGCCCGGACCGGCCGTTTCGTCTTCCGGCGCCCCGACGGCACGGCACCGCCGCCCGTCGCGGTGGGCTCCGCCGGGGAGTCGACGGTCGTCCTGCCCGGCGAGACGGGTGTCGAGCTGCTGACGGTTCCCGTCGTGTCGCTCCCGGTGAGCGCCGCCCTGCCGGTGCTCACACGCGCGCGTGCGGCGGCGGACGCCGACCGGTCGACCGTCTTCTGGGGTACCGCCGCCGTCCTGGCCCTGCAACTCGTCGCGCGCGGACTTCTGTTGCCCGGTGTGACCGCCGCGGGCCATGACGCGTGGCGGATCGGCCCCCTGCGGGCGGAGGCCCTGGAACGGCTCCGCGAGCTGGCGGCGGCGATGCCGCCGGAGGCACACGCTGTACCCGTCGACCACTCCTCGCCACTGCGTCTGCCGGACCCCGAGCGGCTGCTGCGCGCGTTCCTCGACGCGGTCGCCGACTCGCTGCCGCGCTCCCCCGCCGCCGCCCTCGCGGCAGGTGGCCCTGCCTTCGCGGCGCGGGAGCCGCAGTCGGTGCCCGAGCAGCGCGCCTGGGCCGCCGATGTCGCCGCCGGTCACGACGCCGGGGTCCGCCTGTCGCTGCGCGTGGAGGTCCCCGGACTGGCCTCGGCCGACCCGGACGAGACCGGGTTGTCGTTCCGGGCCGTCCTCCAGGTGCACAGCGTCAGCGACCCGGCGCTGGTCTCGGACGCGTCCGGAGTGTGGGCCGGTGCCGAGGCGTTCGGCCCGCGCGCGCGGATGGACGCCCTGCTCGCGCTGCGCCGCGCGGCTCGCGCCTGGGCCCCGCTCACCCCGCTGCTCTCGGCAGCCGTGCCGGACGCGGTGCATCTCGCCGACGAGGAGATCACCGACCTCCTGGGCGAGGGGGCCCGGACACTGGCCGCCACAGGCGTCGACGTGCACTGGCCCAAGGAGCTGGCACGCACGTTGACCGCCCGCGCGGTCATCGGTCCGTCGGACGACGAACAGAGCGACGAAAAGGCGGCCGGTACGGGCAGCCCCACCACGACCGGTTCCGGCGGGTTCGCCTCCGGCACTCCGTCATTCCTGTCGGCCGACGCGCTGCTCGCCTTCGACTGGCGGTTCTCCCTGGGCGACCAGCGGCTGACCCGCGAGGAGCTGGACGCGCTCGCGGAGGCCAACCGCCCGATGGTGCGCCTGCGCGACCAGTGGGTCCTCGTCGACCCGGAGGAGATCCGCCGCGCCCGAGCGCAGCGGGACCACAAGGTGTCCCCGGTCGACGCGCTCGGCGCCGCCCTGACGGGCTCCACCGAGATCGACGGCCGGATGGTCGACGTGCGGCCCACTGGCTGGCTGGCCACTCTGCGGGAGCGGCTCTCGGACCCGGAGGGGCAGGTACCTGTCGGGCAGCCGTCGGGGCTCGCCGCGACCCTGCGCGACTACCAGCTGCGGGGCCTCGGCTGGCTGGCCCGGATGACGTCTCTGGGGCTGGGCGGCTGCCTCGCGGACGACATGGGGCTCGGCAAGACGATCACCCTGATCGCCCTGCATCTGCACCGGCAGTCCGAAGCCTCCTCCGCCGGCCCCACACTCGTGGTCTGCCCGGCCTCGCTGATGGGCAACTGGCAGCGCGAGATCGAGAAGTTCGCGCCCGGCGTTCCGGTGCGCCGCTTCCACGGCACCCGGCGCACCCTGGACGGGCTGGCGGACGGGGAGTTCGTCCTCACCACGTACGGCACGATGCGGCTCGACGCGTCATGGCTCGGCGACGTCCCCTGGGGCATGGTCGTCGCGGACGAGGCGCAGCACGTGAAGAACCCGTACTCGGCCACGGCGAAGGAGCTGCGCACCATCGGGGCACGCGCGCGTGTGGCGCTCACGGGCACTCCGGTGGAGAACAACCTGTCCGAGCTGTGGGCGATCCTCGACTGGACGACCCCGGGGCTCCTCGGCAGGCTCGGCACCTTCCGCACCCGGTACGCGCAGGCTGTCGAGGGCAGCCGGGATCCCGCCGCCGCGGAGCGGCTCGCCCGCCTCGTACGGCCGTTCCTGCTGCGGCGCCGCAAGTCGGATCCGGGCATCGCCCCGGAACTGCCGCCGAAGACCGAGACGGACCGCGCCGTGTCGCTGACCAGGGAGCAGGTGGGCCTGTACGAGGCATTGGTTCGCGAGACGATGGCGGAGATCGCCCGGGCCGACGGCATGGAACGGCGCGGGCTGATCGTGAAGCTGCTCACCGGGCTCAAGCAGATCTGCAATCACCCGGCGCAGTTCCTCAAGGAGGAGCGGCCCCGGATCGCCGGCAGGTCGGGGAAGTTGGAGCTGCTGGACGAACTGCTGGACACCATCCTCTCCGAGGGGGCGAGCGTTCTGGTGTTCACGCAGTACGTGGGGATGGCGCGGCTCCTGGAGCGCCATCTCGCGGCGCGTGGCGTGCCGACGCGGTTCCTGCACGGGGGCACACCGATCCCGGAGCGCGAGGCGATGGTCGAGAGCTTCCAGGAGGGAGGAGTTCCCGTCTTCCTGCTGTCCCTGAAGGCCGCCGGCACCGGCCTGAACCTGACGCGCGCCGAACACGTCGTGCACTACGACCGCTGGTGGAACCCCGCCGTCGAGGCACAGGCGACCGACCGGGCGTACCGCATCGGCCAGACGCGGCCGGTGCAGGTGCACCGGCTGATCACGGAGGGAACGATCGAGGACCGCATCGCGGACATGCTGGTCCGCAAGCGTGCGTTGGCCGAGGCGGTGCTCGGTTCCGCCGACACGGCCCTCACCGAGCTGTCCGACGCCGAACTGGCCGACCTGGTGGAACTGCGAGGGGACGCACGATGAAGGAACGCAGCGGGCAGAACGAAGAACGCACGTTCGCCACGCTCGCGCCGGTGCAGCGTGGATTCGCGCAGACGTGGTGGGGCCGGGCCTGGCTGAAGGCGCTGGAGGACGCTGCGCTGGACTCCGGGCAGCTCAAGGAGGGGCGCAGACTCGCGCGCGCGGGAGCCGTGGGAGCCGTGGCGGTGCGCCCCGGACGGGTCACGGCCGTGGTCCAGGACCGGGACGGCACGGCCCATCGCGCCGACGTCCTGCTCCAGGAACTGTCCGAGGAGCACTGGGACCGTTTCCTCGGGATGGCCGCGGAGCGGTCGGGGCACATCGCCGCCCTGCTCGACCGTGAGATGCCGCCGCATCTCGTCGAGGACGCGGCGACGGCCGGGGTCGACCTGCTGCCCGGCCTCGGAGACCTGGAGGCGGAGTGCGACTGCGGCGCCTGGGACCACTGCGGGCACACCGCGGCGCTCTGCTACCAGGTGGCGCGACTGCTGGACCAGGATCCGTTCGTCCTGCTGCTGATGCGGGGCCGCGCCGAGCGGGCGCTGCTGGACGAACTCCAGGTCCGCAGTGCCGCCCCCGAGACCGAGGAGCAGAGCGCACCGGAAAGCCCCCAGGACGGCCTGGACGCCGCCGAGGCGTACGCGGCCGGCGACATCCTGCCTCCGCTCCCGGAGCCGCCCGGGCTGCCCGCGGAGCCCGGTCTGCCGCCGTCCCTCGACACCGAGGTGCCGCCAGGGCCCGGTGTCGACCCGGGCGCGCTGGAGTTCCTGGTGGCGAGGACCGCCCAGGAGGCCCACAGGCTGTTGGCCGAGGCCCTGCGCGACGGACATGATCAGCAGGCCGTGGAGGCAGAACCCACGCCGGATCAGGACGCGGTGCGCCTGGCCGCCGGCGCCCCGGAGCCGAGCGTCGCGGCACGGCTCGCGGAGGGCTCCGGGCGTGGCGGGGAAGGGCTGGCGCTCGCGGTCCGCGCCTGGCGGTACGGCGGCGCGGCCGGGCTCGCCGTCCTCGACGAGGAGTGGCCCGTCCCGGCGGAACCGCTCGCACGCGCGCGTGACGCCCTGGAAGCGGCCTGGGACGACGACGAACGGCCACGGCTGCGCCCCGCCCACAACCGCTGGACCGTGGTCGGCGGCTCCGCCCAGCTGCGCCTCGGACGGGACGGCCGCTGGTGGCCGTACCGCAGGGAGCGGGGCCGCTGGGCGCCGGCGGGCCCGGCCGCCCACGATCCGGCGACGGCACTGGCTTCGGTCGACACCGAGGCGTGAGCGCTTCACCGAGGCGTGAGCGTGTCGGAGACCTGCGCGAGCCTCGGCAAGGTAACCGCCCCTTCCGGGAGGTGGGCCGAACCCGCCGCATTGAACAGCGGGAGGCCCCCGCCGCTACGAGCGGCGGGGGCCTCCTTCACGCGCGCGTGATCAGCTGCGGGCACCCAGCAGGTGGTCCATCGCGAGCTGGTCGAGCTGCTCGAAGGCCATGCCGCGGGCCGCGGCGGCCTCCGCGTCGAAGTCCTCGAACGCGGTGGGGTCCGCGAGCAGCGCCTGCAGACCGTCGGCGGCGGTCGGCTGGGCCAGCTGGTCAAGGCGGGCCGCGCGCAGGGCCTCCTGGACCTGCGGGTCGGCGCGGAAGGCGGTGGCGCGCTCCTTCAGGATGAGGTAGTTGCGCATGCAGCCCGCGGCCGACGCCCACACCCCGTCGAAGTCCTCGGTGCGCGGCGGCTTGAAGTCGAAGTGCTTCGGGCCCGCGTAACCGGCGCTCTCCAGGAGGTCGACCAGCCAGAAGGCCGAGCGCAGGTCACCGGCGCCGAAGCGCAGGTCCTGGTCGTACTTGATGCCGGACTGGCCGTTGAGGTCGATGTGGAAGAGCTTGCCCGCCCACAGGGCCTGCGCGATGCCGTGCGGGAAGTTCAGCCCGGCCATCTGCTCGTGGCCGACCTCGGGGTTCACGCCGTACAGCTCCGGGCGCTCCAGGCGCTCGATGAAGGCCAGGGCGTGACCGACCGTGGGGAGCAGGATGTCGCCGCGCGGCTCGTTCGGCTTGGGCTCGATGGCGAACTTCAGGTCGTAGCCCTGGGAGGTGACGTATTCGCCCAGAAGGTCGAAGGCCTCCTTCATGCGGTCGAGCGCCACGCGCACGTCCTTGGCGGCACCGGACTCGGCACCCTCACGGCCGCCCCAGGCGACGTAGATCTTGGCGCCGAGCTCGACCGCCAGGTCGATGTTGCGGATCGTCTTGCGCAGCGCGTAACGGCGGACGTCCCGGTCGTTGGCGGTGAAGGCGCCGTCCTTGAAGACGGGGTGCGTGAACAGGTTGGTGGTGGCCATCGGCACGGTCATGCCGGTGGTGTCCAGGGCGGCACGGAAGCGCTTGATGTGCTCCTCGCGCTCGCTGTCCGAGGACCCGAAGGGGATCAGGTCGTCGTCATGGAAGGTCACGCCGTAGGCGCCCAGTTCGGCCAGACGCTGCACCGTCTCGACAGGGTCGAGGGCGCGCCGGGTGGCGTCGCCGAACGGGTCCCTTCCCTGCCAGCCGACGGTCCACAGGCCGAAGGTGAACCTGTCCTCGGGGGTGGGCTGGTAGTTCATGCCGCGGCTCCTTGCGCTCCGACTATTTCGTCATGGCGATTTACAAATTAGTATGCGGACGCGTCTCTGGGAAGACAAGATGTCGCCCGTCGGACGCGTCAGCCGCGTCGGCGGCAGTCACGAGCCCGCGTGAGAGGGAGAGCCCGATGTCAGCAGCCGAGGGTCCGCTCGTCGTCGGTGTGGACTCGTCCACACAGTCCACCAAGGCCCTGGTCGTCGACGCGTCGACCGGACGGGTGGTCGCGAGCGGGCAGGCCCCGCACACCGTGTCGTCCGGCGCGGGCCGGGAGAGCGATCCGCGGCAGTGGTGGGACGCGCTGTGCGAGGCGTTGCGCCAGTGCGGTGAGCCCGCCCGTGAGGCCGCGGCGGTGTCGATCGGCGGTCAGCAGCACGGCCTGGTCACGCTCGACGCGCAGGGCGAACCGGTGCGCCCGGCGCTGCTGTGGAACGACGTGCGTTCCGCGCCGCAGGTGCGCCGGCTGGTGGCGGAGCTCGGCGGCCCGAAGGCCTGGGCCGAGCGCACCGGAAGCGTCCCCGGTACGTCCTTCACCGTCACGAAGTGGGCCTGGCTCGCCGAGAACGAGCCCGAGGCGGTCCGCGCCACCGCCGCCGTCCGGCTGCCGCACGACTATCTGACCGAGCGCCTCACGGGACAGGGCACGACCGACCGCGGTGACGCCTCCGGCACCGGCTGGTGGGCTTCGGGGACGGAGGTGTACGACGAGGAGGTCCTCGCCCATGTGGGCCTGGACCCGGCCTTGCTGCCCCGTGTGGTCCGGCCCGGCGAGGTCGCCGGCACCGTGCGGGACGCCCACGACCTGCCGTTCGCGAAGGGCACCCTCGTCGCCCCGGGCACCGGGGACAACGCGGCCGCCGCGCTGGGCCTCGGCCTGCGGCCCGGCACACCGGTGCTGAGCCTCGGCACGTCCGGCACGGTGTACGCCGTGTCGAAGCATCGCCCGACCGACCCGACCGGCACGGTGGCGGGCTTCGCGGACGCCCACGGGGACTGGTTGCCGCTGGCCTGCACCCTGAACTGCACCCAGGCCGTCGACCGCGTCGCCGCGCTGCTGGGTCTGGACCGCGAGGCCGTGGAGCCCGGCACGAGCGTCACCCTCCTCCCCTACCTGGACGGCGAACGCACCCCGGCCCTCCCGCACGCCTCCGGTCTCCTGCACGGGCTGCGGCACGACACGACCGGCGGACAGCTCCTCCAGGCCGCGTACGACGGTGCCGTGCACTCGCTGCTCGGTGCCCTCGACCTGGTGCTCGACGCGGACGCGGACCCTTCGGCTCCGCTGCTGCTGATCGGCGGCGGCGCGCGGGGCACGGCGTGGCAGCAGACCGTGCGACGGCTGTCGGGGCGGGCGGTGCAGGTCCCGGAGGCCAAGGAACTGGTCGCGCTGGGCGCGGCCGCGCAGGCCGCGGGGCTCCTCACCGGCGAGGACCCGGCCGCGGTCGCCCGCCGCTGGGACACCACGCGCGGGCCGGTGCTGGAGGCGGTCGAGCGGGACGAGGAGACGCTGGCCAGGATCTCAGGGGTACTCTCCGACGCGGCGCCGCTGCTGGAGCGCGAGCCTGGCGGCCGCTGACCGGGCAAGGGCGCCTGAAGTGGGGAGATACGCTTCCGGCATGATCTGAGGGCCATCAGCCACGACACTTCGAGAGGAACCGGGGGAGGTATGACCGCACCGCTGCACGAGGCGCACCCGAGCAGTCCCGGCCGCCGCCTGCCCGACACTCAGCAGGGCATGCGCCGCCGCAACCTCTCCCGGGTGATGCACACCGTCAACGCCGAGGGCCCGCTCTCCCGCGCGGCGGTGGCGTCGCACATCGGCCTCACCCGGGCGGCTGTGTCCACGCTGGTGGACGAGCTGATCCGGGCGGGGCTCCTGGAGGAACTGGGTCCGGAGCGTCCCGGCCGGGTCGGCCGCCCCGGTTCGGCGCTCGCTCTCAGCGGACGCGGTCCCGCCGGAATCGGCGCGGAGATCGGCGTCGACCACCTCGCGGTGTGCGCGGTGGACCTGCGCGGCGCGGTACGCGCGCGTGCCGTGCGGCACGGGACCAACCGCGGCCGCTCCCCCGAGCCGGTGATCGACGAGCTGACGGTGCTCGTACGGCAGGTCGTCGCCGAGGCCGAGAAGGAGGGCCTGTGGGCGGCGGGCCTCGCGGTCGCCGTGCCCGGACTGGTGGCGCGGGACGCCCGCACCGTGGTCCGTGCCCCCAACCTCGACTGGCAGGACACGGACCTCGGCGCACTGCTCCCCGACGGTCTGGCGCTGACCGTCGACAACGAGGCCAACTTCGGCGGCCTCGCCGAACTCTGGCTAGGCGCCGCGACGCCGCGCGACTTCCTGCATGTCTCCGCGGAGATCGGTATCGGTGGCGCGGTGGTCGTGGACGGCCGGCTGCTGCGGGGCACCCGCGGCTTCGCGGGCGAGCTGGGCCATGTGCCCGTACGGCCGGAGGGCCCGCAGTGCGCGTGCGGGGGGCGTGGCTGTCTCGAGCAGTACGCCGGCGAGGAGGCCGTGCTGCGGGCGGCCGGGCTGGAGCCGGGCGAGGACCGGGTGGAGCTGCTCGCCGAGCGGGCCGCCGCCGGGGACCAGGAGGTACGCCGGGCGCTGCGCGGCGCCGGTACCGCGCTGGGTATCGCGCTGACCGGCGCGGTCAATCTGCTGGACCCCGAGACGGTGGTCCTGGGCGGTGCCCTGGCCGCTCTCGCACCCTGGCTCGTCCCGTCACTGGAACGTGAGCTGGCCCGGCGGACAGCGGGGCCCGCATGCGCCGTGACCGTGTCACGCCTCGGCTCCGAGGGACCGCTCCTGGGCGCGGCCCATTCGGTGGTACGGGCGGTGCTCGACGACCCGGCGACGGTCGGGGTCCGGGCGTAACCGCAGAGATCGCGGCCAGGACCCGGCGCTGCGCACCGCTCGCCTGGTTGCCTCGCGGGCGTAACCCGGCAGAGAGCGCGGGCGCGCCGAAGCGGGAGAAGCTGTCCTCAAGTCCCGGGCAGTCACGGCCATCTCACCCCTGAAGGTGGCGGAGTTGTCCACAACGGCTCGCTTTTCCACCGTTTCCCCCACGCCTCGACGGCGCATCGGCTGATCGCCGTACCGTGAATCACGCGAGGCGCAGCCGTTCGACCTGCGGATGCGTCTCACACACGGGCGCCCCTCCCCGCAGATCGGATTCAGCCCCCCTCTGAAAGGCAGACCCCATGGAGCGAGCCGAAGCGTTGCCGAGCAGGCGGCGGCTGCTGAAAGGCACCGCTTTCGCCGCGATCCCCTACGCGTTGCTCCCGAGTCCCCGCGCGGATGCCCACCCAGCGCCCGTGGACCACGCGTTCGCCCTGTGGGAGCCGGCGAGCGAGGCCAACTACACGGCGGCGGACCGCCCGACGAGCCACCCCGTCGACCTGGTGATCATTCACGTGACGCAGACGACCTACAAGAACACGATGCCCGTCTTCTGGAACCCGGCGAAGCAGGTCTCCGCGCACTACGTCCTGCGATCGGCCGACGGCAGAGTCACCCAGTGCGTCCGTGAGCGGGACATCGCCTGGCACGCGGGCAACTGGGACTACAACGCACGCAGCATCGGCATCGAGCACGAGGGCTGGGTCGAGCGCCCCGAGTACTTCACCGATGCCATGTACGAGCAGTCGGCGGCCCTCGCCTCGGAGGTCTGCGACAGGTACGGCCTCCCCAAGGACCGCGACCACATCATCGGCCACCACGAGGTGCCGGGCACCGACCACACCGATCCCGGGCCGCACTGGGACTGGGCCCGGTACATACGTCTGGTCAACGCCGTCTGAGGTCGTGGAGGCGGAACCGCCGGGTACGTCTCATGGCTTGTCGGGCGCGGGTGCGAGGTTGACGATGGACCCTGCCATGCACGGACTGCCGGGAGGCCGAGTTGACCGATCCATGGGTGGCTCTGGAGCCGGGAGCCGACCCTGTCGAGCGAGTGCGGGTGCTGCGCCGTGCGCACGAGGCGTTCACCCAGGGCGGCGCGGTGGCCCGGCCGGTCCGTTCCGTGGTGGCCGATTCGTGGCGGCGCTCCGCGAAAGCCGGCGTCGGACCGGAGGGCACCGCACGTGTGGAACTGACGGACGGCGACCTCGGTTCCTATCGCGCGGAGCACCCCCTCGCCAGGGTGATGCCGCTGGTCCGTGAGTTGCTGGGCACGTTCGCGGCGGACGGCGAGCATCTGCTGGCCGTGTGCGACGCGCAGGGCAGGCTGTTGTGGGTGGAGGGACATCCGGCGACCAGACGCCGGGCGGACGGGATGAACTTCGTGCCGGGGGCGCGCTGGGCGGAGTCCGAGGTCGGGACCAACGCGCCGGGTACGGCCGTCGCCGTCGGCCGGCCGGTGCAGGTGTTCGCGGCCGAGCACTTCATACGGCAAGTGCAGCCGTGGACGTGTGCGGCCGCGCCGGTGCACGATCCGCGCACCGGTCGGGTGCTCGGCGCGATCGACATCACGGGCGGCGACCGGCTGGCACACCCGCACAGTCTCGGTTTCGTACAGGCGGTGGCTCGGGCCGCCGAGTCCCAGTTGGCGCTGCTCGCACCGCCCGGCGCCCCTGCCGACGCGCTGGAGCTGACGGCCCTCGGTCGGGACGAGGCGCAACTCCTGGTGGCGGGAAGGAAGGTGAGGCTCAGCCGACGGCACAGCGAGATCCTGGTGCTGCTCGCCCGGCATCCGGAAGGGCTCTCCGGCGACGAGTTGCTCTGCGCCCTGTATGAGGACGAGTCGGTGACGCCGGTGACGTTGCGGGCCGAGCTGGCGAGGCTGCGCAGACTGCTCGGCCCCGGGTTGCTCGGTTCGCGTCCGTACCGGCTGATGGTTCCGGTGGAGTCCGATGTGGCGGTCGTGGAGCGGAGGTTGGAGACGGGTGCGGTGACGGCGGCCGCGACGGCGTACGCAGGTCCGCTGCTGCCTGGCTCGCAGGCCCCGGCGGTCGCCCGACTGCGCCACAGACTCGCCGAGGGGCTGCGCACGGCTCTCATAGCCCGCCGCGATCCCGACCTGCTGGCCGACTGGGCGCACACGCCCTGGGGCGAGGAGGACCTCGACGTATGGCGCGCACTCGCGGCCGTACGACCCACAGCGGCGGTACGCGCGCGATTGCGGGAACTGGAGACGGAGCTGCGTGCGGGAGGGCGGAGGCGTCCACGCCACGGGCCACGCGCAACGTCGTTGCAACCGTCGGATTCCTAGCCTCCACAAGAGAGCCGCCCAACGGCGGGTGGCGCTTCTGGGGAGGCAGGTATTCCAATGACCCGTTTCGCAGCACCTGGTACGGATGGCGCGGTCGTCTCCTACGAGGCGCGGTACGACCACTTCATCGGCGGTGAGTACGTGCCGCCGGCGCGCGGGCAGTACTTCGAGAACCCGAGTCCGGTGAACGGGCTGCCGTTCACGGAGATCGCGCGGGGCACGAGTGAGGACGTGGAGCGGGCGCTGGACGCGGCGCACGCGGCCGCGCCCGGCTGGGGTCGTACGTCGGTGACGGAGCGTTCGGACATCCTGCGGAAGATCGCCGACCGGATGGAGGCGAACCTGGAGAAGCTGGCGGTCGCCGAGAGCTGGGAGAACGGCAAGCCGGTGCGCGAGACGCTGGCCGCCGACATCCCGCTCGCCATCGACCACTTCCGGTACTTCGCGGGGGTGGTGCGTGCTCAGGAGGGTTCGCTGGCGGAGCTCGACGACGACACGGTGGCGTACCACTTCCACGAGCCGCTGGGGGTGGTCGCTCAGATCATCCCGTGGAACTTCCCGATCCTGATGGCGACGTGGAAGCTGGCGCCGGCACTGGCGGCGGGCAACGCGGTCGTGCTCAAGCCGGCGGAGCAGACTCCGGCGTCGATCCATGTCTGGCTGAGCCTGGTCGCGGACCTGCTGCCGCCGGGCGTCGTGAACATCGTCAACGGGTTCGGGGTGGAGGCGGGGAAGCCGCTGGCGTCGAGCCCGCGGGTGGCGAAGGTGGCGTTCACGGGAGAGACGACGACCGGGCGTCTGATCATGCAGTACGCCTCGGAGAACATCACGCCGGTGACGCTCGAACTCGGTGGCAAGTCGCCGAACATCTTCTTCGACGACGTGTGGTCGGCGAACGACGACTTCCGCGACAAGGCCCTCGAAGGCTTCACGATGTTCGCGCTCAACCAGGGCGAGGTGTGCACGTGCCCGTCGCGGGCGCTGGTGCAGCGTGGGCACTACGCCGAGTTCCTCGAGGCGGCCGTGGCCCGCACGGAGCAGATCAAGACGGGGCACCCGCTGGACACCGACACCATGATCGGGGCGCAGGCGTCCAACGACCAGTTGGAGAAGATCCTCTCCTACCTGGACATCGGCAGGCAGGAAGGGGCCAAGGTCCTCACGGGCGGGGAACGCATCGAGCACGGTGGCGAGTTGAAGGGCGGCTACTACGTCCAGCCGACGATCTTCGAGGGCCATAACCGTATGCGGATCTTCCAGGAGGAGATCTTCGGGCCGGTCGTGTCCGTCACGTCGTTCGACGACTTCGACGACGCGATCAAGATCGCCAACGACACGCTGTACGGCCTGGGGGCCGGCGTGTGGACGAGGGACGCCAACACGGCGTACCGAGCCGGCCGTGCCATCCAGGCGGGCCGCGTCTGGACGAACTGCTACCACGCGTACCCCGCACACGCCGCGTTCGGCGGCTACAAGGGTTCGGGCATCGGCCGCGAGACCCACAAGATGATGCTGGACCACTACCAGCAGACGAAGAACATTCTTTGTTCTTACAGCCCTCAGAAGCTCGGGTTCTTCTAGAGCCTGAAGTCGGGTTGTCTGAGGCACCGTTGCGCCGCCTTGTCGAAGCGCCGGGGGCCGGCCACCGGCCTGTCCCCGGCGCTGGCGGTGGGCCCGCTGGTCCTCGGGCTGAGCGATGGTGGCCTTGATCCCTCACCGGAGCGAACATCGGGTTGTCACCCCGCTGACCGGTATCAAGGGGCGCTGACGGGGTGCGTCGACCCGATGCGGGGGCGGCGGACGGGGCCTGGGTCCGCCGCCCCTCGTCGTGTGCGAGGGGGGTGACTCCGGGCCCCGCGAGGTACAGGCCGGGGCCGGACAGGCCCCACCCGTGACCACGCCGATGACGAACCCGGCCGGCAGTCCCGGTGGACACCGACTGCAGTACTCACGGCCCCCAACTTCCTTACTGTTACTCTACTTTGACTTTCAACAAGCGCCAATCGCACGCACACATCAGGCACCCCTGACGGGAGACAGCAGCACGTGGACACCTCCGGACCACGCACGGCCGAGAGCCTTGCCGCACGCTTCCACGACGTCGACTCGTCCGGCGTCCCCGAGGACTTCATCGCCTATCTGCGGAAGATGGAGGAGAGCGAGAGCGGTCGCGCGGTGCGAGAGGCCACCTACCGCGCCCTGAAGACCGCCGAGGGCAAGGGAACCGACATCGGGTGCGGCGCGGGGCGCGCCGTAGCGGACCTCGTACGGCTCGGAAAGGACGCCGTGGGAGTCGACAGCAGCCAGGCCATGGTCGACGCGGCCTCGGCCAGGTTCCCGCACTGCCGCTTCCTCCAAGGCAGCGCCTTCGAGCTGCCGTTCGAGGACGGTGAACTGTCGTGGTACCGGTCCGAGCGGACCTTCCTCCACTTCGGCGATCCCGCCGAGGCACTGTCCGAGGCCCGCAGGGTGTTGAGGCCGGGCGGAACCATCGTTCTCGCGGACCCCGATCTCGGGTCGATGGCGGTGAGTTCACGGATCCCCGCGACGACCGAGGCGGTCAAGCGCGCGTTCTGTTCAGCCGTCCCGAATCCCCACTCCGGCACCCGCAGCGCCTCCCACCTCGCCGACGCTGGCTTCACCGACATCGAGGTCGTTCCCATCATGGCGGCGCTGAACGACCACGCGTCCGCGTTCGGCGTGGTGCTGGAGCCGGCCCTGACGGCGGCTCTCACCCAAGGCGTCGTCAGCGAGGAGGAGGCGGCGCGGTGGAAGGACGACCTGAGCGATCTCTCGCGCCGGAACGCCTTCACCGCGACGGCGACCTTCTTCGTCACCACGGCCCGCCAGGCGTCCTAGCACTCCAACGGTACCGCGCCAGCAGAGCGCGGTACCGCAGTCACGCGGCGACCTGATGCGAGGGCTCGTGCCCGAGGGCTGGTCCGCCACCTCGGTCGCGGTTCGCGGCACCAGCGCCTCTCAAGGGCCAGGGCCACAGACCCGCCGCGTCTTCCTCTGACAGAGGCGAACCCACGCGGGGTCGGCGCAGGGCCTGACAGTCGGGTCGCCCAGGGATGGTCTCCCGGGCGACCCGAACCTCTCGGTCAGTCCGAGCGGAGCCGAAGCCGTTCCCGGAGCAGGTTCTTCCGCACCTTGCCGGTCTCGTTGCGCGGCAGTTGGGGCAGGAGTTCCAGGTGGGAGGGCAGACACCATTCGCTCATGCCGAGCCCGCCGAGCCAGTCGCGCAGCCCTTCAAGGGTGGGCGTCCGCTCCCCCGGGACGACGACCGCGCAGGCGAGTTCGCCGCCATGGCCGTCCGGGTAGCCGACCAGGGCGACATCTCGTACGTCGGGGTGGTCCAGCAGTGCCGACTCCACGTCACTGACCGGGATCATGATGACGCCGATCCGGTCTTCGGCACGGCCGTGGAGGCGGATGCCGCCGTGGCCGTCCGGCGCCGCGAGGTCACCCGTGTCGTACCAGCCGTCGTCGTGCTCGGCCAGCACGGTCAAACGGCCGTCGTCCCGGCCCCAGGTGGCCAGGCACAGCGAAGGGCTGCGCACGAAGAGACGCCCGGGTCGGTCGTCGCTGATCGGGTGGTCGGCCCGCAGGTCGATCTCATGGCCCGGCGCGCAACGCCCGACCGTGCGTCCGGCCAGGTCCGGGTGCTCTCCGGCGCGGGTGAAGGTGTTGGCGCCCTCCGTCATGCCCCAGCCCACGTCCAACGGGATGCCGAAGGTCTCCGTCACCCGCCTGAACAGCGGCTGCGGGACCGTGGTGCCTCCCGCGCGGATGATGCGCACGGCGTCCAGTCGCCTCGAGGTGCGTTCCATCGCGTCGATCAGCGCGGAGAGGAAGACCGGGACGATGACCATCCAGGTGACCCGCGCCTGGGCCAGGAAGGGGACGATGGCCTCCGGCGCCCAGCGGTCCGTCATGACCGCGCACCCCCCGCGGTGCAGCGGCATGAAGATCCCCATGGTGAGGCCGACGATGTGCGTCGCCGCGTTCGGTGAGTAGACGCGGCTGTGCGGGCCGATGCCGTCGGCGGCCGCGACGGGGGCGTACCAGGCGTACAAGGTGTTGAGGGTGTGCAGTACGGCCTTCGGCTCACCGGAGGTACCGGAGGTGAACAGCACCAGGGAGACCCGGTCCGGGTCCACCACGGACGGATCAGGCAGGGTGCTGTGCTCCGTGTGCTCGAAGAAGTCGCGGAAGTCGAGTTCCCCGTCGTCCCCGTCGGCGGTTCGCTCACCGAGCACCACGCGGTGGCGCAGTGCGGGCAGCCGGGGTGCCATGTCGGCCAGCGCCGCGGCGTGCTCGAAGTCGTCCCACCGGTCGATGGTCACGCAGACGACGGCGTCCAGCCGGCGGAGCATCCGCTCCAGCTCACGAGGGCGGAACGCGCACATGATGGGCGCGGCGACGGCCCCGAGCCGGGCGCAGGCCAGGAGCAGCGGTCCGACCTGCCAGACGTTCGGCAGCTGCATCGCGACGACGTGACCGCTGCGCACCCCCAGCGCGTGCAACGCGCCGGCGAAGCGGTCCACGTACTCGGCGTACCGCGCGTAGCTCATCTGTACGGGGCCCCGGCCGGCCTCCGACACGAGAAGGGCAGGGGCGTCGGGAGTCTCGGCACTCCACCGCGCCAGGTCGTCCAGGATGGTGTCGGGTCGCCAGAGGCCCTCCTTGCGGTACCGCTCCACGGTGTCGGCGGACGGGCGTAACGTCGTGATCGGGTTCACAGTTCCACTTTTCTCAGGGTGATCGCGTCATTTCATTGCGTGGGAGCGGCCGTTGGTGCCGTCCCGGACCGTGCCGGTCATTCCTGGCCCAGTCCCTCGCGCCAGCTCGGCCGCAGCGGCTTCCAGCCCAGAGCCGTACGGGCCCGGTCATTGGCCGCGCCGTGCGCGGCGGTGAGCTGATGGGCCAGGAACCAGCCGAGCAGCTGGGGCGCGTGGTCCGCCGGGATCGTACGAGGGGCCGGGCCGCCCAGCGCTTGGGCGTAGTGCGGCAGCCACTGCGCGGCCGGGGCCGGGTCGTCGTCCGTCACATGGAACACCCCGGTGGCCTCCGACTCGACGGCGGCGACCGTGGCCGCCACTGCGTCCTCCACGTGCAGGAACGACGTGATCCCGGTGCCGTTCCCGGGCAGCGGGAGCTGCCCGGCCCGTACCGCCTGGGCTGCCCCACCGTCGCGGGCGTACATGGTGCCGGGGCCGTACAGCGTGCCGTATCGCAGGACCGCGCCGGCGAGCGGCCCGCTGTTCAGAACCAGCCGCTCCAACTCGGCGACAGCCCGTACGGTGGCGGCCCAGCCGGGATCGGGTGCGTCCACGTACAGCGGTGCGTCCTCGTCGAGGACCAGTTCCTCGGCCGGGGCGGCCGCGAAGGCGATGGACTGCGCGACCAGCCGTCCCGCTCCGGCCGCCCGGGCCGCCTCCATCAGGTTGGCGGTGCCTTCGGTACGCAGCCGCGCGGTCAGGGTGAAGGCCGCCACCGGGTCGTCGCCCAGCAGGCGCAGCGCCGTCATCTGATGGACCACCACCTCGGGGCGGGCGGTCGACACCGCCGACAGCAGGGCATCGCGGTCGAGGGCGTCGGCGACCACGACGCTGTCCGCCTCCGGGGCCCGCTCCCGCGACTCCTGGCGTACCAGCGCGCTCACCTCGTGGCCCCGTGCCCGCAGCGCTCCCACCAGGGGGTGTCCGATCACTCCGGTGGCCCCGGCGACGAGAATACGCATGATTCATTCCTCCGTATCGGTAGAGAGAGGGGTGGCGAACCGCCTCAGCGGACGGCACGCCTTGTCACGCCTGTGCGGACCGTTCTCGGTCAGAAGCACGCCGAGTCCCTCGGCCCGGCCCGCGTGGATGTCGCGCACGAGCACCCGTAGCCTTCCGGCGAACCGCCCGTCCGCACCCTGGCGAGGACGACGTTCCGTCGGAGCGTGCGGACGGTTCCGGGGCGCGGCGCGAGGTGTCCTGGAGGAGGCCGTTGGTGGGCGCATCCGCCGCTTCCCCGCCAGGACGGCGGCCGGGCGGGCCGGTCGCGTCGAGGGCATGGGGTCCGCAGGGGGCGAGCACGTGGCGCCGCGCGCAGGCCTCGATCGCGTCGGGCCGGGAGGCCGGGAGGCCGTCGGGTACCCCGGGAAAGATCTTGCGGCAGGACAGCAACTGGGCTTCCGTGCTCATGCCTTCGCCCCGCGCCGGACGGCCTCGCCTCCGAATCCGCCGAGGCGCGGCGAGGCCAAGGGGCCGACGTCGGGGACCGGGATATCCACGCCTGAGCGCGACTCCCGTCGCAGGGGCGGGCTCGACCGGCTCAGCGAGTCGAGATCTAACGCTCCGACGGCCACCGTGGTCACGTGTGGACACCGGCCGACGACCGTCGCCTTGACCGAAATCGTGTGCCCCGTTCTCGCATGCCGCCGCCACTTCCACACCCGAAAAGCGATGGTCGTACAACTTTCAAGGACCTGCCGGACATCAGCATTCCCGGTGTGATCACACGTTGGCAAGGCGTAGTCACCGGTGGATTTTTATGCCGACCGGCGCATGATTACCGAAGAGGAAGGGGCAATGGCGGCTGCTGTCGTCATGCCGGCTCGACGGCGCCGGGCACGGAGTTTGTGGAGCCGCCAGGCGGCCCGACAGATGGCCGCCGCGAAGCTCGCCGCCCGAATCCGCACGATTACCGTGACTCGGACGGCACCTACACCGCACCGCTGTTTCTTCGCGCCGCAGGCCACGGCGAACGCCGCACCGGTAGGCAACTCCGACAGGCCGCCTGACTACATGCGCTGGAGTTGGAATCGCTGGTTGGCGCTACCCGTGGCCGCCCACTGGGAGATGCGGGCTCCGTCGGCGGTGGAGGCCTCCCACACGTCCAGGGCGAGGCCGCTCTGCCGGTTGACCAGACTGATCACGCCACTGCCGTGGTCGACTGTCCGCCACTGCTGGCCAGCGGCGTTGGTATCCGGCTGCTGGGTGATGTCGGCGCCGCTGCTGCCACTGGCCGCGTGCAGGACCAGACCACTGCGCCCCACCCGGATCTTGTAGTGTCCGTCGTCGGAGGGCAGGAACTCGAAGTGCTGGTTGCGACCGGTGGCGATCTGCCACTGGACCAGCAGCGCACCGGCGCCCGAGGACGCACCATTGATGTCGGCAGCCTTGCCGCTGTGCTGGGCCACCAGCCGATACGCCACGCCGGCCTCCACCGGCCCCGACCTGACTGCGGACGCGCGATAGGTCTTGCCGGCCTGGCCGGCGAACTCGATGAGATCGGCCTCGAGCCGCTTCGGCTGGACCGGCTCGCCGCTCGCATCGTCCCGCAGCGTGAAGTCGCCGGCGAAGATCCGGCTGCGCACCCGGACGGCACCGGTTCGGTCGGGTGTGACGACGAACTCGATCCGGCCGCTGCTCCACTCGGCGCCGACGGTGTACCCGCCGCGACCCCGCAGTCCGCTCACACGCCCGGTGGGCCAGGCGGCCGGCAGCGCCGGCAGCACATGCAGTTCCCCGTTGTGGCTGTGCAGCAACATCTCCGCGATGCCCGAGGTGGCGCCGAAGTTGCCGTCGATCTGGAACGGTGGGTGCAGGTCGAACATGTTGGGCGCGAGCCGGTCCGTGCGCACCAGGTCCCGGATCAGCTTGTGGGCCCGGGCACCGTCCTCCAACCGCGCCCAGAAGTTGATCTTCCATGCGAGCGACCAACCCGTCCCGTCGTCACCGCGCAGTTCCAGCGTCCGCCGCGCGGCCTCGTGCAACTGGGGTGTCCCGCGCTTGGTGATCTGGTTGCTCGGATGCAGACCGTACAGGTGGGAGACGTGCCGGTGATTCCGCTCGGTCTCCACCCAGTCGGCAAGCCACTCCTGGACATTGCCCCGGGAGCCGACCCGTGTCGGGGCCAGCCGGTCCCGGGCCGCCAGTGCCTGAGCGCGGAAGGTCGCGTCCACGCCGAGGATTTCGCCGGCGCGGGCGACGCTGTTGAAAAGGTCGCGCAGGATCTGGTTGTCCATGGTGGGCCCCGCGCAGACGGTGGCGTTCGTATGGTGAGCGAGCTCCGGAGAGTTCGACGGGTTGGTGACCAGGTGTCCGAGCGTCGGATGGGCGACCAGGGTGTCGAGGAAGAACTGGGCGGCGCCCTTCAGGGCCGGATAGTTCGAGCGGAGGAAGTCGATGTCACCGGTGAACAGGTAGTGGTCCCAGATCAGGGTGGCCAGCCATGCGCCGCCGGTCTGCCACATCCCCCACCGCGCTTCGTCGACGACCGAGGCGCCCCGCCACGCGTCGGTGTTGTGATGCGTCACCCAGCCGCCGGCGCCGTACTGCGCCTGTGCCACCCGGGCGCCGGTCACGGTCAGGTCGTTGACCATGTCGAAGACCGGGAGGAAGCATTCGGGCAGGTTCGTCGTGTCGGCGGGCCAGTAGTTCATCGGCAGGTTGGCGTTGACGGTGAACTTCGAGTCCCAGGACGGAGCCATCTGGTCGTTCCAGATGCCCTGCAGGTTCGCCGGCTGGGTGCCCGGCCGCGAGGACGAGATGAGCAGATACCGGCCGAACTGGAACAACAAAGCGGAGAACTGCGGGTCGTTCACTTGCGCGTGCTGTGCGATCCGTACGTCGGTCGGCTGGTCGGCCGCCGCCGTACGTCCCAGATCGACCGACACCCGGTCGAACAGCGCCTGATAGTCGGCGAGATGCCGAGTGCGTAGTTGGTCGATGCCGGCGTTGCGGGCAGCGTTGAGGTGGCTCCGCGCGATCCCCTGGTAGTCGCCGTCGACCTTCCGGAAGTTGACGTAGCTGGAGCCGATCGACACCAGCACCGTCACGCTGGTGGCACCGGAGACCCGTAGCGTGCCGCCCGAGCTGCTGACCGTGCCGCCCGTCACGGCGGCGTGGGCCAGGGCGAGGAACCGGACCCGTCCGGCGATGCCCTCCATGGTGCCGGAGGTGCCGTCGAGGGCGATCGTGGCCCCGTCCGGGCTGGACAGCGTTGTCCGTTGAGGACTGTCGAACGTGGCGCTGAAGGTGATGGCGTTGGCCCGGTCGGCCGTCAGCCGGACCACGATCACCTGGTCCCGTGCGCTGGCGAACACCTCACGCTGGTACCGCACGCCGTTCAGCACATAGGTCGTGAGGGCCGTGGCGGTGGTGAGGTCGAGGGTCCGGTTGTACTGCGAGGCACCGGTGGCGCTGCCGAAGGAGAGCCGAAGGTTTCCGACCGGCTGGTAGGCCAGCTGTCCGGCCGGGCTGCCCAGCATCGTCTGATTGATCAGGTCCTGCGCCGGCCCCCACTGATCCGCGAAGACCCGCCGCCGGATCTCGGCGATGTTGGCCGCGCCACGAGTGTTGGCGGAGTCGTACGGACCGCCGGCCCAGACGGTGTCCTCGTTGAGCTGCAGCCGTTCGGTGTCGACGTTGCCGAACACCATCGCGCCGAGGCGTCCGTTGCCGATCGGCAGTGCCCGCAGCCAGTCCGCGCCGGCCGGCTTGTCGTACCACAGGGCGAGATCGTTGGCGGCCAGAACCTCCGGCGGCGCGGCCGAGCCGCTCCTGGCGACGGCCGTCCAGCCACCCGGCACGATCCCTGCTCCAGCCGCCGCCCCGGCGGCGAGAAACCGTCTGCGTGTCACTTCGGACATGTCGTTCTCCCTTCACGACTGGAGCAGGTCACTCACTTTGGTGATGACAGACCGCCGGTGCGAAAGGCGACGGCCGTACGCTGTCTTCTCCTGAGCGGCGGGCCACCGCGGCCGGCGGTTACGTTGCACCGTGTCCGCCGAGTCGGGCGTCGCGTCGCGTGTCCGTGTTCTGGATCTGCCATGTCTGGTTGTCGCCGCCCCAGCACGCCCACAGCTGCGCCTTGAAGGTGGCGGTGTTCACGTCGAGGCAGAGGCCTGATCGAGCGCTGCGGATGGTGCCGTCACCGCCCACCGTCCACCGCTGGTTGTCGCCGCCGTTGCACGCCCACGTGCCGACCACGGTGCCGTTCGTCGTCCCGCTGTTGTACGCATCCATGCACCTGCGGCCGCCAAGTGCGGTGATCTGCCCGCCGGCCGTCAAGGTCCACTGCTGGCCGACCGTGTTGTCGCAGGTGTTCACCTGGACCTGGATGTTCGCCGTGGTCCCGCCGGGGATGTCCAGACAGCGCCCGGTGCCGACGTTGCGCAGCAGGCCGGCCGGGGCCGGGACGTCGCCGTCCAAGCCCCAGCCGTGTCTGAGGCGCTCGCGGCCGCTGGCGCTGGGGGTGCTGAGCGTGAGGTCGGTACCGGTGCCGTGCAGTTTCTGCATGGCATACCAGTCGTCGCCCTGGCCGGCGCGTATCTTCCCGCCCAGCCCCGGCCAGTAGACGGAGCCGATCCGCAGTTCCCGGAGCACCGTGGTGGTCGCCCGGAAGTAGCGCACGAAGTTGTCGGTGCTGCCGGCATCGTGATAACTGAGCCCGGTGTCCATCGGGGCGCCGAACTCGTCGACGACAGTGCGGTCGGCGCAGGAGCCGAACGCGTCCCGCAGGTAGGCCATCCACTGGTCGTAGGTCTTCGCGCCGCTGAAGAACGTGTAGTGGTGCAGCGACAGAAACGTCCCGTCAAGGCGGCGGTCGGCGCACATGGATTTGATGTCGGTGTTCAGGCCGGCGCCGCTGACGAAGATGCGGTTCCGCTGAATCGACGGGTGGCTGCTGATCCAGTTGCTCACCACGTTCGCCCACTCGGCGGCGCTGTGTCCCGCCGGTTCGTTCATCGGCTCGAAGTAGACGAGGCTGTTGGAGCCGTACCGGGCAAGCACCGTGTTCCACATGGCGTCGAAGGCGCTCGGGTTGACGATGCGACCGCCGCGGGCGGCCACCCCGTCGTCCCAGTAGGAGAGGACGACCTTGAATCCCTTCGCGGTGGCTGCGTCTATCGCGCCCGTGTACGCGCTCCACCAGCTCGTCCCGACTGTGTAGGTGTTGATCGGGAGCCGAACGGTGTTGGCGCCGAGGTTGTTCTCGAAGCCGTTGTAGATGGCGTTGGCTTTCGCCACGACCGTCTGGTAGTTGTCAGAGCCGCTCAACCCGTGCAGGACCAGCGGTCCACCGTGGAAGTTGTCACCGAGCCGGGCCCAGTTGACGCCGCGGAACTGGGACGTGTCGGTAGCGGTCGGCGAGGCGCTCTCGTGCTCGACGACCGCCAGCACGCTGGGAACGGTCAGGATGTAGGCGAGCGCCCGGGCGAGGTAGCGCCGGCGGCGGGTGCGGGGCATGGTCGCGCCTTCCCGGTTGGCGGTGTGGTCACGTCTGCGCTGTAAAGGATCTTGACGTTGGCCGCCTGCCGGCAGCCGGCCGAGCCGGCGCGGAGCTTGCCCTCTCCACGCCGGCCCCCTCCCAGGTCGCTCGCGCAGCGAGCATGTCAGCGTCATGCCGCTGCCGTGGCGCCTGGAAAGCCTTGCTCCCCGGCTTCGCCCGGATGGTCGTTACCCGGCCCGGATCGGCTCCTCGTGACTCAAGTCCCGGGTCTTCGGAGCCAACTCACCGTACTGACGCCAGCATTTCGCGGATCGCTTTTGGCTTCCGCTTTCCCAGGTCATGAATGGGGAACGTTCGGCGTCGACTTCTAGAAGATTGGCAGATTGCCATGGTCCATTCAAGAGGGAAGCATCAATAATTGAAGACCACCCCTCATAACCTTTTCAAGCAGTGAAATCAGAATGCCGGACGCAGGTAAATCGCGGCAGTTTTCGTTATCGGCGGCCGACTGGAACAGTCGCAGTCGCAGTCGCCGTGGTGCCGAAAAGCACGGCACCGTTGCCGAACGCGGGTACTTGGGTGCCGATTCGATCGGCTCTCAGACGAGTTGGCCGAGGGAGCCCAGCCCCAACGCCGGCAACCGGCCCGGATCCGACCTCGGCCGCCTCGGCTCCCGCAACGACGGCGTTCTCGGTGGCCCCGGCGAGCGCAGGTCTGTCGAGCACCGTGGCGGGCCGCGCCAGCGGGACGGGGAGCAGCGCCAAGGCGACGATCAGCCGCTCAAGGGGCACGAGTTCGTCGGCGGCCCGGCCGCACTCCGCACAGGATCGGGTGTGCCGGGTGATGCGCTTACGCCACAGCGCGCTCGGTACGCCGTCCCAGCCCCCCAGCGCGGCGGTCAGCTGTGGGCACCGGGGGCCGGCTTCCAGCGCCGCGACGAGTGACCGGCTCAGCTCCAGCTGGTTGCGCATCCGCTGGACGCGTACACCCGCGTGGGCCACGCTCGTTCCCAGCGCCGCCGCGAGCTCCGCCCTCGTGAGCCGGCCCGCGGTCTCCCGCCACCACAGCGACAGCAGCGTCCGGGCGTCCGGGTCGAGCCATCGACTGGCGCGTACGGTCTTTCGGCGATGACCGGACAGCTCGACGTGGATCAGGGCGAGGTTCTCGGCGTCGGCGTCCGGCGGGTCGGTCATCTCGTCGAGGGGGGCCGTCCGTTCGGCATCCGCATGCCGCCGGTGCAGATGGGTGCTGATCTGTCGTGTCGCGATCGTGGCGAGCCAGGGCCGGAAGCACTCCGGGGTGCGCAACGTGCGCAGTTCAGGAAGTGCCCGCAGCATCGTCTCCTGCACCACGTCGTCGACGTCCGCGAGCTCACCCAGTGCCCTGCGCACGATCGCGTACACCAGTGGCAGGTACGTCGCGGCCAGGTCGTCGAGCGCTCGTGGATCGCCGGCCTGTGCGGCGACGACCAGGCTCGTCTCGTCGCCTCGGTCCGCTCGGTCCGCTCGCATCATGAGTCCATGCATGCCGCCTCGGGCGAGGCCGCCGCAGGTGCCGCGCACGTCGCCACCCTCGGGTTCGCTCGCACGATCGACTCGGGCGCGGCCGGCTGGTAATGCTGGGCGGCCCGTCATCGCCCCGGCCGTCCGCCGTCGACGGGAGGAACGATGCCGTTGAGACGGTCCGACGCCGGTGGGGCGAGGAACACCGTGGCCCCGACGAGATCGTCGGCGCGGCTCCGGCGACCGGCCGGGATCCGGCCGAGGATCGCCCGGTCGCGCCGGGGGTCCGCGCGTAACGCCTCGGTGTCGCCGGTGGCGATGCGGCCCGGTGCGATGGTGCTGACGCCGCGCCCGCCCCGCTCCTTCGCCAGGGCCGGCGCCTCGGCGACCCGGATCTCGATCTCGTGGGTGCGTGCCCCGCGGTAGACAACCGCGTTCATCGATCCTCCATTCCCATGGTGTCGAACGTCCCTTCCGCGGTGGATCGGCATGGTCCGGGGGTGACCGCGAGCAGCCGCCGGCCGGCGTGCTCCGGCCGTATGTGCGGTCCGTCGGGTGCGTGTGCCGTCCGCTGCCTGGCCGCGGTCATCACCGTCTCGTGGATCCGGATGCCGAGGCCCGGCGTGTCGCCGAGCACAAAGGCTCCGTCCTCGACGTGCAGGTCCATCGCGACGCCGATCGGCGGCCGCAGGCCCTGTAGTTCGCTGACGAGGTGGTTGGGCACCGACGTCGCGGCGTGCAGCAGCGCGACAGGCGTGTTGCCGATCGGGCTGACCGGCAGGTCGTGGGCGTGGGCCAGCGCGGCGACCCGCAGGAAGTGGGTGACTCCCCAGACCGCGGCCGTCTGGACGATGTCGAGACCTCCCGCCGCGATCAGCGGGCGGAACTGCTCGAGGCCGGTGAGGTTCTCCCCGCTGGCGACCGCCGTCCGTACGCCACGGCTGACAGCGGCCAGGCCGTCGGCGTCCCAGCGCCGGACCGGCTCCTCGATCCAGGTCAGGTCGAGTGTGCGTTCCAGTTCACCGACGTGGCGTACCGCCTGCTTGCGGCTCCAGGACTCGTTCGCATCCAGCATGAGCCCGGGCCGGGCCCCGTGCGCGGCCTCGGTCAGTACCTCGCGTACGAGCGACAGTCGGTGCCGGTCACGCTCGATGTCCAGGCCGCCCTTGAGCTTCGCCGCCCTCAGCCCGCGTTCGGCGTAGACCTGGTAGGTGGCGACGAGTTCGTCGTCGGTGAGACCGATGTCCAGGCCGGAGGCGTAGGCGTGGACCGTGCGGTCGTTGCCGCCGAGCAACCGCCACAGCGGCTCACCCACGGCCTGTGCCTTGATGTCCCACAACGCCGTGTCGAACGCGCCGATCGTGCCGAACACCACGCCGGCGTGCCCGGCTTTGAAGGTGTGCCGCAGCATGCGGTCGTAGAGGGCGGTCACCGCGCGCGGGTCCTGGCCGTCGATGGCGGCGAAGACCGCCTCGGCCTCCACGTGCGGTCCCAGGCCGACTCCGGTGATCCCCTCATCGGTCTCGACGATGACGACCGGCACGGGCACGACGCCGTCGCCGTAGACGCCGTTGGCGTCACCGACGGATCGCCCCCAATGCTGCGTCGTCGTCAGGGTTCTGTACCCGGTGATGCGCATGCGTCAGCCCTTCGTCGCGCCGGCCGTCACGCTGTCAGCGATCTGGCGCTGCAGAAACAGGTAGGTCACCAACACGGGCAGCCCGGCGATCAGGACACCGGCTGCGAAAGTGGGGATGTCGGCGGAGTACTGGCCGCGCAGGGACGTGATGCCCGCCATCAGGGTGCGATGGTCGGCCGACGGCATCATCAACAGCGCGATGAGCACGTCGTTCCAGCAGAACAGCGCGTCGAGACGTTGGCCTCTCTCCACAGCGAGAAGACCCGCTTGACCGCCGGAGAGGACCAGTCCCGCTCGCCGGCGATCCAGTCGTCGTACTCCTGGGGCGACAGGACGCCCGAGCCGAGCCCGGACAGGAAGAACTGGATTCCGATGCCTTCCTTGTTGCCCTGCGCGAAGCACCCGGCACCGGTCGACCTGGTGAGGGTCCGGCAGTCGGCGACGAACTCGTTCCAACTGGTGGCCGGCTGCTCCGGTTCCAGCCCGGCCTTCCGGTAGAGCGACTTGTTGTAGTGGATCGGGTGACCTTGCAAGGTCACCGGAGCGGCGTAGGTCGTGCCGTCCTCGGTGAAGGCCTCCCACCCGGCCGGCCGCTTCCTGTCGTCACGGACGTACTCGTCCAGCGGCAGAAGGGAGTCCGCGCGGTCACGGATCTGCCCGCCGCCGTTGAAGAGCATGACGTCCGGCCCCTTGCCGGCCTGGATGGCGGCCCCGAGCAGGGTGTAGTACTGCTCGAACGGCTGCGCGACGAACTCGACCGTCACACCGGGATGCCGCTCGGCGAAGTCGGCCTTGGCCTTCTTGACGTATGAGGACGCCGTGGCGTCGCCGGACTTCCCGTCCCAGACGACGAGCTTGCCCTTCGAACCACCGGACGCCGCATCCGGGTCGGAGGCGCTTCCGCAGCCGGCTAAGACAACGAGCCCGGCGACCAGGATCGCCGACCACAGTGTTCGCTGCTTCATTGCTGCCCCACTCTCCTGAGGTGGCCGGCTGTCCGGCAGTTGAGGTTGAGGAGGAACGCAACTCGTATGACGTATGTAACTCGTATGACGTATGACGTCAACCGGATGCCGTATAGTGAGCGGGAATCCGTGGCACGGCGCGGGTCCCGGGGGGTGTCATGACGGCAGTACCGCAGTCATCCGCAGGCGCCTCCGAGGTCCCCGCCTGGAGTCGGCGCCCGGCGAACCTCGCCGCCGCGGTCACGGCTGAGTTGGTGGAGCGGATCGTCCGTGGAGTCCATCCGTCCGGTTCGCCGCTCCCCCCCGAGCCCGTGCTCTGCGCGACCTTCTCGGTCAGCCGCACCGTGGTCCGCGAGGCGGTGAAGATTCTTCAGGAGAAGGGGCTGGTGCAGGTCCGCCAAGGCGCCGGCACGATGGTCACCCCGCCGGCGATGTGGAACATGCTTGACGAGCTGGTCCTCGGCGCGACCATCGCCGAGGACGAGAGCCTGGCCACCCTTGATCACCTCGTCGCGACCCGCCGCGTGCTGGAGTCCGACATGGCCAACGTCGCCGCCCGCCTGGCGAACGCCGAGGTGATCGACCAGCTACGCAGGCTGGTGGAGCGGATGGACGAGCTCGTCGACGACCCCGTTTCGTACCACGACGAGGACCGGGCGTTCCACGACACCGTGATGCAGGCGTCGGGGAACCGCATCGGCCGTGCCGTGGTCCGTTCGTTGGAGCGCCAGGTCATCGACTCCGCCCGTTACGTGGGCCGGACCGGCCGCGCCCTGTGCGTCGCGTCCAACCAGGGCCATCGGCGCATCTACGAGCGGATCGCCGGACACGACCCCAAGGGTGCGGCCGAGGCGATGTTCACCCACATCACCGAGGCGTGGGTGGTGCGCCGCAGCGGGCCGGGCGAGCCGACCCGGCTGCGACGTTAGAGGCGCCCACGGGTTCTGCCGCGAGCGAGGCCGTTGCCGTCGCGGCGCGGGTGTCCGCAGATCCACAGATCCACCGTGGCGCGATGGGGCCCGCACCCGGTCGGGCCCCGCTGCCGGCATCCGCTCCTGTCCCGAAGGAGCGGATGGGCGTTGATTCCGCTACCGCAGTGTCCACTGCTGGTTGGTGCCG
>NZ_LIRK01000205.1 GCF_001419765.1 Streptomyces torulosus
GTGTATAAGAGACCGGGTCGGAGTCGTTCGGGACGTCGGGTTGCGTCACTGGGGCAGCCTCCGGGTGAACACAGCGGTGGTGGGCCGGTCCATGGCGCGGATCCGGTACCGCACCGTCACCCGGAGGGTGGCCTCGTCCGCGGTGATGTCCACGGCCTGTACCTCGGCGAGGTCGCACAGCCACTGCTGGAGCGCACCGTGCGCCATGAGCTGGGTCGCGGTCGCCAGTTCGCCGCCGATGGGTTCGAAGACGAGCCGGTGGAGGCCGCTGCCGAAGGTGGGGCGGTTGACCCGTTCGCCGGGGGCGGTGAACAGCACCTGTTCGATCAGGTCGCGAACGTACTGCTCCTCGTCCACCAGGGCGGTCCTGCCGCCGGGGCCGACTCGGAAGGGGAAGCCGATGTTCACCTCAGGTCCCCTTCACCCTGGTCTGGGTGGCCGACACGGTCAGCGGGGTGGCGGTGGGTATGCACTGGGCCCTCCCGTCGGACAGCACGGCGGGGAGCCCGCCGATCCGCACCCGGGTGGCGGTGGACACCCACTGGGCGGTGACGCAGGGACCGGGGGGTTGCAGCAGTGTGCAGCCTGCGACCGTGTACGGTGCGACCGCTGTCACCGTCGGCATGCGGTTGACCAGCACCCGGGGCTCGGTCTTGGTGGGCTGTGCGGGGCCGGAGTGCGCACACATGACCGTCGCGCCGAGATGCAGTAGCTGACCTGGCATCAGATGACCTCCAGGGCACCGTCGTTGACCGACACGGAGGCTGCGGTCAGCTTGACGCTCGCGGCTCCGTTGGACAGTTCGATTCCGGCGGCCGTCAGGGAGATGGTCATCGGAGTGGAGACCGCGGGCGGTCCGACCTCCAGGGTCACACCACCCGATCCCGGGAGGTCGTTGACCGTGAGGCTCAGTCCGTCGGTCTTGAACACCTTGGTGGTGGGGCCGGCGCCGGGCGCCTGGCCGCTTCCCCAGAAGCAGCCGGCCCAGATCGGCAGAGCCGGGTCGCCGCCCTCGAACTCGACCCAGACGTCGGCCCCGATCGGGGGGACGGCGAGCAGACCGACGCCCGGCCCGGCGTACGGCACGCTGGGCATCGCCCACAGGGCTGTCGCGTCGCCGAGCACAACGGGGCAGCTGACCTGGACGCGGCCCCGCACCATCGGGTCGGCGTTGTTGCTGACCTTGCCCCGGTACTTGCCGAAGTACTGGTTCATGATGCCCCTCCGTTGCCCTGTCCGGTCCGTCCGGTGCCCTGTCCGATCGGTCCGGACCCGTTCACCCGCTCCTTGCGCTTCATGGCCGCACCACCGGAGTGGTGGAGCCGACGCCTTCCCGGGTCAGCGTGAAGTCCTGGGTGTGCCGCCCCCGGGCGATCGAGTGGGTGACCTGCTTGACGTGGTACAGACCGTCGTGCGACCAGCCCGCCCCTCGTACGCCCACCAGGCCCCTGGCCGGGAGCAGTGCGCCGTAGCGCTCGGTGTCGAGTCGGCCGGTGGCCGTGAGCGAGCCGTCGTTGGACGCCTCGGCCCTGCCCTGGGCCTGGCCGAACGCCTGCGGGGCGGTCATACCGCTCCCGTCCAGCAGCGTGGTGCGCACATGCCGGTTGACCAGCCAGTCGGGTTCCGCCGCCAGGGGAGGCCGGGTGCTGCCGACACTGCGAACCTGGATCACCGTGTCGGTGAGCCGGTCCTGGACCCGGCCGCGGACCTGGGTGGCGGCCAGGGCGTCGGACCTGAAGGCGAGTTGCTCGACATTGGTCGCCGGCCCGAAGTCGACCGAGAGCGCCGGTGCCGGTCTGCCCACCCGGGTCGGTGGACCCCAGTAGGCGGTACTGGTGAGCGGCAGCGGGCCCGGGGTGATGTGGAAGACGTAGCCGAAGCGCCGGGCCATCGCGGTGAGTTGGGCGAGATCCGTGCCCCGCTGGACCGGGATGTGCTCGATCGGGAGCGACAGGTCGATCACCGGCGGCGGGACCACTCTGGGCACCAACCCGTAGCGTGCGTACCTCAGGATCAGCCGGGTGGCGATGGCGGCCTCGCTCTGCGCCGGATACTCCGCGGTCCGCTCCTCCAGGTCCATCAGTACGCCGAGATCCTCCCCCGTGACGGTGAAGGTGGCGGGGCCGGAGGTCGAGCCCGGGGTGAGCTCCCGATGGGTGATGACCCCGTCCATCAGCACCGTGGGGGTGCCGTGCAGCGTCAGGACGAGCACCACGCGATCGAACGGCTGCAGATACCGCTCGGTGAGCAGCGGCTGGTCGAGCGCACCCGCCGGACCCCCGCGTCCGGCGGCGATGACGAGCTGGAATCCGGATCTGGCACTGTCGGACATGGTGACCTGCACCTGCTGGAGGTTCTCCACCAGCCGTGGCGGCGCGGGTACGGGCACCGTGGGGCCGAGGAGCACGGTGAGGTAGGTGCTCAGCAGGGCCATGCTCTCTCTCCTTCCACAGGTTTCCTTCCACGGGCCGGTACGGCGGCAGGGGCGCGGTCACGCCAGGGGGAACGGGATGGGGATCCGGGTCCCGATCCGGTCGGCGGCGGTGAGCTCGTCCGGATGGATCACCGGATGGGCGTCGCAGATCCGCCAGAACTGAGTGGGGTCGCCCAGAGCGGCGGCGGCGATCGTGTCCGGTCGGTCCCCGGGGGCGACCGTGTGCTCGGTGAGGGTGTGCGCACTGCCCGGCATGGGGAGCAGCCTGCGGCTCAGGCAGCGGACCTCGCGGCTGCCGCCGGTCCCGTCCGGGACGGTGGCGGTCACCACGTTCAGCGAGGCGTACCGGCTGGTCGGATCGGTCAACGGAACACCCCTCCGATGCCGCCGGTCACGGCCCGGCCCGCCGCCGACCGGGCGGAGAGCGTGGCCATGGTCTCCTTGGCGATCTGGTGGGCCAGGAAGAGATGGTGTCCCGGACTGGTGACCGACAGATCGCTGTAGGAGAGCACCCGCAGTTCCAGGTCCGCCCGGGCCCGGATCGGGTTGAGCTGGCTGTCGTACGCCTGCTCGGTGATCGAGAAGGAGGTCAGCCGCACCGGGAGGACCCGGCTTCCCCAGACCAGGAGGGTCAGCGGTGCCTCCATCGGTACCAGTTCGATGGTGCCGACCGCCGTCAGCGCCATGTTCTCCAGGACCACCGAGCTCTTGGGGTAGAGCAGCATCTCGAGCGCTGCCAACTGGGGGTGGATGCCGAGGAGCACGGCCTGCGGATCACCGTCGGCCAACTGGTCGGTGGCGTCCACCTCGACCGCCAGGCTGATCGTCTCGATCGGGGCCCCGGTGAGACGCAGCGCCTCGCTGCGGGCACCGCCGGTCTCGTCGTCGCCCTCCGCTGTCCGGGCGACCAGTCGCCGGGTCATCTCGTCGGGGTTGTACTGGAACACCACCAAGCCGGCCAGCGGGTTGGCCGGATCGACCCCGACCAGCGCGCCGCGGGGAGTCCGGACCGCGTCCGTACGCCCGGTCATCGGCGCATGCCGTTGTCTGTCCGCATTGCGCGATCATGGCCGACCCCGCGTCACTCCGGCGTCACTGCCGCGTCACCGGCCGACGGCGGGCGAGTCAGGGTCACAGGACACCGGGCCTGGCTGGGTCGCCGGCTGCTCCAGCTGACGTACCCGTTCATGGATGCGCTCATAGCGCCGATTTCCGGTCGGATGGATCAGCGGCTGCTGAGGTCGTTTGCTTCGATCGGCCGCAGTTGTGGTGCTACGCCCGAGGCGTCGCCTCCCGCACCGCTGCCCTGGCGATGGTTTTCAAGCTCGTCGAGTCCGCCCATGCCCGCCGGAGAGCGGTGAACGCACCCCACCCATGGCTGGCTCTGGCGGCGGCGTCCGTGCGGGAGAGGTGCCATGCCTTGCGTCGTTGCGGTTGCGGATTCGCTTCCGCAGTGTGGGCGCGGCTCAGCGATTCCTGTCCGCGTTCAGCGGCATCTCACCCCGCTTCCGGCCCCGCCGCCACCTGCTCACCGCCACTGACTACCGAGCCGAGATGACCGTTCGCTTCGCGATCTGGGACCAAGTCACCGGCGTCGCCGGCCTGCCCACCACGCCCTGAGCACAGGCCCGGAACCCCACCACACCCGACGCACCGTCCGGCACCCACGCGTCCAACGACGTGACAACGCCGTTTGAACAGCTCGGCTCCGAGCCGCTCCGGTTCACCCTTGCGGGTCGGCCGCAGCAGCCGGATGCCATGCTCGGCCAGCTGGTGCTGAAGTCGCGGCCGAAGTAGTTCTCGTCGCCGATCAAGGTCTGTCCGGGCCGGGTGGCAAGGAGTTCTGGTTCGGCGTCGAGCAGGTCCAGCAGCGTCTCGCGCTCGTCGGCTTCCACTCCTCGCACAGCTTGGCGAAGGGCCGGGCCTTCTGCTTCGGCGGGCGCGTCATCTTTGCGGCGATCCGGTTCAGTTTGGCGCTGGCCCGCCCAGAGATCACTGGCAGGAACTGCTGCTCGCCGTCGCCGCCGTCGGCGGTCACGTACTCGTGCTCGACTCTGCTCGGCAGGCGACGATCTGGTCGCTGCGTGACGCAGAGCAATACGCTGACCGCGACCTTTCTTGCGCTGTGCCGCATCCCGTCGATGCGTCTTCATGACGAGGCTCACCGCGCCTTCAGAGGCATGCCCGTGGGTCCCGTGCCTGGCAGGTACATCGCCACCCACAGGCCGAGCCGCCTCCAGGCAGTGTGCGGCGAGCCGCCGATCGGAGCGACCGGCCGGTCACGGCCCTCCGGGCAGTCCAGGCGCCGAGCCTCACGTTGCCCCGGGCGTCAGCACCGCTTCCAGATGAGCCGGTAGGAGGCGCCCGGGACGTCCGTCGAACCCATGGTGACCACGCTGGCGCGGTTGCCCGAGCCGGCGCTCACCTGCAGGGATGTGTTGACGTTGAGGTACCGCTGCGAGCCACACGGTGCCCAGACCAGCCGGTTGTCCGGCACGCTGTCGGACACAGCCCAGTCATCCTGGTACGGCCCCGTCAGCGGGTGGGACTGGAAGACGTCGTCCGTCGTCCCCTGGAAGTAGTAGTCGGACTTGATGGTGGCGGTCGCGCGCGCGGGCAGCGAGGCATGGCCGCGGTGGTCGAGCCCGAAGAGGGCGTAGGTGTAGGACGCCGGGGCTTTGACGTCCAGGACGAGCTGGCAGTTCTTCCGCGCGTCGGCCGGTCCGGCATTGCCACCGGCCTGGGCGGTGTAGGCGTCGTACGTCACTGTGAGCGTGGAGTTGTCGGGGGACACCGTGGCACCAGCCGTGCCCGCCGGGCACCCGGAGCCGTTGATCGTCTTGATCACGACCTGGGCCCCCTCGGCCGGCGCGTCGGCGGCCGCCGACCCGGATTGGACCGACAGCAGCCCGAGGCATAACGCCGCCAGTGCTCCGCTGGTGGCGAGAAGACGAGACATGACTCTCCAATCGCAGTACGGCTGGTGACGGAGTCCCACAGGCATGACGCGGGGCGGCCGCCCTCACCCGCTTCGGCCGCCGGAGCAGGTTCGGTCATCGGCGCATGCACGGCGGCGGAACTGTCCGTACGGGTTCGGGCGACGGTCGTGCGGTCATCACCGCGGGCCGCAGCGGGCCCCCCGGGGTGGGAGCGCGCCCACTATAGGGGGAGCCTGCCACCTACGAAAGAGACGAGTGCGGCGCAACCTCCGGAACAGCAGGCGGGCTGCGGCGAATCCGTCGTACAGGTCGCGGACGACGATTCGGGCGATGACGATGCCCGCGGCACCGGCCAGACCCTGGACCAGACGCATGCCGATGAGCACCGCCGGATGCGGTGCGAGGGCGCACACGGCTCCTTCCGCTACGTACACGGCCAGGCCGGTCAGGAGGGCACGCCGTCGGCCGAAGGTGTCGCTGAGCGGGCCGATGATCACCTGGACGAGGGCTATGCCGACCATGAAGGCGGTCAGGGGAGCTGCGTGACCGTCTGCTCGAACCCACCCTAAGCAGCGACGTCGGTCTTCAGGATCACAACTGGGCCTTGAAGACCGAGGTCACGCAGGAGTCCCGAATTCGCCAACGGCGTCATCTGAAGGAGGGGCACCTACCGACAGTCGCCCAGCGTGTGGAAACGTTCCGTGACGAGGCCCTGGACGGACATGTCCGCGCTGGTGTCCTTCATGGCCTTGCCGGCCTTGCCGTACGCGTCCGCCCTCCCATCCCGTTGGCAGGCCCGATGACGGCAGCACGCATCTCACTGCTCGTCTCGACGCGCTCCTGGGCATGGTCGTCGCGGATGCTGTCGGCGGGCGCCTCGGTCAGCAGGTCGCCGACCCGGACGTGGGGGTCAGCCGGATGACCGAAGGAGCGCCGGTGCGCGTGGAGGTTCGGGCTGGAACTGGCCGTAGCGGTGTAGTGCGCTTGATGCGCGTGCGCGGCGAGGACTGTACTCCGAATCTCAGGAACGCCAGTGGCACCGTCGGCGCGGACATTGCGAGGCCCCTGTAGCGAGCACTCTCCGTAAAGTCTGACGGACACTCAGATACTCTCTGACGCATCGTCACCAATTTAAGATCATCTTGCACACGCGTTGCACAAGGTGATGAAGAACAGCGATGATCAAT
This sequence comes from Streptomyces torulosus, assembly GCF_001419765.1. Classification (GTDB taxonomy): domain Bacteria; phylum Actinomycetota; class Actinomycetes; order Streptomycetales; family Streptomycetaceae; genus Streptomyces; species Streptomyces torulosus. Next base: position 6,561 of record NZ_LIRK01000205.1, read on the forward strand.
GGAGGGTCCCGCAAGGGTGTAACAGCAGGTCAGCAGGCATTTAGGAGTGTCGTGCCCCTCATCTCCTAGGGGCACGACACTCCTGCCGATCAGATGTCCCGGAAGGTCTCGATCTGTGCCCCCACCGTGTTGAGGCGCTCCGCGAGGTCCTCGTAACCGCGGTTGATGACATAGACGTTGCGGAGGACGGACGTGCCCTCGGCGGCCATCATCGCGAGGAGGACGACCACGGCGGGGCGCAGGGCCGGCGGGCACATCATCTCCGCGGCGCGCCAGCGGGTCGGGCCCTCGACGAGCACCCGGTGCGGGTCGAGCAGTTGGAGGCGGCCACCGAGGCGGTTGAGGTCGGTGAGGTAGATCGCCCGGTTGTCGTACACCCAGTCGTGGATGAGGGTCTTGCCCTGGGCGACGGCGGCGATCGCCGCGAAGAACGGGACGTTGTCGATGTTCAGGCCGGGGAACGGCATCGGGTGGATCTTGTCGATCGGCGCCTGGAGCTTCGAGGGCCTGACCGTGAGGTCCACCAGACGCGTACGGCCGTTGTCGGCGAAGTACTCCGTCGTGCGGTCGTGGTCGAGGCCCATCTCCTCCAGGACTGCCAGCTCGATCTCCAGGAACTCGATCGGCACCCGGCGCACCGTCAGCTCCGACTCGGTGACGACCGCCGCGGCGAGCAGGCTCATCGCCTCGACCGGGTCCTCGGAGGGGGAGTAGTCGACGTCCGCGTCGATGTGCGGCACACCGTGCACCGTGAGCGTGGTCGTGCCGATGCCCTCGACCCGGACGCCGAGCGCCTCCAGGAAGAAGCACAGGTCCTGGACCATGTAGTTGGACGAGGCGTTGCGGATGACGGTCACACCGTTGTGGCGGGCCGCGGCGAGCAGCGCGTTCTCGGTCACCGTGTCGCCGCGCTCGGTCAGCACGATCGGGCGGCCCGGCGTCACGGACCGGTCCACCTCGGCGTGGTAGAGGCCCTCGGTCGCGGTGATGTCCAGCCCGAACCGGCGCAGCGCGATCATGTGCGGCTCGACGGTCCGCGTACCGAGGTCGCAACCGCCCGCGTACGGCAGCTTGAAGTGGTCCATGCGGTGCAGCAGCGGGCCGAGGAACATGATGATCGACCGGGTGCGGCGAGCCGCCTCCGCGTCGATCGCCGCCAGGTCCAGCTCGGCCGGGGGCACGATCTCCAGGTCGACGCCGTCGTTGATCCAGCGGGTGCGGACGCCGATGGAGCCGAGCACCTCCAGCAGGCGGTACACCTCCTCGATCCGGGCCACCCGGCGCAGCACCGTGCGCCCCTTGTTCAACAGGGAGGCGCACAGCAGTGCGACACACGCGTTCTTGCTGGTCTTCACGTCGATCGAGCCGGATAGCCGGCGCCCGCCGACCACCCGCAGATGCATCGGACCCGCGTACCCCAGCGAGACGATCTCACTGTCCAGGGCCTCACCGATGCGAGCGATCATCTCAAGGCTGATGTTCTGGTTGCCGCGCTCGATACGGTTCACCGCGCTCTGACTCGTCCCCAGAGCCTCCGCCAACTGCGACTGTGTCCAGCCACGATGCTGCCGGGCGTCACGGATGAGCCTGCCGATGCGTACGAGGTAGTCGTCGGTCATGTGGTGAGGCTATCTCAGATATGAGATGCGCATGGCGTCCGGGTGGGCCGTCCGGGTGGGAGGACGACCGGTGGCGCCCGTACTCCCGTGTGAGGGATGCCACTTCTCCCCGGAGGAGTAACGGAAGTGTGCTCCGAACGGCGATTGAGGGTGCGGACGTCGCACGGGCTGAGCCCGGCCGCGATGCCGTGACGGTCCTCGACGCCAGGAGTCCACCATGACGAACCTCCCGTCCCGCCCCGCCGGAACGCGGCCTTCCAAAGCCGAACTCGCCGAGATGGCAGCCCGTTTGGACCGCATGGACCAGCGGATGGAGAGCGGCTGCGCCACCGCCGCCGGGCTGTTCGCGGTCGGCGGCACCGGGGCGCTGGCGTCCGCGGTCCACCAGTACGCGGTGGTCCACGACGGTTCCATGGCCTCCGCGGGGGTGGCGCTGGCGACGGCGCTCTTCGTGGCCGCGACCCGCCTCGCGCGCCGCGTACGCGCCTCCCGGCGCGCCCGAGTGCGCCGCTCGGTGGGGTGAACTTCCCTTGACGCGAAGCGAGTTGCCCCCTGCGGGGCGGCATTCGGCGCCGGGCGTAAAGACAACCGTCCGGCTGTCCCGATTCCCCAGTGAAACGACCCGCAGCACAAGCTCCGCAACACCAGGAGGAAGTATGACCGGACTGGTACCCGAGCCGGTGGACGGGGTCCCGTGCGAGACCACGCCGCCGGCCGCCCCGGTACCGGGTCCACAGCGGCGCGGCGAGACCGGGACGGACACCGGTCCGGCGGCGGACGACGGCGACGTGCCGAGTCCCGTGGCGGCGCGTGACGACGTGGCGGCGCTGGTCGGGGTCGCCGCCCCGGACGCCGTCGTGGTGCCGCCGCCCGCCGCCGTGCCACCCACCGCCGTGCCGCCCACCGCGCCACCCGCCGCCGTGCCGCCCACCGCCGTGCCGCCCACCGCGCCGCCCACCGCCGTGCCGGACCCCCGTACGGAGCCGGGCGCCGGCCCGGCGCGGTCCCTCACCCCCGAACAGGGGTTGATGCTGGAGGCGGAGGGCTTCGCGTACGCCGTGGCGCGGGGCGTCGGCGCGCCGGACGCCCGCTACTTCGCCAAAGTGGCGAGCCGCGCGGCGGTCACCCGCGTGCCGCCGCGCGCGGAGAAGACCGCCATCGGCTACACCATCCGCGCCGTACGCAACCAGATCGCCGACCTGCGGCGCACCCATCCGCGCGAGGTCCCCGTCGAACGGTTCCCCGACCGCGCCACCGGTGACACGACCGCGGAGCAGGTCATCCGCCGCGACGAGGTCCGCCGCGCGCTCCGCATGGTCAGGGAGCTGTTGACGGAACGCCAGTTCGAGGTGTGCTGGCTGCGCCGGGTCAAGGAGATGACGCTCGACGAGACCGCCGACATCCTCGGCATCCGTCCGGGCACGGTCGCGGCCACCCTCAACAAGGCGGAACGGAAGATCGGACGGCACCTGGCACGCCAGGGTGCCCGGGCCCCGGGGAGGCAGCGGCGCCACCGCGGGTAGCGCGCGTACGGGGATCACGGATTCCGGTGGTCTTCGCCCGGACGGGCCCGGGCCCGAGCCGCGGAGGCGACCAGAGACCGTGATCCCCGGGCGGGCCTTACCCGGGCCCTGGCAAGCCCAACGATCGGGGGAAAAGGGGTTCGAATGGATGAATCGGAGAACGAGGCCATGACGGCGCTCGTCGGCCAGCTGAAGGAGGCCGACGCCGAACTGGTGGCCTATCACCTGGCCGACGGCGTACCGGACGAGGAACGCGTCGTCCACCACCGCGTCGACGCCGTGGGCGGCGAAGGGGTCCTTCGTACGGTCGGTGCCGCCACGGGCCGTCGCGCGGGTCCGGCGGTCGCGGAACGCGACGGCACGCCCGCGGAACGAAGGTCCGGTGCGGGCGGCGGCGAGGACACGAAGGGGGGCCAGGCACACATCGGGGGAGTGCGGGTGGCTCGCCATCTCGTGACCCTGGCCGGCGCGATGGGGGCGGTCGCCGTCGCGGCCGCGCCCGCCCCGTGGACCGTGGTCCTCGGCGTGGTCGTCATCGCGGTCGCCTTCCTCGGTGTGCCGTTGGCGGCGCTGCTGCACGGGCGCCGTGAGCACGACGCGAGGCGCCGTGCGGGGCTGGACCTCATGGCGGGAGGGGCGGCCGCGGTCATCGTCGCCGCGTGGGCCGCCGGCCAGCGCAAATAAGGTGCCGCGAAGAGGGCGGCACGGCACGGGCAGGGCCCCACACGGGGGAGGGGACGCTGCCCGGTCCCGCCGCCCTCACGCATGCGCACCCGAGGCGCACCAAGGGGAACGGCCGAAGCGCGAGGGGGCCCGGCGAGGTGAACTCGCCGGGCCCGGCGCGACCGACGGGGCGGTCGGCAGAGGCGGACACGGGGGAACGGCGCACCTGGCCGCACCAGGCCGCACCAGGCCGCACCGGGCCTGCCCAGGCGAAGGGTCAGGCCGAGCGATGACTCTGGCCGCTCGCGACGGACGACGGGTCGGACCTGTGAGGGTGCGGCGCAGCTCTCGCGACCGCCGTCCCTCCCCGTTCACCCCCGGCGTGACCGGGTCGAGCGTGTGCGGCGCCAGCCGAAGGGGCCGGGCAGGTCCATGGAGGTCGTTCGGCGTCCCGTGCTGCTGCGGGTATGGCGTGGCCCGTGGTCGCCACCGGTGGTGATGGACCACGAGCGCTTGTTGATGTTCAGGCGCACGCCCGGCAGGATCCGGAAGCTCTTGCGAAAGGTGAGCGGCATGCAAGCCTCCCCTCGAAGGGTCACTGACGCCTTTCCGGATACCCCGACTCGGCGAACTGATGGCCCAACACGCGGAGTTCGCCGGAACACCCGGAACGCACCGTCGCCGCCCGCTCATCCGGTGCCGTTGCCGGCAGCGGACATCACGGCTCGCCCGACTTCAGAGACACCGCCGCCTGCCGACCGTGGCCCCAGCCGCTGACTGTGCCCCCGCTCGCCACCCGCGGACGCCACCACCTGCCGAGCTCGGACGCGTCTATCCCCGACCTCGGACGCGGCCACTCGCCGACTTCAGGCGCGGCCACTTCCGCCCCGGCACACCCGGCAGGCACAGGCCCGCCCCCTCCGTCCGCAGACATTGGCGCACGCCACATCCGCCCGGGCATGACCTGTCCGCGCCCATGTACTAGAGTTATCTCGACATCGAGATATCTGCCGAGGCGCACTGCGGCCGCCACCCCGGTAAGGGGTACCTAACTTAGCCTTACCTTAGCGGATCGGCCAAGAGGACGTGGCGGCAGGATGCGGTGGAACGCGCACATGGAATGAAGGAGACTGTCGTGTCGGCGAACAGCTTCGACGCCCGCAGCACGCTGCAGGTGGGCGACGAGTCGTACGAGATCTTCCGGCTGGACAAGGTGGAGGGCTCGGCTCGCCTGCCCTACAGCCTCAAGGTCCTGCTGGAGAACCTGCTCCGCACGGAGGACGGCGCGAACATCACCGCCGACCACATCCGTGCCCTCGGCAACTGGGACTCCCAGGCTCAGCCCAGCCAGGAGATCCAGTTCACGCCGGCCCGCGTGATCATGCAGGACTTCACCGGCGTTCCCTGTGTGGTGGACCTCGCCACCATGCGTGAGGCCGTCAAGGCCCTCGGCGGCGACCCGGCGAAGGTCAACCCGCTCTCCCCGGCCGAGATGGTCATCGACCACTCCGTCATCGCCGACAAGTTCGGCACGCACGACGCCTTCAAGCAGAACGTCGACCTGGAGTACGGCCGCAACAAGGAGCGCTACCAGTTCCTGCGCTGGGGCCAGACCGCGTTCGACGACTTCAAGGTCGTCCCCCCGGGCACCGGCATCGTCCACCAGGTCAACATCGAGCACCTGGCCCGTACGGTCATGGTCCGTAACGGCCAGGCGTACCCCGACACCCTCGTCGGCACCGACTCCCACACCACCATGGTCAACGGCCTCGGTGTGCTCGGCTGGGGCGTCGGCGGCATCGAGGCCGAGGCCGCGATGCTCGGCCAGCCGGTGTCGATGCTCATCCCGCGCGTCGTCGGCTTCAAGCTGACCGGCGAGCTGACCCCCGGCACCACCGCCACCGACCTCGTGCTCACCATCACCGAGATGCTGCGCAAGCACGGTGTCGTCGGCAAGTTCGTCGAGTTCTACGGTGAGGGCGTCGCCGCCACCTCCCTGGCCAACCGCGCCACCATCGGCAACATGTCGCCGGAGTTCGGCTCCACCGCCGCGATCTTCCCGATCGACGGCGAGACCATCAAGTACCTCAAGCTCACCGGCCGCTCCGAGCAGCAGCTCGCGCTCGTCGAGGCGTACGCCAAGGAGCAGGGCCTCTGGCTGGACCCGGCCGCCGAGCCCGACTTCTCCGAGAAGCTGGAGCTCGACCTCTCCACGGTCGTCCCCTCCATCGCCGGCCCGAAGCGCCCGCAGGACCGCATCGTCCTCGCGAACGCCGCCGAGCAGTTCAAGACGGACGTCCGCAACTACGTCAACGACGAGTACGAGGCCAGCAAGGAGTCCTTCCCCGGCTCCGACGCCCCGTCGACGATCCCGAACGGCGCCCCGTCCAACCCGGTCACCGTGACCGCCCCCGACGGCTCCTCGTACGAGATCGACCACGGCGCGGTGACGGTCGCGGCCATCACCTCCTGCACCAACACGTCGAACCCGTACGTCATGGTCGCCGCCGCGCTCGTCGCGAAGAAGGCCGTGGAGAAGGGCCTGACCCGCAAGCCGTGGGTCAAGACCACCCTCGCGCCGGGCTCCAAGGTCGTCACCGACTACTTCGACAAGGCCGGTCTGACGCCGTACCTCGACAAGGTCGGCTTCAACCTCGTCGGCTACGGCTGCACCACCTGCATCGGCAACTCCGGCCCGCTGCCGGAGGAGGTCTCCAAGGCCGTCAACGACCACGATCTCGCGGTCACCTCGGTCCTCTCCGGCAACCGGAACTTCGAGGGCCGGATCAACCCCGACGTCAAGATGAACTACCTGGCCTCCCCGCCGCTGGTCGTCGCGTACGCCCTCGCGGGCTCCATGAAGGTGGACATCACCAAGGACGCCCTCGGCACCGACCAGGACGGCAAGCCGGTCTACCTCCAGGACATCTGGCCGACCGAGGCCGAGGTCAACGACGTCGTCGCCAACGCCATCGGCGAGGACATGTTCTCCAAGTCCTACCAGGACGTCTTCGCGGGCGACGCCCAGTGGCAGGCCCTGTCGATCCCGACCGGCGACACCTTCGAGTGGGACCCGGAGTCGACCTACGTCCGCAAGCCCCCGTACTTCGAGGGCATGACGATGGAGACCACCCCGGTCACCGACATCACCGGTGCCCGCGTGCTGGCCAAGCTGGGCGACTCGGTCACCACCGACCACATCTCCCCGGCCGGTGCCATCAAGGCCGACACCCCTGCCGGCAAGTACCTCACCGAGCACGGTGTGGAGCGTCGTGACTTCAACTCCTACGGCTCCCGCCGAGGCAACCACGAGGTCATGATCCGCGGCACGTTCGCCAACATCCGCCTGCGCAACCAGATCGCGCCGGGCACCGAGGGCGGCTACACCCGCGACTTCACGCAGGAGGGCGGCCCGGTCTCCTTCATCTACGACGCGTCGCAGAACTACCAGGCCGCCGGCACCCCGCTGGTCATCCTGGGCGGCAAGGAGTACGGCTCCGGCTCGTCCCGCGACTGGGCGGCCAAGGGCACCGCGCTCCTCGGCGTCAAGGCCGTCATCACCGAGTCGTACGAGCGCATCCACCGCTCGAACCTCATCGGCATGGGCGTCCTGCCGCTGCAGTTCCCGGCCGGCCAGTCGGCCGACTCCCTCGGTCTGACCGGCGAGGAGACCTTCTCCATCACCGGTGTCACCGAGCTGAACGAGGGCACCACGCCGAGCACGGTCAAGGTCACCACCGACACGGGCGTCGAGTTCGACGCGGTCGTCCGCATCGACACCCCCGGTGAGGCCGACTACTACCGCAACGGCGGCATCATGCAGTACGTGCTGCGCAACCTGATCCGCAACTGAGCGATCCGGTAGGGCAGTTGAGGGCCGCATCCCCGGCGACGGGGGTGCGGCCCTCCGCCGTGCACCGGGGCGAGCGGCCCTCCGCCGCGTCCGCCTTCGCCTCCTTGCGCCAACGGTTTACAACCGAACCACTTCGCGCTAGCTTCCGAAGCAGGTGGGGGTGGGAGCGCTCCCATTCCGAGCGGCGGACCGGAACCCGCCCCTCGGGGGACCGCTCCCGCCCCGCACCACTCATGTGTACGCACGTACCTGCACTCTCGTCAGGCAACCACCCGCACATCCGTACATCCGCACGCACGCACCTGCGCACACGCACGTTCCTCAAGGCCGTACACCCAAGGAGCGTTTGTCATGCATGTGACAACACTGCGATTAAGGCTGCCCAAACGGCACCGCGCGCTGCTGCTCGTCCTGCTGGCCCTCGTGACGACGATCCCGGCGCTCGGCCTGGTCGTCACCGCCGGCAGCGGCAAGGCGGAGGCGCACGGCACGCCGATGAAGCCCGGCAGCCGTACCTTCCTGTGCTGGCAGGACGGGCTGACCGACAGCGGTGAGATCAAACCGGTCAACCCGGCCTGCCGGGCGGCACAGCAGACGAGCGGGACGACCCCGTTCTACAACTGGTTCTCGGTGCTCCGCTCGGACGGCGGCGGCCGCACCCGGGGCTTCGTCCCGGACGGCCAGCTGTGCAGCGGCGGCAACACCAACTTCACCGGGTTCAACACGCCCAGCAGGGACTGGCCGCTGACCCACCTCACCGCCGGCGCGAACGTCGACTTCTCGTACAACGCGTGGGCGGCGCACCCGGGCTGGTTCTACGTGTACATCACCAAGGACGGCTTCGACCCGACGAAGACGCTCACCTGGAACGACATCGAGGACCGGCCGTTCCTGAGCGTCGACCACCCGCCGCTGAACGGCAGCCCGGGCACGGTCGAGGCCAACTACTCCTGGCGGGGCCAGCTCCCCGCGAACAAGTCGGGCCGCCACATCATCTACATGGTCTGGCAGCGCTCTGACAGCCAGGAGACCTTCTACTCCTGCTCCGACGTCGTCTTCGACGGCGGCAACGGCGAGGTGACCGGCATCAAGGAGCCCGGCAACCCCACCGAGCCGGTGCCGGGCCAGTGCTCCGCGACCCGCCGTACGACGGGCACGTGGAGCGGCGGCTACCAGTCCGAGGTCGTCGTCAAGAACACCGGTGACGTGCCGATGCTCGGCTGGATGGTCGACTGGACCCTGCCGAGCGGCCAGCGGGTGGACAGCCTCTGGAGCGGCAGCGCCACCTACAGCGGACAGAACGTGATGGTCCACAACGCCAACTGGAACGGCTCGTTGGCCCCCGGCGCGACGGCGACCTTCGGGTACGTGGTCCAAGGGCCGGGAGGTGATTCCAGTACGACTTTGCCCTGCCGGGTGGGCTAGGAGCTGAGCGCTCCACGAAGGCCCTGAGGTGCTCGGGCGGACCGGGTGGGCGGGCGGTGCGTGCCCACCCGGTCCGTGAGCCGAGCCGGTACGGGGGAAACCGGCTCGGGGGAGGAATGGCTCGGGCGACCGTCGACGACAAGGAATAGACAACGTTGTCGAGTGGTCTATACAAGACTCTATCTCCTCAACGTCCCACACCGTCAAATCAGTTGGGGCCCGACGAGCCGCCGGGCCCCCTGGTGTTCACCGTGTTCGAGAGCTCGATGTCACGACAGCAGTTCCACCTCCGCGAGGGTCGACGGGGTGTCCAGGACCAGGCGGTAGTGGCGGTAGGTCCTCGGGGTGGGGACCGAGAAGGCGCGGGTCTGGCGGTTCCAGGTGAAGGATTCGCCGGAGCGCCTGTCGAGGGTTCTCCAGGTGCTGCCGTCGACCGAGCCCTGGAGGGTCCAGCCGGTGGGGGCCTCGGTGCGGTCGGCGGACGTCAGGGTGTACTGCACGGCCCTGGTGCGGGCCGGCACCGGCAGGTCCGCCGTCGTCAGCGTGGCCTTCGTCGACGAGATGTCGTCGAAGAGTGCCCCGTCGCCCTCGACGGCGTCCGAGTGCGGCGACGGCACCCTGTCGTCCTTGGTGATCGACACCGGCGCGGCGCTCTCACCCGTGCCCCACCGTGACGGCCTCGGGCCCATGTCGAACTCCAGGACCCCGCCCTTCGCGAGCAGCGCGTGCGGCAGCGATGTCGATCGCCACGCCTTGCCGTTGACCTTCAAGCCCTGAACGTAGACGTTCCTCGCGCTGTTCTTCGGGGCCCGGACCACCAGATCCCGGCCGTTCTCCAGATGGACGGTCGCCTCGGTGAACAGGGGCGAGCCGATGGCGTACTCGCCGCTGCCCATCACCAGCGGATAGAAGCCGAGCGCCGAGAAGAGGTACCAGGCCGACTGCTCGCCGTTGTCCTCGTCGCCGTGGTAGCCCTGCCCGATGCCGCTGCCGACGTACAGCCGGGACAGCACCTCGCGGACCTTCTCCTGCGCCTTCCACGGCTGCCCGGCCGCGTCGTACATGTAGATCGCGTGGTGGGCGACCTGGTTGGAGTGGCCGTACATGCCCATCCGTACGTCCCGTGCCTCGGTCATCTCGTGGATGACGCCGCCGTAGGAGCCGGTGAGGTCGGGGGAGGCCGTCTCCGGGGTGGAGAAGTAGGTGTCCAGCTTCTTCGCCAGCCCGGCCCGGCCGCCGTACAGGTTCGCCAGGCCCTTGCTGTCCTGGGGCGCGGTGAACGCGTAGCCCCAGCCGTTGGTCTCCGTGTAGTCGTGGCCCCAGACCCGCGGGTCGTACGCCGGCGAGTCCAACCGCCACTTCCCGGTGCCGTCCCGCCCCTGGAAGAACCCGGCGTCCTTGTCGAACAGCTCCACGTAGTCCCGCGCCCGGTCGAGGAAGTACGCCGACTCCTCCCGGTACCGCTTCTCACCCGTCTGCTCGTACAGGGCCCGGCCCATCCGGGCGATGCCGTAATCGTTGAGGTAGCCCTCCAGCGCCCAGGACAGGCCCTCGTGGGTGTCGGTGCTGGTGTAGCCGAGGAAGGGGGAGGAGGCCATGCCCTTGCGGCCGACGCCCGGGTTCGGCGGGACGACCGTGGCGTTCTTGACGGCCGCCTCGTACGCCGCCTTCGCGTCGAAGTCGACGCCCTTGACGTACGCGTCCGCGAACGCCACGTCCGAGGAGGTGCCCGTCATCAGGTCCGCGTACCCGGGGGAGGACCAGCGGGAGGTCCAGCCACCGTCCTTGTACTGCTGCACGAAACCGTCCACCAGCTCGCCCGCGCGGGACGGTGTCAGCAGCGAGTAGGCCGGCCACGTCGTCCGGTACGTGTCCCAGAAGCCGTTGTTGACGTACACCTTGCCCTCGACGATCTTCGCGCCCGTGTGCGTCGGGGTGTCCGGGCCCGGCATGGGGGAGAACGGCGAGGCGTACCGGTGAGTCGAACCGACCTTCTCGAAGCCCGAGTTGGGGTACAGGTACAGCCGGTACAGGTTGGAGTACAGCGTGGTCAGCTGGTCGGGGGTCGCGCCCTCGACCTCCACCCGGCCGAGGAGCCGGTCCCACTGCGCCCGCGCCCGGTCCCGGACCCTCTCGAAGGCGGTGCCCTCCGGGATCTCCTGGCGCAGATTGTCCTTGGCCTGGTCGATGCTGATCAGGGACGTGGCGAGGCGGAGGGTCACCGTCCGGTCCGCGCCCGCGTCGAAGCGGAGGTGGCCCCTCACCCCGGCGGAGTCGCCGCCGGTCACCGGCGCGTCGAACACCCCGTACACGAAGAGGCGGGTCGCGCCCGTCGACAGCCCGGACTTCACATCCGAGAATCCCGTGACGGTCCCGGCCTCCTTGTCGAGGGTCAGGCCCGCCTGGTCCGTGACGTTGTCGAAGAGGACGCTCGCGTCGTCCCCCGGATAGGTGAAGCGGAGCACCGCCGCGTGGTCCGTCGGCGCCATCTCCGCCTTGATCCCGTTCTCGAAGCGGACCCCGTAGTAGTACGGCCGGGCCGTCTCGTTCTCATGCCGGAACGCCAGCGCCCGTGCCGTGCGGCCCAGGTCGGGGGTGCCGGCGGCGGCCGACGGCATCACCTGGAAGGTCTGCCGGTCACCCATCCAGGGGCTCGGCTCATGACTCGCGCTGAACGCCTGGACGGTCGGCAGGTTGTCCCCGTTGTTGGCCCGCGCGTAGTCGTACAGCCAGCTGAGCGAGCCCGCGTCGGTCACCGGCGTCCAGAAGTTGAAGCCATGGGGGACCGCCGTCGCCGGGAAGTTGTTGCCGCGGGAGAAGCCGCCGCTGGAGTTCGTTCCCCTGGTGGTCACCGCGTAGTCGGAGAGATGTGCCTTCGGCCGCTCGGGCGCTCGCACCCGCAGGGTCACGTCGTCGAGCCAGCCGCGGAACCTCGCCGGCCCCCTCGGCGAGTCGTACGCCACCAGGACCCGGTCCACCGTCTTCCCGGCCGCGACCGACCCGATCCGGGAGACGACGTCGTTCCACTGGTTCACGTACAGCACCTTCGCCGCCCCCTGTCCGCGTGGCGTGAGGGGGAATCCGTGCTGGTCGACGGCGCGCAGCTCACTGAGCGAGGTGCCGTCCGTGAAGACCAGGTCGACCGCGACATGGGTGGCGTCGTAGTCCAGGTCGCCGTCCGCCATGGACGGGAAGATCCGGTACGCCAGCTCGGTGTCCCGCCCGACGGCCACGTCCACGTCGAAGACCTTGTTGTACGAGTGGGCCGGGCCGTCCGCCGTGTGCCGGCCCGCGTACCGCAGCGCCCGCTTCCCGGTGAAGCCCACCCCGGCCTTGGCGGTCGCCGAGCCGCTCGGCCCCCGGTCGGTGTGGGTGCGCATCTCCTTCGGCGCGGGCGTCTGGCCGCCGCCCGTGGAGAACTGCACGTCGGCGAGCTGGGTGATGGTGGAGGCCCCGTTGTTCCGGGTGATGTCCAGCCGGAAGTGCCGGTACCCGGCGACCGCGTCGGCGGGGATGTCGTACGACTTGGTCAGATACCGCTCGGGGAAGGACTCACCGGTGCGGGTGTCGAGGGTCCGCCACTCCTTGCCGTCGGCGGACCCCTTCAGGGCCCAGTCCTTCGGATCGCGCCCCTCGACGTCGTTCGCCGAGGTCAGCGCGTACGTCACCACCTCGGCGGGCCGGTCGAGGTCGAACTCCACCCAGCCGGTGGGCTGGAAGGAGAGCCACTTGGTGCCCGGCTCTCCGTCGACCAGGTTCTCCTTCACCTCCCCGCCGGAGGTGTTCTCGCCGCTCGCCCGGACCTCGGTCACCCGGTCGGTGATGTTGCCGGGGATGCCCGTGGCGTAGCCGCCGTCGACACCGGAGGCGCGGGGGGAGCCGTCCGGCGCGGTGTCGACGGTGTCGGTCCAGTCCGGTGCGGGATCCCCCGACTCGAAGGAGGAACTGAACTCCCGGTCGGCCGCCCCCGGCCGGGCCGGTAACGCGACGGCGGCCCCCTGAGAGGCCACCACCAGAGCGAACGCGGCGGCGCCGAGCGCCACCGTGGAACCCCATCCGTGCCGCATGCGCGAGCACCCTCCCTGCGCCTGATCAGCCCGCTCGACCGCCTGGACGATCAAGGAACGACCCGAAGTGGACAACGTTGTCTGTCGTGTTGCGCAGGGACCAGTAGTGGTTCAAGTGATGAGTGGTGTCAAGGGTGTTGAGTGAGCCATCCGGGTTGAACGGCGGGGAATTTGTGGTCGAGCGGCGCACGGACGCTCGTATTTCCGCGAGGTCTCAACTCGGAAAAGACCGACGGCCAACCTTGCATTCGATCTTGCTCCCTTGGCGGGAAGTGGACTATACCTGTCGGCGTCCGCATCGTGGTCGCACGACGGTGGACGGGCACTACCTGGGGGGAATTACCGGTGGGCGCGGACGTGTCCGCGCGCGGACCGCCGTCTTGCCCCTGTTGAATCCTCACGCACGACCCCAGCTTGAACCGATCGCGGTGCCGGGAGGATCCGGTTCACCGCCTGAGTCCTGGAGAAGGCGAGGACTTGAGCATGGGATCCACGACCGCTGAGAACAACGAACCCGAGGCCCCCGGCACCACCACCGCGGAGGGGGTGGGCCGCCGCGATCTGATCAAGCGATCCGCAGCGCTGGGCCTGATCACCGTCCCCACCATGAGCTTCCTCTCCGCCTGCGCGAGCGGCGGCGGGGACGACGACTCCTCCGAGGACGCCCAGGGCGAGACGTCCAAGTCCAACCCCTTCGGCGTCAAGAAGGGCAGCAAACTCGACGTCGTCATCTTCAAGGGCGGCTACGGCGACTCCTACGCCAAGGCGTGGGAGGCCGCCTTCCGGAAGAAGTGGGGCGTCACCTCCACCCACACCGGCACCCAGGAGATCACCGGCAAGCTCCAGCCCCGGTTCAACGCGGGCAACCCGCCGGACATCGTCGACGACTCCGGCGCCCAGCAGATCCCGATCGACGTCCTCTACAAGAACGACCAGCTCCTCGACCTGGCCGCGGTCCTGGACGCCCCCTCGATCGACGACCCCGCCAAGAAGGTCCGCGACACCCTCATCCCCGGCACGCTCGACGCGGGCATGCAGGAGGACAAGGTCGTCGCCCTCAACTACATCTACACGGTGTGGGGCCTGTGGTACTCCGGCAAGCTGTTCAAGGAGAACGGCTGGGAGGAGCCCAAGACCTGGGCGGACTTCCTGACCATCTGCAAGGAGGCCAAGGCCAAGGACATCGGCGGCCTCGCCCACCAGGGCAAGTACCCGTACTACATCAACGTCGCCATCATGGACCTGATCGCCAAGACCGGCGGCCTCGACGCCATGAAAGCCATCGACAACCTCGACCCCAAGGCGTTCGTCGGCTCCGACGCGGCGAAGGCCGGCGTCGAGGCGATCTACGAGGTCGTTGAGAAGGGCTATCTGATGCCCGGCACCAACGGCCTCACCCACACCGAGTCCCAGACCCGCTGGAACCAGTACAAGGCCGTGTTCATCACCTCCGGTTCCTGGCTGGAGAACGAGCAGCTCAAGCAGACCCCGGCCGACTTCGACATGAAGTTCATGCCGATGCCGCTGCTGCCCGACAGCGCGATGCCGTTCGAGGCGATCCGGGCCGGCTCCGGCGAGCCGTTCATCATCCCCGCCAAGGCGAAGAACCTGCCGGCGGCCAAGGAGTTCATGCGGATGATGCTGTCCAAGGAATGGTCGACGCTGTTCGCCAAGGAGGCGAACTCCCTGACCATCCTCAAGGACGGCGTCGACCCCGGCGTACAGCTGCGGCCCGGCACGCAGTCCACGGTCGAGGCGTCCAAGGCCGCCGGTGACAACACCTTCCGCTACCTGTACACCGAGTGGTACAGCGAGATGGACACGGCGATCCAGAACGCGTCGAACGAGCTGATGGCGAAGCGGATCCAGCCGGCCGAGTGGCTGAAGCGTGCGCAGGCGGCCGTGGACAAGCAGGCGAAGGACCCGGATTCCAAGAAGAACCACCGGGACTGAGCGGGCCTTCGGGCGTCGTGGGGGACTGAGTGATGCGGTGGGCCCCCGGTCCACCGTGGATGGCTTTCGCGCAGTTCCCCACGCCCCGAAGCGTGCGGGCCCTTCGTCTTACGGAACCCAAGGCAGGATCACGCCAATGCGCAAAGGGCAGTACCGGTTCGTCGCGGGGTTTTTGTTCATCCCCGTGGCGCTTTATCTGATCTTCGTCATCTGGCCCTATCTCCAGACCTTCGGCTATTCGCTGACGGACTGGAAGGGACAGTCCCAGACGTTCAGCTTCGTCGGGCTGGACAACTACACCGCGTTGTTCCAGGACGACATCTTCCTCAAGGCCATCTGGCACAACATCCTGTTCCTGGTCTTCATCCCGGTGATCACCATTCTGCTCGCGCTGTTCTTCGCGTTCATGCTGAACGCGGGCGGGCGCGGCCGGGCCGGCGGTGTCTCGGGGGTCGCCGGGTCGGGCTTCTACAAGATCGTCTACTTCTTTCCGCAGGTCCTGTCGCTGGCCATTCTCGCGGTGCTCTTCGGCGCCGTGTACCGCAGTGACAGCGGCGGCATGCTCAACGGCTTCCTCATGAAACTGGGGCTGGTCGACGAGAGCAGCCCCGTGGAATGGCTGAACGAACCGAATGTCGTGCTCTGGGCGCTGATCGCGGTGGTCGTCTGGCACGGCGTCGGCTTCTATCTGGTGCTGTTCTCCGCCGCCATGCAGGCCATTCCGAGGGACATCTACGAGGCCGCGCTGATCGACGGCGCCGGCCGCGCCCACACCTTCTTCCGGATCACCCTGCCCCTGCTCTGGGACTCCGTGCAGACCGCCTGGGTCTACCTCGGCATCGCGGCGATGGACATGTTCATCCTGGTCTCCACGATGACGGCGGGGGAGTACGGCGGCGGCCCCGATCACCACAGCGAGGTCATGGCGACCGTGATGATGCGGAACTTCCTGCTGTACGGCAAGAGCGGCTACGCCTGCGCCATGGGCGTGGTGATGCTGCTCCTCACCCTGATCGTCTCGGTGGTCATGCTGCGCGCCACCCGCCGTGAACGCATCGAGTTCTGAAGCCGGAGATGACGGAACGATGAGCGCACCCCTCAAGACCGCCTCCCCCGGCGACTCGGCCCCCACCGGTCCGGCCGTGACCAAGGGCCGGACCGGCCCCGGTGACGAACGCGGCGAAGGCGTCGTCCTGAACGTCTTCTCGCACGGCTTCCTCGCCCTGTGGGCCCTGATGATCGTGCTGCCGCTGCTGTGGCTGATCCTCAGCTCCTTCAAGACCGACGCCCAGATCGGCGGCTCCGCCTTCGGCTGGCCGGAGAACTGGTCCCTGGACGTCTTCTCCCGCGCCTGGGACAAGGGCATCGGCGACTACTTCCTCAACACGGTCATCGTGCTGGTCTTCTCCGTGCCGCTGACCATGCTGTTCGGCTCGATGGCCGCGTACGTCCTGGCCCGCTACCAGTTCTGGGGCAACCGGCTGCTGTACTTCTTCTTCGTCGCCGGGGCCATGTTCCCGGTGTTCCTGGCGCTGGTCCCGCTGTTCTTCATGGTCAAGCGCCTCGACATGCTGAACAGCTACCAGGGCCTGATCCTGGTCTACGTCGCCTACTCGCTGCCGTTCACCGTGTTCTTCATGCACGCCTTCTTCCGGACCCTGCCCACGGCGGTATTCGAGGCGGCGATCCTGGACGGGGCCTCCCACACCAGGACCTTCTTCCAGGTGATGCTGCCCATGGCGAAGCCGGGCCTGATCAGCGTGGGCATCTTCAACACCCTCGGCCAGTGGAACCAGTACATCCTGCCCACCGTCCTCATGCAGCCGCAGAGCGGTGACGACCCCGAGCGCTATGTCCTCACCCAGGGTCTGGTCCAGCTCCAACAACAGCAGGGTTATGCCTCTGACCTGCCCGTTCTCTTCGCAGGTGTCACCATCGCGATGATCCCCATGCTGGTCGTCTACCTCTCGTTCCAGCGCCAGGTGCAGGCCGGCCTGACGTCGGCGACCCTGAAGTAGTAAGGAGGGCTTCCGGACGACCCCGACGTAGCGCCCCAGTGACATTTAGTGGTCAATTGGCGACGCCAGTTTCCGTCAAGGACTTGACTGCGGTAACCCGTTCAGCGGAGCTTGGAGTTCACAACTTGTAAGTGACCCGGGATCCGCGGCTTTGACCTGGGTCACGGGCGGCGGGGGCCGTCCGGCCTGGGACAGGAGTGGATGAGTCGATGGAGACTCCGGGGTCGCAGTCGTCGCTGCACCGAGCAAATCTCGAACGCGTCGTCCGGGCGGTACGTCTCGCCGGCTCGCTCACGCAGGCGGAGATCGCCAGGACGACAGGTCTGTCCGCGGCCACGGTCTCCAACATCGTCCGCGAACTCAAGGACGGCGGAACGGTCGAGGTCACGCCCACATCGGCGGGTGGACGCCGGGCTCGCGCGGTCTCCCTCAGCGGCGACGCCGGGATCGTCATCGGCGTGGACTTCGGGCACACCCATTTGCGCGTCGCGATCGGGAACCTCGCTCATCAGGTGCTGGCCGAGGAGTCCGAGCCGCTCGACGTGGACGCCTCCTCCACCCAGGGGTTCGACCGTGCGGAGCAGCTGGTCACCCGGTTGATCGAGGCCATAGGAGTGGATCCCACGAAGATCGCGGGCGTGGGCCTCGGTGTGCCCGGACCGATCGACGTCGAGTCGGGGACGCTGGGCTCCACCGCCATCCTGCCGGGTTGGACCGGCACCAACCCGGCCGCCGAGATGGGGCACCGCCTGGGCGTCCCGGTCCACGTGGACAACGACGCCAACCTCGGCGCCCTCGGTGAGCTGGTCTGGGGCAGCGGACGCGGGGTGCGCGACCTGGCCTACATCAAGGTGGCCAGCGGTGTCGGCGCCGGCCTGGTCATCGACGGCAAGATCTATCGGGGCCCCGGTGGCACAGCGGGAGAAATCGGGCATATTACTCTTGATGAATCCGGACCGGTCTGCCGCTGCGGAAACCGCGGCTGCCTGGAGACCTTCGCCGCCGCACGCCATGTGCTGCCGCTCCTCCAGTCCAGCCACGGGACCGATCTGACGATGGAAGGCGTCGTGCGGTTGGCCAGGGACGGGGATCCGGGCTGTCGCCGGGTGATCGCCGACGTCGGCCGCCACATCGGAAGTGGAGTCGCCAATCTCTGCAATCTGTTGAACCCGAGCCGCGTGGTCCTCGGTGGCGATCTCGCCGAGGCCGGGGAGTTGGTGCTCGGGCCCATAAGGGAGTCGGTCGGCCGGTACGCGATCCCGAGTGCCGCACGTCAACTCTCGGTGCTGCCAGGGGCACTTGGCGGCCGTGCGGAGGTCCTGGGGGCCCTCGCGCTGGCGCTCAGCGAGATGGGTGATTCAACCCTTTTGGACGGAACTCTGTCCGCAGCAACCCCTGCCTTCACTTAGAGAACGAAACACGCCGTTGCCAACCCGTTAAGGATTTACTTCTTGACGTCGCACGTGTGGCCGAGTTGACTTCCAGCCACCTCGGCCGCAGTGCTGCGGCCCGTGTCAGGGAGGCACAACCCAAATGAACGCAACGATGCGTAGAGTCGTGATCGGCGCCACCGCGGTTTCGCTGGCGCTCTCCGTGGCCGCCTGTGGGAAGGCCGGCGACGACGACTCGGACAGCGGTAGCGACAGCGGCTCGGGCAACAAGACCATCGGTCTCCTCCTGCCCGACAACGTCACCGCGCGCTACGAGAAGTTCGACCGGCCTTACTTCGAGGACAAGGTCGAGGAGCTCTGCTCCGACTGCAAGGTCGAGTACGCGAACGCAGCCGCCGACCCCACCAAGCAGGCTCAGCAGATGAGCACCATGGTGACCAAGGGCGTCAAGGTCATCGTCGTCTCCGCCCAGGACTCCGCCGCGATCAAGTCCTCCATCCAGTCCGCGGTCGACAAGGGTGTCAAGGTCGTCGCCTACGACCGCCTCGCCCAGGGTCCGGTCTCGGCCTACGTCTCCTTCGACAACGTCAAGGTCGGCGAGCTCCAGGGCCAGGCCCTGCTCGACGCGCTCGGCGACAAGGCCACCAAGAAGTCCAAGGTCGTCATGATCAACGGTGACGACGCCGACCCGAACGCCGGTCAGTTCAAGGAAGGCGCCCACAAGGTCCTCGACGGCAAGGTCGACATCGCCTACGAGCAGTCCGGCCTGTGGAAGGACACCGTCGCCGCCCAGAAGATGTCCGCGGCGATCACCCAGCTGGGTGCCAAGAACATCGCGGGCGTCTACGCCGCCAACGACGGCATGG
Organism: Streptomyces torulosus; assembly: GCF_001419765.1. Lineage (GTDB taxonomy): Bacteria > Actinomycetota > Actinomycetes > Streptomycetales > Streptomycetaceae > Streptomyces > Streptomyces torulosus. The sequence continues at coordinate 25,939 of NZ_LIRK01000205.1, forward strand.
CCGGTGGCATCGCCAACACCCTCAAGGGTGCGAAGATCAGCAACATCCCGCTGACGGGCCAGGACGCCGAGCTCGCCGCCATCCAGCGGATCGTCGCCGGCACCCAGTCCTCCACGGTCTACAAGGCCTACAAGCCGGAGGCCGACACCGCCGCCGAGCTCGCGGTCGCGCTGCTCGAGGGCAAGGGCGTCAAGGACCTCGCCGACACCGAGGTGACGAGCGGCTCCGGCGACAAGGTGCCCGCCAAGCTCCTGACCCCGGTCTCGGTCACCAAGGACAACATCAACGACACGGTCGTCAAGGACAAGCTGTACACGGTCGCGGACATCTGCACCCCCGAGTACGCCAAGGCCTGCAAGTCCGCCGGCCTGGAGTAGTCACGCCACCGCGCGTCATCCGGTCCGGGCCCCGCTGAGGGGCCCGGGCCCGGACGGCCGAGCGGCCCCGTGAAGCCCCGCCGGCGCCCGCCCCGCCAACAGACCCCGCTGCGGGGCGGGCGCCGGACGGAACCCGCCGCCGAGAGCGGCGGATCCAGGCATGTTCACCCTGTAAACCACCGTGCGAGCAGCGGCCCTCCCGCCGCGATCCGCACGTCACTCCGCGCACACCCCCAAGCGCGGCATCCCCGCCGGTCAGGCGGCGAAGGAGATGGTTCACGTGTCCGCTACGCCCGTGCTGGCGTTGCGCGGAGTCTCCAAGCGATTCGGTGCGGTCCAGGCACTCACCGATGTCGATCTGGAGGTCCACGCCGGAGAAGTGGTCGCCCTGGTGGGCGACAACGGCGCAGGTAAGTCCACCCTGGTCAAGACGATCGCGGGCGTCCACCCCATCGATGAGGGCGTCATCGAGTGGCAGGGCGACGCGGTGAGGATCAACAAGCCGCACGACGCCCAGGGACTCGGCGTCGCGACGGTCTACCAGGACCTCGCGCTCTGCGACAACCTCGACGTCGTGGGCAACCTCTACCTCGGTCGCGAACTGCTGCACCGGGGCGTCATCGACGAGGTGACGATGGAGAAGAAGGCCCGCGAGCTGCTGTCCACGCTCTCCATCCGCATCCCGAGCGTGCGCATCCCGATCGCAAGCCTGTCGGGTGGTCAGCGCCAGGTCGTGGCCATCGCCCGCGCCCTGATCGGCGACCCCAAGCTCGTCATCCTCGACGAGCCCACCGCCGCCCTCGGTGTCGAGCAGACCGCGCAGGTCCTCGACCTGGTGGAGCGGCTGCGGGAACGCGACCTCGCCGTCATCCTCATCAGCCACAACATGGCCGACGTCAAGGCGGTCGCCGACACCGTCGCCGTGCTGCGGCTGGGCAGGAACAACGGCTCCTTCCCCGTGAAGGACACCAGCCACGAAGAGATCATCGCCGCGATCACGGGTGCCACGGACAACGCCGTGACCCGTCGCGCGGGGCGGCGCACCGCGGAGGCGGCAAAGTGAGTGACACGTCCAAGACCGTGAAGAGCGACTCCGCGGCGACCGACAAGGTCACCAAGGACGAGGGCGTGGTGTCGCAGCAGGACACCGTCGCGCCCGCCGACGACCCCACGGCGGCCCCGGTCGCCGTCACGGACCCGCGGCTGCTGGTCCGCGAGGAGGGCCTCAAGGGCTACCTCACCGAGTTCAAGCGCAAGGTCAAGGGCGGCGAGCTGGGCTCGCTGCCGGTGGTCATCGGCCTGATCGTCATCTGGACCATCTTCCAGTTCCAGAATGATCGTTTCCTCAGCGCCGACAACCTCTCCAACATCAGCTACTTCCTCTCGGCCACCGGCATGCTCGCCATCGGCCTGGTGTTCGTGCTGCTGCTCGGCGAGATCGACCTGTCGGTCGGCTCCGTCAGCGGTCTGGCCTCGACCCTGTTCGCCGTGTTCGCGGTGAACAACGGCATGAACGCCTGGTTGTCGCTGGTCCTCGCCGTCATCACCGGTATCGCCATCGGCTCTCTGCAGGGCTGGTTCTTCGCCAGGATCGGTGTGCCGGCGTTCGTCGTCACCCTGGCCGGTTTCCTCGGCTGGAACGGTCTGATGCTGTGGCTGCTGGGTGACAGCGGCACCATCAACATCCCGTCCGACACGGGCCCGGTCCACCTGCTCGGCCAGAGCTCCTTCTTCATGGACCAGGCCATCATCGGCGCCTACCTGCTGGCCGGCCTCGGTGTCGTGCTCACCGCCGTCGGCAACTTCAACGAGCAGCGCCGCCGCAAGGCCGCCGGGGTGCCGTTCCGGCCGACCAGCGAGATCCTGCTCCGGGTCGGCGCGCTGGCCCTCGCGTCCTTCCTCGCCGCGGCCGTGCTCAACGACGCGGCCGGTGTCTCCAACGCGCTGGTGATCTTCCTCGCGGCGCTGGTGGTCGTGGACTTCGTGCTGCGCCGTACGACCTACGGCCGTCAGGTCTTCGCGGTCGGCGGCGGCATCGAGGCCGCCCGCCGTGCCGGTATCAACGTGCCGATGATCCGCATCACGGTGTTCGCCATCTCCGGTGGCTTCGCCGCGGTCGGCGGTATGTTCTTCGCCGGTCAGACCGCGAGCGCGACGCTCTCCGCGGGTGGCGGCAACACGCTGATGCTGGCCATCGCCGCGGCCGTCATCGGTGGTACGAGCCTCTTCGGTGGTCGTGGATCGGTGTGGTCGGCGCTGCTGGGTATGTTGGTGATCCAGTCGATCCAGACGGGTCTCGACCTGCTCAACATGAACACGTCGATCCAGTACATGATCACCGGTGCGGTGCTCCTGGGCGCCGTGGTCATCGACTCGGTCTCCCGCAAGAGCCAGAAGGCGGCGGGCCGCGCGTAAACAGGGAGCGCCGTCGGGGTGCGGTGGTCCCGCGCCCGCCGGTCCGCTTCGGCCGGTCGCGCAGTTCCCCGCGCCCCTGACGGAGTGGCATGCGGCCCCTCGCACAGAAGTGCCCGGCATCGAATCCGATGCCGGGCACTTCTCTTCTGTGTCGGACGTTTCGTACGCGGGGACCGGTGCAGGATGGTTTACGGCCGTTCATGTGATGCGGGTTCCCCCCGCCCGGCGGTCGGCGGTGCACGCGGAAGATTAGACTTCGACGAGCCCGGCAACGCTCGAACAGCACTATTGCAAGGAGGCACGGGTGCCGCTGCTGACCCGCATCAGGGGACCGCGCGATCTGGACCGGCTCAGCCTGGAGGAGTTGGACCAGCTGGCGGAGGAGATCCGGACCTTCCTCGTGGAGGCGGTGTCGAAGACCGGCGGTCACCTCGGCCCGAACCTCGGCGTGGTCGAGCTCACCATCGCGCTGCACCGTGTCTTCGACTCGCCGAAGGACAAGGTGCTGTGGGACACGGGCCACCAGTCCTACGTCCACAAACTCCTCACCGGCCGACAGGACTTCTCCCGGCTGAAGATGAAGGGCGGCTTGTCCGGCTACCCCTCGCAGGCCGAGTCCGAGCACGACGTCATCGAGAACAGCCACGCCTCGACGGTCCTCGGTTGGGCCGACGGGCTCGCCAAGGCCAACCAGGTGCTGAAACGCGACGACCACGTGGTCGCCGTGATCGGTGACGGCGCCCTCACCGGCGGCATGGCCTGGGAGGCGCTCAACAACATCGCCGACGCCAAGGACCGACCCCTGGTCATCGTCGTCAACGACAACGAGCGCTCGTACGCGCCGACCATCGGCGGCCTCGCCAACCACCTCGCCACCCTGCGCACCACCGACGGGTACGAGCGGTTCCTGGCCCGCGGCAAGGACCTGCTGGAGCGCACGCCCGTCGTCGGCCGGCCGCTCTACGAGACGCTGCACGGCGCCAAGAAGGGCCTGAAGGACTTCATCGCCCCGCAGGGCATGTTCGAGGACCTCGGCCTCAAGTACGTCGGACCGATCGACGGGCACGACATCGAGGCCCTGGAGTCCGCCCTGTCGCGCGCCAAGCGCTTCGGCGGCCCGGTCATCGTGCACTGCCTCACCGAGAAGGGCCGCGGCTACCAGCCCGCCCTCCAGGACGAGGCGGACCGCTTCCACGCCGTCGGCAAGATCCACCCGGACACCGGTCTGCCGATCGCCTCCTCCGGCGCCGACTGGACCTCCGTGTTCGGCGAGGAGATGGTGAAGCTCGGCAAGGAGCGCGAGGACATCGTCGCCATCACGGCGGCCATGCTCCAGCCGGTCGGCCTCGACAAGTTCGCCAAGGCCTTCCCCGAGCGCGTCTACGACGTCGGCATCGCCGAGCAGCACGGCGCGGTCTCCGCGGCCGGCCTCGCCACCGGCGGGCTGCACCCGGTCTTCGCGGTGTACGCGACCTTCCTCAACCGCGCCTTCGACCAGGTCCTCATGGACGTCGCCCTCCACAAGTGCGGTGTGACGTTCGTCCTGGACCGGGCCGGCGTCACCGGCACCGACGGCGCCTCGCACAACGGCATGTGGGACATGTCGATCCTTCAGGTCGTCCCCGGGCTGCGGCTCGCCGCGCCGCGCGACGCCGACCAGGTGCGGGCGCAGCTGCGCGAGGCCGTCGAGGTCACGGACGCGCCGACCGTCGTGCGCTTCTCCAAGGGCGCCGTCGGTCCCGCCGTACCGGCCGTGGGCCGGGTGGGCGGCATGGACGTGCTGCGGGAGCCGGGCACCGACACGCCGGACGTGCTCCTCGTCTCCGTCGGCGCCCTCGCGCCGATGTGCCTGGAGATCGCCGCCCTCCTCGACAAGCAGGGCATCACCACCACCGTCGTCGACCCGCGCTGGGTCAAGCCGGTCGACGAGCACATGGCGCCGCTCGCCGACAAGCACCGTGTGGTCGTCACGGTGGAGGACAACTCCCGTGTCGGCGGCGTCGGCTCGGCGATCGCGCAGGCCCTGCGCGACGCGGGCGTCGACATCCCGCTGCGCGACTTCGGCATCCCGCCGCGCTTCCTCGACCACGCCTCCCGCGCCGAGGTGATGGCCGAGATCGGGCTCACCGCGCCCGACATCGCCCGCCAGGTCACGGGTCTCGTCTCCAAGCTCGACGGCCGGCTGGACGGCACGCCCTCCGAGGTCGAGCCCGCGCGCGACTGACCCGCCCGTCCGGGCTGTCCGGGCCGGTCCCACCATCCTTTACGGTGGTGAGACCGGCCCATTCGCGTGAAACCGCCCGTGCCGGGGCATACGCTCCCCCAGCTCTCGGCTTCGCTCGACCCGGGGGGACCCCCATCGCCCCCTCTCGATCATGTCGAGGACGACAAGCGTGGGAGGTACCCCTGTGAGCAGCACACTCTTCCGGACGAAAAAGGTCGAGCAGTCCATCCTCGATACCGAGGAGCCCGAGCACGCGCTCAAGAAATCCTTGTCCGCGCTGGATCTGACGGTCTTCGGGGTCGGCGTCATCATCGGCACCGGCATCTTCGTCCTCACCGGTACGGTCGCCAAGAACAACGCCGGGCCCGCGGTGGCCCTGGCGTTCGTCGCGGCCGGTGTCGCCTGCGCGCTGGCCGCGCTGTGCTACGCCGAGTTCGCCTCCACCTTGCCCGTCGCCGGGTCCGCGTACACGTTCTCGTACGCCTCCCTCGGTGAACTGCCCGCCTGGATCATCGGCTGGGACCTGGTCCTGGAGTTCGCGCTCGGGACGGCGGTGGTGGCCGTCGGCTGGTCCGGCTACATCCAGTCGCTCATGGGCAACGCGGGCTGGGAGATGCCCGTCGCCCTGGGCAGCAGAGAGGGCGCCGACGGGTTCGGCTTCGACATCCTCGCCGCCGCGCTCGTCCTGGTCCTCACCGTCATCCTCGTGATCGGCATGAAGCTGTCCGCGCGGATCACCTCGGTCGTCGTCGCCATCAAGGTCGTCGTCGTCCTGACCGTGATCATCGCGGGCGCGTTCTTCATCGAGGGCAAGAACTACGACCCGTTCATCCCGAAGGCGCAGACCGTCGACGCCGGTGACAGTCTCCAGGCGCCGCTGATCCAGCTGATGTTCGGCTGGGCGCCCTCCAACTTCGGTGTGATGGGCATCTTCACCGCCGCCTCGGTGGTGTTCTTCGCGTTCATCGGCTTCGACGTCGTCGCCACCGCCGCCGAGGAGACCAGGAACCCGCAGCGCGACATGCCGCGCGGCATCCTCGGCTCCCTCGTCATCTGCACCACGCTGTACGTCCTCGTGTCGATCGTCGTCACGGGCATGCAGAACTACACCCGGCTGTCCGTCGACGCCCCGCTCGCCGACGCCTTCAAGGAGACCGGCCACCCCTGGTTCGCGGGCTTCATCAGCTTCGGCGCCGCCGTCGGCCTGACGACGGTCTGCATGATCCTGCTCCTCGGCCAGACACGGGTCTTCTTCGCGATGAGCCGCGACGGACTGCTGCCGCGCTTCTTCTCCCACGTCCACCCGCGGTTCAAGACCCCGCACCGGCCGACGATCCTGCTGGGCGTGATCATCGCGATCCTCGCCGGCTTCACCCCACTGACCGAACTCGCCGCCCTGGTGAACATCGGCACCCTGTTCGCCTTCGTGGTGGTCGCGATCGGCGTGATCATCCTCCGCAGGACCCGCCCCGATCTGCACCGGTCGTTCCGCACCCCGTGGGTGCCGGTCATCCCGATCCTGTCGGTCTGCGCCTCCCTCTGGCTGATGATCAACCTGCCCGCCGAGACGTGGCTGCGGTTCGCGGTGTGGATGGTCGCCGGGTTCGTCGTGTACTTCCTCTACGGCCGCTCGCACAGCCGCCTCAGCCGCCACGAGGAGACCCCATCGGGCGACGTCGCCCCGCCGCCGGGACGCGGCGCGTAGGAGCCGCCCACCCGGCC
>NZ_LIRK01000206.1 GCF_001419765.1 Streptomyces torulosus
CCCTTCATCCTCGCCCCCACCTACCCGCACGCAGAGGGACCGCTCCCATGCCCCGGTAAAGCCACGCAAAGCACAGCCCTAGGACGGGCGGCCTTCCCACAAGGGGAGGCCAAATCGGCTTCAACAGACGGCAGGTCGGGTGCATTCGGCCCTGCTCCGGGCGTCCACTGGTCGTGAGGGCATACAAGGTCCTCACGGTCCAGCGGACAAAAGGAGCTGGCATGACCGAGATCGCAGAGCGGGCCGTACTACGGAGCACCGCCACCGCTGTCGTTCACGAGTCGTATTCGTTCGCCTGCATGCGCTGCGGGCACGGCTGGGAGCAGTCGTACGAGATAGAGCACCACAACGACGCCCAGGGGCACGACTTCGTGATGTACGTGGCCGACGGTCATGTCGTGCCGTCGCCGCTGTCGCGGCCCGCCTGCCAGAACTGCGACGGTCATGTCGTACGGATCATGCGCGCCGGCCAGGTCTCCTCGGTGCGGGACGCCGAGCGGCGCCGGACCGTGCCGAAGCCCCGCCCGGTCGAGACCCCGTCCGACGAGGCGGAGGCCGAGCGGACCGAGGCCCCGTCGGGTGAGGAGCCGGCCGCCGGGCACCACCACTGGCACCTCTCCGACCTCCTGCATCCCTTCCACCGCAAGGCGAGCTGACCCCCCGGCGAGCCTGCGCAAGGCGAGCCGTCCTCCCCCCGGCGAGCCTTGAGGGCATGCCCCGATCCCGCGATTCGTAGGATCGGGGCATGCCTTCGAACGACTCCGGCACCGCCTCCGCCAAGCAGGACAAGAACGCCGCGCCCCCGCTGCCCGCACCCCTCCGGGTGCCCGTCGCGGACTCGCACACCCATCTGGACATGCAGTCCGGCACCGTCGAGGAGGGCCTCGCGAAGGCCGCCTCCGTGGGAGTGACGACGGTCGTGCAGGTCGGCTGCGACATCAAGGGGTCGCGGTGGGCCGCCGAGACGGCCGCCCGGTACGACGCCGTCCACGCCACCGTCGCCCTCCACCCCAACGAGGCGCCGCGCATCGTGCACGGCGACCCCGACGGCTGGTCCCGGCAGGGGGCGCGCGCCGCCGGCGGTGACGCCGCCCTCGACGAGGCGCTCGCCGAGATCGACCGGCTGGCCGCGCTGCCGCAGGTCAAGGGCGTCGGCGAGACGGGGCTCGACTACTTCCGCACCGGCCCGGAGGGCAAGGCCGCCCAGGAGCGGTCGTTCCGCGCGCACATCGAGATCGCCAAGCGGCACGGCAAGGCCCTGGTCATCCACGACCGCGACGCCCACGAGGACGTGCTGCGCGTCCTGAAGGAGGAGGGCGCGCCCGAGCGGACCGTCTTCCACTGCTACTCCGGCGACGCCGCCATGGCCGCGATCTGCGCCGAGCACGGCTACTTCATGTCCTTCGCCGGGAACATGACCTTCAAGAACGCGCAGCCGCTGCGCGACGCCCTCGCCGTCGCCCCCCTGGAACTCGTCCTCGTGGAGACCGACGCGCCGTTCCTGACGCCCGCGCCGTACCGCGGACGGCCCAACGCGCCGTATCTCGTTCCGGTCACGGTCCGCGCGATGGCCGCGGTGCGCGGCATCGACGAGGACGCCCTGGCGACGGCGATCGCGGCGAACACGGAGAGGGCGTTCGATTACTGACGGATCACGCTCCGTCAGCCGTCCGGGGGACGCGAAAAGATGATGAGCGCCCCCGTGTCGCGACACTGTGTGACCGCGTTGCTTGGGAGGGTGACCGCCGTCCGCTAGGTTCACGTCGCCCGACCCGGACCCGGATCACCTCTGGAGCGTGTCGTCGTGAGCAACGTGAAGTCCTCACCGCCGTCGCCGTACGAGACCTACGACACCCACCCGACGCACGACAGCCCCGAGCCGCCGCGCCCGCAGCCGCACGGCGCCGAGACCCTGCCGTGCGGCGTCCAGGGGGACACCTACCGCCCCGCCTACGAGGCCGGAGCGGACGCCGAGGCGGGCAGGCCGGCGGGGCCCGGCGGCCGTGGCGGCTCCCGGCGGGCGGTGCGGCGCAGACGGGCCGCCGACCGGCCGGGCTCGCTGCGGCGGCTGGTGCCGCAGGCCCTGGTGGTGGCGTTCCTCGCCGGCGGGACCTCCGCGTTCGTGGCGAAGGACAAGGCGATCGAGCTGACCGTCGACGGCAAGCCGCGCACCCTGCACACCTTCGCCGAAGACGTCGCCGAACTCCTCGCCGACGAGGGCGTCGCCTTCGGCACGCACGACGTCGTCGCCCCCGCCCCCGGCACCGCCCTGACCAGCGGCGACGAGGTCGCCGTGCACTACGGGCGGCCCGTACGCCTCACCCTCGACGGCCACCGGCGCGAGGTGTGGACGACCGCCCGCACGGTCGACGGGGCGCTCCAGCAGCTCGGGGTGCGTGCGGAGGGCGCGTACGTCTCCACCTCGCGCTCCCAGCGGATCGGGCGCGTGGGCCTGGAGCTGGACGTCCGCACCGAGCGGACCGTCACCGTCATGGCGGACGGGCGGACGCGGACGATCCGCACGAACGCGGCGACGGTCGGGGAAGCCGTGGCGGAGGCCGGGGTCACCCTGCGCGGACAGGACACCACCTCCGTCCCGCCGACGAGCTTCCCCCGCGACGGGCAGACGGTGACCGTGCTGCGGGTGACCGGCTCGACGGAGGTGCGGGAGGAGCCGATCCCGTTCCGGGTGCGCCGCACCGAGGACCCCTCGCTCTTCCAGGGCACCGAGGTCGTCGAGCGGGCCGGCCGGCCGGGGACCCGGCGGGTCACGTACGCGCTGCGCACGGTCAACGGGGTCGCCCAGCGGCCCCGGCTGATGCGGACCGAGGTGGTGCGGGAGCCGCAGGACCGGATCGTGAAGGTGGGGACGAAGCGGCTGCCGACGTCCGTGGCCGACGCGGACGGGCTGAACTGGGCGGCGCTGGCGGCGTGCGAGTCGGGAGGCCGGCCGAACGCGGTGGACCCGTCCGGCACGTACGGGGGGCTCTACCAGTTCGACACGCGCACCTGGCAGAGCCTCGGGGGTCGGGGCCGCCCCCAGGACGCGTCGGCGGCGGAACAGACGATGCGTGCGAAGAAGCTGTACGCGCAGCGGGGGGCAAGCCCTTGGCCCCATTGCGGGGCGCGGCTTCGGGGGTGAGTTGGGTGCCTGGTGGCTCGGGGGTGCGCGGTCCGTCGGCGGGTGCGGGTGCGTCGTGGTTTCTCGCGCAGTTCCCCGCGCCCCTGAAGGGACGGGCCGGCGGCCCGCCCTTCATCCGGAAAAGCACGGGGCGCAGCCC
>NZ_LIRK01000207.1 GCF_001419765.1 Streptomyces torulosus
CACCCTGGCCGCTCAGCTCTCGCCGCTCACCCCTGCCCCTCAGTTGTCCCCCCTCACCCCTCGGACGCCGGCCGCACCGCTCCTCCCACGCGCACCGCGTGCCGGGCGACCGTGTCGGCGAAGGCCCGGGCCGGGGGTGAGAGCGCGTCCCACCGCCGTACCGCCCAGCCGACGGTCAGCGGCGGCAGATCGGGGACCGGGACGAAGCGCAGGCCGGGGTGGCCGGGGCCGGTCCAGCCGGGCAGGGCGGGGACGACGGCGTGGGCGACCCCGAGTTCGGTGAGGAGGATCGCGGTGTCCCAGTCGGCGACCCCGGCTCCGGACGGGCCGGTCTTTATGCCCAACTGCCGGTAGGCGGCATCCAGATGGGCGTAGGAGGTGGAGTTCTCCGGTAGCCCGATGAGCCGCATCCCGTCCAGTTCCCCGGCGTCGATCCGCTCCCGCCCGGCGAGTTCGTCGTCGGCGCGTACGGCGAGCACCCAGGGGAGTTCGACGACGGCCCGCTGTTCGATGCCGCGGACGGCGGGCCCGAGGGTCACCCAGGACAGGTCGAGGTCGCGCGCGGGATCGCCCAGCGCGTCGACGCAGCCGGCGCTGGACCGTACGGTCTGGAACTCCAGTCCCACGTCCGGGTACGACCGCCGGAAGTCGACGATGCCCTGCGCCATGAAGTGCCGCACGGTCGTGCCGCCGGTGGCGATCCGTACGACGCCGCCGTCGCCCCGCACCATCTCGGCGAGCCGCCGCAGGGCGAGATCGAGCCCGGTGATCCCCTCGGCCGCGGCCTCCTGGAGCACGCGCCCGGCACGCGTGGGCACGACACCGCGGGCCTGCCGTTCGACCAGCCCGACCCCCACCTCGCGCTCCAGCCGCCGCACATGCTGACTCACCGCCGACTGCGTACAGCCCAGCTCCCGTGCCACGGCACTGAGACTCCCGGCCCGGCACACGGCGACGAAGACACGCAGATCATCGAGGGTCATGGAGGGGAAGATACCGAAGAACCCCAAGGGAGAGCTTGGGTGAGGCCGTCGAGACGGAGGCCAACCTTCCGCCCCGTCCCGCCGCCGCTCCCCGCTCGCCCACTTCCCACCCACTCCCCCACTCACTCGTTCGAATGACACCACCCTCGAAGCGACAGAAGGAACTCGCATCACGAAATCGAACAGGCGTAGCATTGCCGTGTGGCTAAGACCTATGACTTCCCCAGTGACCTCCTCGCCGGCCAGGAGGAGCTGCATCAGGTCCGGGCCGAGCTCCTGGCGCTGCTGAAGCGGCTGCCCTGGTCCGTCGAGCCCCTGGACGGTTTCAGCGACGACAAGGGCTGGCGGCAGATCGAGCGCCCCGCCTCCCCCGGCTGGACACCCGACGAACAGGCCGAGGTAGAGAAGCTCCGCGAACGCGAACGCGAACTGGCGGTGTTCGTCAGCTGCCACCGCTTCTGGGCGGAGGTGGCCCCGGAGGAACGCGTCGCGGCCCGCAGCCTGTTGAAGCACGCACGCGAGACGACGGAGAAGCCCCCGGAGGACGGGGCCTGAGAGAGGTGACTCCGAGCGCCCCCGCTCCCTGCCGCGATCCGCCCAAGGCCCGCCACCGCGCGGACCTTCGTCGTTCCGGGCCATTTCGTGTGTCACAGAATGATCGCGAATCCTTTACACCGTTCACACATCAACTACATTCGCCCCTCACGCACAAATCACCGCCAGGGGGGCGAGATGAGCCAGCAGTACCCGCAGCCCGGACCCGGGGGACCGCAGCAACCAGGCTGGGGAGCACCACAACCGCAGTACCCGCAGCAGCCCGGATGGGGCGGGCCGCCTCCGCCGCCGAAGAAGACGCCGGTCGGCATGATCATCGGACTCGGCTGCCTCGGCGTCGTCGTCCTCTTCGTCATCCTCGGTGCCATCGGCGCGATGGTCGGGGGCGACTCCAGCAGCACCAGCAAGGGCAAGACGGTCAGCAACGACGACGACAAGGTCACCGAGGCCGAGAAGAAGAAGGACGACGCGCCCGCGGCCGACCCCGAGCCCAGTAAGACCCCGAAGTCCGAGAAACTCGAGAAGACCGAAGAACCCAAGAAGGCCGACAAGCCCGCGAAGCCGAAGAAGCAGGTCGTCACCTTCAAGGTGTGGGGCACCGCCCCCGACGGCGTCCTCGGCCCGCTCGACATCACCTACGGCTCCGACAGCGACAGCCGGGCCGGCACCTGGAAGAACGGCAAGTTCACCGCCACCCTTCCGCTGGACGACGACGCCCTGTACTACACGGTGATGGCCCAGCTCCAGGGCTCCGGAGACATCAACTGCTCCGTCACCGTCGACGGACACACCGAGAAGGCGCACGCGTCCGGCGACTACAACATCTGCCACGCGCAGGCCAACGCCGGCCTCCTCGGCGGCTGGGACTGACACAGGCACATCCCACGGACCGAGCATGGAAACGGCCCCTCGAAGAGTCTTCGAGGGGCCGTCGCACGGCTGTCCACCGGTCCTGCCGGTCGGTGGGCGCGGACGGTTTCGAACCGCCGACATCCTGCTTGTAAGGCAGGCGCTCTACCCCTGAGCTACGCACCCGAGTACGAGTCGACAGCCTACATTGCCGTGGGCCGTGCCCCGCAAACCGTTAACCGGGGGTTATCCCCACCTTCGATCCGGGAGCGGCCCGGATCCCCCCGAAGACCCCCGCTCCGTACGGTCGAAGCACGCTCGGCGGATGCCGGCGGACATGGGAAAGACCGGCCCCAGGGGGAGATCGTCATGGCTCGTACGGCTCGCAGGTCACGCACGGGAACGGTGGCCGTCGCCGGGCTCGCCGTCGCACTCATGGCGTCCGTCGCCGCGTGCGGGGCGGACGCCGGGGACGACCGGGAGCCGGAGCACCGGGCCTTCGCCCTGGAGGGCCGTACGCTCACCGTCGACTCGGACGACTCGGCGCTGGAACTGGTCGCGGCGGATGTGGACGAGGTCGAGGTGACCCGGTGGTTCGAGGGCCGGGTCGTGGTCGGCGGGGACCCGCGGGTGACGTGGGAGATGAAGGACGACCGGCTGAAGCTGCGGCTGAAGTGCTCCGGCATCATCACGGACTGCTCCGCCAGGCACCGTATCGAGGTGCCGCGCGGCGTGGCCGTCGTCGTGGAGGACGGGGACGGGAGCGTGCGCGCGAAGGGGTTCGCCCAGTCGCTGAAGATCCGGACCGATGACGGCGCGGTACGGGTCAGCGACAGCAGCGGCCCACTGGAGATGCACAGCGCCGACGGCTCGGTGCACGCGCTCGGCGTCGAGTCGCGCAGCGTCCGGGCCAGTACGAAGGACGGCTCGGTCAAACTCGAACTCGGCGCGGTGCCCGACCTGGTGGAGTCCCGCAGCGACGACGGCTCCATCACCATCGGGCTGCCCCGCGAGGCCTCGTACCGGGTGACGACCGGGAGCGACGACGGCTCCGTGGCCGTGTCCGTGCCCCGTGACTCCGGCAGCTCCCATGTGGTGAAGGCCCACACCGAGGACGGTTCGGTCACCGTACGGAACGCCGGCTGATCACCCGACCCCCGCCGCCGGCCGCCCGACGGTCGCGGGTGCCCGGTCGCCCCACAGGTGCCGCCCCGCCCCCGCTATTTCGTCGCTGAACCGATCGGCCCGTGTTTTCGTCCTTGACCGGTGGGAGAATGGCACCGGTCAGGGCGGATGACAGCACGGGAGAGGGATGTGACGGCGACACCAGCAGAGCCGTACACGCCGATTGTGCCCAGCGCACGACAACCCCACAGCCGTGCACCACGACGAGCAGCCGGACCCCCGCGGCAGCGGCCCGGCCGGCCCCGCTCCCCGCGCTCCCTCCGGCGCTCCGCCGCCCGCGACTCCCTCCTGCTCCTCGGTCTGCCCCTGCTCGCCGCGCTGGCACTGCCCGCCGCGTTCGCCGGGGGCGGGACCCGGCGGTGGTTCGGCGGGCGGGCGGAAGGGCAGCGGGCCGAGGCGCAGGCGGCGAAGGACGCGGCGGCGGCCGCGTTCTACGAGTTGGACACCGCCCAGCGCGACCTGCGGATCTCGATAGAGACCATCACCGCGGTGGACGACTCCCCCGCCGCCCGCCAGGCGGTCTCCGGCTTCGAGGCGCTCGGCCGGCGGATCGACGAGGTCAGCGGCCGGTACATCGCCGCCGTCGACGCCCATGATCTGGACCGGGACGACCTGGAGGCGTCCGCCGCCGCCCGTGCCCGGACCGAGCTGACCGCCGCCAAGGACGAGCTGGGGCGGGTCAAGCAGGAGCTGGACCGTTTCGCCGAGGGGCTGGGCCCGCTGCTCGGCAAGGCCGAGACGCAGCTGGCCCGGCTCGCCCCGGCCGTGGAGCGCGCCCGGCAGGGCCTGCTCGCCGCCTCCAACGCCCTGGACGCCGTACGGGAGTCGGGGCTGAAGGCGGACGACCTCGCCGCGCGGCTCGCCGCGCTCGCCCCGGAGCTGACGAAGCTCAACCAGGGGGCAGGACGGCACGGCGTGGCGGAGACGCTGGAGCGCGCCGACCGGGTCGTGCGGGAGGCGGAGGCGGTGCGGGCGGAGGCCGAGCGGCTGCCGGAGAAGGCCGCCGAGATCGACCACCGGCTGGTGTCGCTGCGGACCCGCGCGGAGGCGCTGGGCACCCGGGCGGGGCAGGTGCCGCAGATGCTGAGCGAGCTGCGGCGCAGATTCGTGGCGTCCTGCTGGCAGGACCTCCAGCAGGTCCCGGACCAGGCCGCGGCCGACGTCGAGCAGGCTCAGCTGAAGCTGCGCGAGGCGCGGGCAGCGCGTGACGCGCAGCGCTGGCCGGACGCGACGGCGCTGCTGTCGACCGTGCGGGCGCTGCTGAACCGGACCGACGAGGCGGTCTCCGCGGCGGGCGACCGGCTGCGGCGGCTGAACGCGGTGCAGAAGGACCCCCAGCAGGAGATCGACCGCACCCGGTTCGCCATCCGTGACGCGCAGCGACTCGCCATGGCGGGCCGTTCCACGCCCGATCCCCGGCACGCCCGCCCGCTCGACGACTCCGTGGCCCGGCTGGACCGCGCGGTCGCCACGCTGGAGGGCCGGCACCCCGACTACTGGCACTTCCTGACCGAGACGGAGTCCGTGCGGCAGACGGTGTCCCATGTGGTCGACCAGATCCGCAAGGAGCGTGGCGGGAGCGCCTGACGGGCGGGGCCGGTTTGCCCGCCGGGGCACCCCGGCGGATGCTGAAGGGGTACGGAGGCCTCCGCTCACGCCTAGGAGGCGGATATGGCCACGCATGCCACGCACTCCCTGCGGTCCCAGGGCAAGCACGCGGGTCCCCGGCGGCGGATCAAGATCGACGAGCACCTTCCCGTCGACCACCGGCTGAGCCGGGTCTACCGGTTCGGGGCGGGCCTGATGGGCCTGTTCCTGGTCGCCTTCGGCATCCTCGGCCTGATCGACAAGGTCGGCTGGTTCGACACGCACGGCGACCAGGTCGCGGGGCTGAACACGAACGGCACGCTGAGCGTCCTGTCGATCGCGGTGGGGCTGCTGCTGCTCGTCGGCATGGTGATCGGCGGCAACTTCGCCTCCACGCTGAACATGACGCTGGGCGTCCTGTTCATCCTGAGCGGCTTCGGCAACATGGCCCTGCTGGACACCGACTCCAACTTCCTCGCCTTCCGCATCCAGAACGTCCTGTTCAGCTTTGTCGTCGGCATCCTGCTGATGACGTTCGGGATGTACGGCAGGGTCGGCTCGGCGCTGCCGCACGACAGCCCGTACTGGCGGGCCCGGCATCCGGCCCAGGCGGAGCGGGACGACCGGGTGCGGGCCGAGACCGATGAGGGCAGGCGGAAAAGGGCCGACGCCCTCACCGAAGGCGGAGAGGGCGCCGGCACGGGCTCCTGAGAGGCCCGACGGGAGTCGGCCCGCTCAGGTGCGGTACGCGTAGTAGTACGCGTTCGGGTACGAGGCGATGATGCTCGCCACCGAACGGCGGTAGGTGTCCGCGTCGTGGTACGTCAGGTACGGCACACCGCTGGAGCTGCGGAAGGTCACCATCATCGAGTGGTCCTTGTCGCCATCCCGGTTGAAGTCGACCTGGAGCACGTCACCGAGGTCCAACTGGTAGACGTTGGCCAGCGGAGTGGTGCGCTTGGCGGTCTGGGTGAACCAGGACCACTCGTTGACACCGATCCACGCGTCGGCCGTACCGTTCGAGGCGTAGTACCAGGTGTCGTACTCCTCGGGCGTCACCGTGGAGATCTGCTGCCAGCCGCCCGCCAGGAGACCCTGGCTGAGGTAGTTGGTGCAGTCACCGCCCATCGAGTTGTACTTGCGGTACGCCGGGTTGTAGTTCTTCCAGTACTTCTCGGTGTACGCCACCATCGCCTGGTAGTTGTACTTCCCGCCGTTGATCGTCTTCGGCGCGGAAGGAGCCGGCCAGCTGGTGGCGGCCTTCGGAGCCTGGTGGACGGCCATGGGCGTACGGCTCAGCTTGGCGTCCGCCGCCGGGGCGACGGGGTCGTTGATGCGCTGGGCGCCGCCGTCCGTGCCCTTCATGGCGGTCAGTTGCCACGTGCCACCGGACGCCGTGAAGGTGAGCTGGTGGTGCGCCTCGAAGCCCGTGGAGGCGGGCTCGTCGCCACGTATCTTCTTGTACTTCAGGCTCGTCCGCTCGGTGATCTTCACCGTGGCCTTCGTGCCCTTGACCTTGGTGCTGTCGACGGTGACCGCGGTGTCGGCCGAGGTGTAGGCCTCGCCCAGGGCCGCGAGACGCGCCTTGGTGGCGCGCAGGGCGCTCAGCTTGCCGTCCTCGACCTTCTTCTGGGCGCTGGACAGCTTGACGCCACCGGTGGGCTTCAGCGACTTGCGGGCCGCCCCACCACCGACGAGCACGGCCGTGCGGTCGGTGATCACGTTGTCCGCGACCCGCCCGAACGCGTCCTTGGTCGCCTTCGTGACCTTGGGCGTCGACCCGGCGGCCTGCGCGGCGGTCATGGGCAGCAGCGCGGTGGCCAGTACGGCCGCCGCGACGGTCGAGCCTGCGAGGCTCAACGTCCTTGATCTCACTGCATTCTCCTTGCCCCCGAGTTGGTCGTACCCGGGGTCCGAATCTTTACATGACCTCCTCAAGCGAAGCAGGTCGGGGGGAATAACAAGTCGGAGAACGGGAAGACTATTTGACCACTGTCGCCCAGTCCGGCGACTGCCCGGGGTCCAGATTGCGCAGGTTCGCCAGGGTCGACGGCTTCTGTACGTCCATCCAGTCGGCCAACTCCTGGAAGGACACGCATTTCACGTCCTTCTTGGTGCAGACGTTCTTGATGATCTCGTCGACGGCGTTCATGTAGATGCCGCCGTTCCACTGCTCGAAGTGGTTGCCGATGAACAGCGGTGCGCGACTGCCGTAGTAGACGCGGTTGAAGCCGGACATGTAGGTGTCGATGGTCTCCCGCTGCCAGGTCGAGTACATCGCCGGGTCACCGTTGGTCTCGCCGTCCGACTGGTTGTAGAGGAAGTTGAAGTCCATCGACAGCGCCTGGTACTCGTCGTTGAACGGGAGCATCTGCAGCGGGAAGTCCCAGACGCCCTCCTTCTTGGCGGGCCACACCTGGTAGGCGCCCGGGGAGCTGGCGTCGTAGCGGTAGCCGAAGCCCTTGGCCGCCTTCAGCAGGTTCTTCTGCCCCTCCAGGCAGGGCGCGCGGCCGCCGGTGACGGCCTTGACGTCGAAGGGCAGCGGGTCCATGTCGGTGAAGCCGGTGTTGGTCTTCCAGTTCTCCAGGAAGGAGTTGAACTCCTCGATCTCCTGCTTCCACTCCGCGACGCTCCAGTCGCCGCCGCCCTTCGCACCGCAGAAGTGGCCGTTGAAGTGGGTGCCTATCTCGTTGCCCTCGCGCCAGGCCTCGCCGAGTTCCTCGATGGTGGTGCGGATGTGGTCGTCGGTGGCGTAGCTGATCGCCGCGGAGCCCTTGTCGTGCTGCGGCGGGTCGTAGAGGTTCCTCTTGTCCTTCGGCAGCAGGTAGATGCCGGTGAGGAAGAACGTCATGTGCGCGTTGTAGCGCTTCGCCATCTGCCGGTAGTGATCGAAGAGGTTGTCGTCGCCGGCCAGGGCGCCGTCCCAGGAGAACACGACGAACTGCGGGGGCTTCTCGCCCGGCTTGAGCGGTACGGCCTTCAACTGCCCCTTCTGCGGGCCGGTGTACGACGTGGAGCCGTCCCCGATGACCTTGGTCTTGCCGTCCCACTTCGGTTCGGCGTTCTTGGCGGAGTTGCCCTTGCTGTCCCCGCCACCGGAGGACGACGCGGTCGGCGCGGTACTGGTCGTACGGTTCAGCACCATGTAGCCGCCGACGAGGGAGGCGACGACGAGCAGCGCGGCCAGGGTCAGGAACTGCGGCCGGGTGGTGCGGCGGGGCTGACGTGCTTTGCGGCGGCGGCCCTTGTGTGACTTGCTGCCAGGCTTCATGTGCGGCTCATTCTGCGAGGATGGCGGGTCGGGTGCTCATCGGGCGTCAGCCGACGCTCGTCGCACGGGACCAGATGTCGTAGGGCACGCCGGATCCGGGGGTTCCGGCGATGCCGTCGAGCCGCAGCGGCTCCAGGCTCTTGGACAGGTCGATCCGGTACAGGACGACCGCGGTCGACACCTTCTCCGCCGTGCCGACGTACCAGGCGGCCTTGTCGTCCTGGGTCGTCCCGCCCTTGCCCGCGACCTCGAAGGAGGCGGCGCCGGGCGAGGTGGGGTGGTCGCTGCGGAAGGCGTCCGTGAGCGCCTCGGTGACCTGCCGGGCCACCTCGGCGCCCACCGCCCGCTTCGGCTTGGGTGTGGACATCCCGACCTTGGATCCGTTGTGGGTGATCTTCCGCACCGAGTACGGCTCGGTGTGCCGGCCGTCCGCGGCGAACGTGCTGTAGCCGCTGGCCATACGGATCGCGCTGGGCGTGGCGCTGCCGACGGACAGGGCGGGCACCTGCGCCCCGAAGCTGGACGACAGCAGTCCGGCCGCCTCGGCGGTGGAGCGCACCTTGTTCAGACCGGTGTCCATGCCGAGCTGCATGAACGGGGAGTTCACCGACTTGGCGAGCGCGTCGTGCAGGGTGATCTGGCCGTAGGACCGCTTGCCGTCGTTGCGGGCGCGGACCCGTTTGCCGTTGCGGTCCCAGTAGGGGCCCTCGGGCGTGGTGACGACGACCCCGTCGTCACCGTTGTAGAGCGTCTGCGGGGTGACAGGTGTCGACCGGCCGTCGCGTTCCTTGACGACGCCGTGTTCCAGGGCGGCGGCGTAGACGAAGGGCAGGAACGCCGAGCCGGACGGGACGGTGGTCGCGTTGGACTCGTTGTAGCCCTGTCTGCGGTGGTCGGGGCCGCCGTAGACGGCGAGGATCCGTCCGTCGGCGGCGACGGAGGACGCTCCGAAGTGGGCGGCCTTCGCCTTCTTGGGGCTGTCCTTCTGGACCTTCTTGCGGGCCTCGGCGACGGCGGCGGTCAGCTCGGTCTGCCGCTTGCGGTCGAAGGTCGTGTAGATCTGGTAGCCGCCCATGTCGAACTCCTGGGCCGGTATGTTCCCGGCCTTCTTCGCGTACTGGGCGGCCAGCTCCACGAGGTAGTCGCTCTGCTTGCCGGTGTCGTACTGGTTCGACTGCTTCAGCGGCTCGGGGAACTTCTGGTACGTGGCGCGCTCGGCCTTGGAGAGCTTGCCGATGTCGACCATCCGGTCCAGGATCCACTCCCAGCGCACGACGGCCCGGGCGTGGTTGGACCGGCTGAGGGAGGGGTCGTACAGGGCGGCGCCCTTGAGGAGGGAGGCGAGGAAGGCGGCCTCGCTCACGTTCAGCTGGCTGACGTCCTTGCCGTAGTACGCCTGGGCGGCCCGCTGGATGCCGTAGGTGCCGCGGCCGAACCAGCTGGTGTTGAGGTAGCCCTCCAGGATCTCGTCCTTGCTCATCTGGTTGTCGAGCTTGAGGGCGAGCATCGCCTCGTCGAACTTGCGGCCGAGCGAGCGGTCCTGGGTCAGATAGACGTTCTTGACGTACTGCTGCGTGATCGTCGAGCCACCCTGGGTGTCGCCCTCACCCACGGTGCGCACCAGGGCCCGGGTGATACCGCTGAAGGATATGCCGGGGTCGGAGTAGAAGCTCGAGTTCTCCGCCGCGAGGACCGCCCAGCGCACGTCCTCGGGGACGTCCTTCAGCGGCATCGCCTGGCGCCGCACCCAGCCGGTACGCGCCATGGGCGTGCCGTCGGACCAGAAGTACACGTTGTCCTGCTGGGTGGCGAAGGTGTTGAGGTCCTCGGGTATGTCCGTGGCGGCGTAGGCGATGGTCAGCAGCATGGTGCTGAACGCCACGGCGAGCCCTCCGGCGCCCAGCGACTGCCGCCAGGACGGCACCCAGCGCCGCCAGTCGGTACGGCCGGGGCGCGGGTACTGCGGGCGTATTCGGCGGGCATACGGGGCCAACGGGGCGAGACGCGGGCCCGCGGCGGCCAGAAATCTGGCGCGAACCGACGGCCGGGCCGCCTTGCGCCTGTCCCGCCTGCCGCCCGTCGCCGACGGCTCCGGCCGGCTGTCGAGCATGCCCGGTTCGAGCACGCGCAGCTGCATGGTCTCGTCCGCCGGCGGGGGCGGGGCCTTGAGCTCCATCGTCTCGTCCGCCGGCGGAGGCGGAGCCTTCAGCTCCATGGTGAACTCGGACTCCGGGAGTCCCTGCTCCCGGCGCTCCTGTGCCGCTCCCCGTCGGCGGCGCATGCGGCCCTCTCCTTCAGCACTGCCCATGGCGCGCTCCGCTGCGGGGACGGCTCATGTGCTGTGCGGCGACGATCCGGCGGAACGCGGCAACCTTTCGCCCGCCCACGGCGACATAGCGACCGGGGGACGTGACTCCCGATCGACACAGGACAGCGGTCATGACTGTCCCCCCCTCCCACTTGGCATCGCCCGCGTGGACCGTCACAGCCGCCACACCCGCGGCTGTGAGCCCCCCGGTCCCCCCGGTCCCCCGGCCGTCCGGTCTCCACACAGCGACCACAAATTATCAGTCACTTTCACAACCGCCCCGGTCGGCAGCGTGAAAATTTGGCCAGTGTGACCGACCCGTCGAAAAGTATCCCTGCTGACGGCGGCCCGCCGCCGGTTAGCCTGAACACATGCCTCGCTACGAATACCGCTGCCGGACCTGCGGCGACACCTTCGAACTGAGCCGTCCGATGGCCGAGTCGTCCGCCCCCGCGGACTGCCCCTCGGGCCACCCGGACACGGTCAAGCTCCTGTCGACGGTCGCGGTGGGCGGCTCGGCCTCCGCTGCCGCCCCCGCGCCCCGGGCGGGCGGCGGCGGGGGCGGCGGATGCTGCGGCGGCGGATGCTGCGGTTGATCACACTGGGTTCAACGGCCTCCGGCCCGGGAGCGTTCATCCGCACCTCAGGCTCCCTTCAGCTTCGTTCCCCTAGCCTGCGCCCATGACAGCCATGCAAGCGGAGTCGATGAGCGGCGCACCCCTGTGGATCATAGGTCTGATGGATCTGCTGGGGGCACCGGGGGCCGGTCTGGCCGTCGCCCTGGAGAACCTCTTCCCGCCGATCCCCAGCGAGGTCGTCCTCCCTCTCGCCGGCTTCGCCGCGAGCACCGGCCGGATGGACCTCTACGCCGCGCTGCTGTGGACCACGGCGGGCTCCGTCATCGGCGCCCTCGCCCTGTACGGCGTGGGCGCCCTCCTGGGCCGCGACCGCACCCTGGCGATCGCCGCGAAGCTGCCCCTCGTCAAGGTCTCCGACGTGGAGCGGACGGAGGCGTGGTTCCTCCGGCACGGCACCAAGGCGGTCTTCTTCGGCCGGATGATCCCGGTCTTCCGCAGCCTGATCTCGGTCCCCGCCGGCGTCGAACGCATGCCCCTGCCCGTCTTCACGCTCCTCACCGCCCTGGGCAGCGCGATCTGGAACACGCTCTTCGTGCTGGCCGGCTACTTCCTGGGCGCGAACTGGACCGAGGTGACGGCGGTCGTCTCGACGTACTCGAAGATCGTCCTGGCGGCCGCCGCGCTGGCCGTGCTGGCCTTCGTGTCGCTCCGCCTCCTGAGGAGGGGCGACACCAGGGGGGCGCGGGGAACCGCACGCTCGGCCACCGACGACCGGCAGCCCGCGGACCGCGGCAACCCCGCCCCCTGAAGGGACCGGACCGGAGCACGCCCGGCCGACGGCCCCCGGCGTCACCCTTCCCGCGCGGCCCGGAGGAACTCCCGCAGGATCCGCTCCCCGGCCATGACCCCCCGCTCCGGCAGCGCCGTGATCGTCGGCCCCGACCAGCCGGCGTCCGCCAGCTCACCGTGCCCGGGCCGCCACGCCCGGTCCGCCGCCAGCAGCAGATCCGCGTCGAGCAGCGAGTCGCCCGCGGCCACCGTCAGCTGCGCCCCGGTCCGCCGGGCGACCTCCCGCATCGCCGCGCTCTTCGTCAGCGGCTTCGGCACGGCGTACAGCTTCCGGCCCTGCAGCGACACCGTCCAGCCCCGGTTCTCCGCCCACACCGCGAGCCCCTTCACCCACTCCTCGGGCAGCAGCTCGCGCTCGACGACGAGATAGACGAAGAGGTCCTCGGCGATGCGGTGCTTGCGCACCCACGTCGGGTCGGCGGTGGCGGCGAGATGGTCCCGGACCTCCTCCAGCGGCGCGCACTCTTCCGCGAGCCGCGCGGTCACGCCCGCGTACCAGTCGGGGTCCGAGACCCCGTCGACCAGCAGATGCCCGCCGTTCGCGCAGATCGCGTACGTCGGGGTGGGCCCGGGCAGATTGATCCGCTGGTACTGCTTGCGGGTCCGGGTCGTCGTCGGTACGAACACCGCCGCGTCCCCCAGCTCCGTGAGCAGCCCCGCCGCCGTCTCGGTCAGAAACGACAGGGGCTTGCTCTCGTGCACCTCGACGGTGAGCAGCCGGGGCGCCCGCGCGTCCGGCATGGTCAGCGCGAGCGCTGCGGTCGAGTAGATGAGCGTACGGTCGAGATCGCTGGCGACGAGCACACGGGGGCCGGGCATCAGACCGCCACCGCCTTGCCGTCGGCGCCGGTCGCGCCCCTGGTGTACTTGGGGTGGATCAGTCCCACACAGGTGTACGGCAGCTCCGCCACCTCTTCCACCGGTACCCCTCTCTGTTCGGCGAGCAGGCGTACGTGGTCGAGGTCCGCGCCCGCCCCGGCCCGCGCGAGGATCTTCCACGGTACCCGGCGCAGCAGCACCCGGGTGGTCTCCCCGACGCCGGGCTTGACCAGGTTGACGTCGTGGATCCCGTACTCCTCGCTGATCCGCTCGACGGCCGCCCAGCCCTCCCAGGTGGGAGCGCGGTCGGCGGACAGCAGGTCCTTGGTGCGGGCGTCGACCGCGTCGGCGACGTCGGCGAAGCGGGCCGAGACGACGTCCAGGAACTCCACGGACACATCGACGCCGGCCAGCTCGCGGTAGAACTTGGCGCCGTGGAAGTCGTCGGGTCCGACGAGGTCCGCGCGCAGCACGGTCCGCGATATCAGCCCGGAGACGGTCGAGTTGAGGCACGCCGAGGGGATGAGGAAGTCCTCGCGGGTGCCGTAGGTGCGGACGCAGGAGCCGGGGTCGGCCAGCACCGCGATCTCCGGGTCGAACCCGGTGACGCCCTCGGCCCGCTCGAACTCCTCGATGGCGGCGGCGAGTTCACGGGTGATCGCGCCCTTGCCGGTCCAGCCGTCGACGAACACGACGTCCGCCGGGTCGTGGTGGGCGGCCAGCCAGCGCAGCGCGTTGGCGTCGATGCCGCGGCCCCGCACGATCGAGACGGCGTAGTGCGGCAGTTCGACACCGTGGCGCTGCTGCGCCCACCGGCGCATCAGCACGCCCACGGGCGTCCCGGCGCGGGCGAGCGACACGAGGACGGGGCGCGGGGACCGCTCCGCGAGCACGGTCTCGGTCACGACCCCGACGGCCACGGCGATCCGCTCGGCCGAGGCGTCCAGGGCGCTGTGGAAGAGGGCCTGGTACTGCTCGCTCGGCTGGTACTCGACCGGCAGCGACTCGGCGTAGTGCGCCCCGCCGCTCTGGATGGCCTCCTCCCGCTCCTCGGTCGGCGCCTCCAGGGTCACCTCGGAGAGGTCCTGCAGCAGCCACCCGACCTCCTCGGCCGCATAGGAGGAGAACGCGGGGCCGCGCAGGGGCTCGGGCAGCATGAAGGGCCTTTCGGTGCGGTGCGGGGGCAGGGCCCCGTCCTTCGACGGGACAGGGGACGGGACGTAGGACGGGACGACCGCGAGGAGGACGGTCGGGGTGTGGGCGGCGAGGGTGGCCAGGAGGCCGTCGTGCGCGTGGAGGGCGGGCGTGTCGGCGGTCGAGTCGACGACGGCGATCACCGCGTCGAAGCCGCCGCCGGCCACGTTGTACGCGTACCGCTCGCCCGGCCCGTCCGCGGGCTCGTCGTGGGCGGGGAAGACGACACGGCTGCGTATCGCGTAGCCGGGGTCGTCGACGGCCAGCACGGGCGACCTCGTGGTGGTGGAGAACCGTATCTCCGCCCCGTCCACCAGCCGCTCCAGCTCCGTCGCCAGCCGCAGCGGCGCGTACATCAGCTCCTCGAAGCCGAGCACGAGCACCCGTCGGGCCGACTCGGGCAGGGCCCGGGCAAGGCGTGTGGCCATGCCCGGCAGCGCGGCCTCCAACCGCTTCCGGTGCGCGGGGGCGAACCCGTGCCGCCCGCCGTCGGGCACGCCCTGGGGCCAGCCCAGCTCGACCCGGCCGACCCACCCCGCGCACACCGGGGCGGCGGGCGCCCCCTCGTGCTCGGCGACCAGCGCCTGCCCCTTCTCCAGCACGCCCTCCGGGAGCCGCACGGTCCCCTTGGCGGTGGTCACCAGGTCGACGCGCGCCCCGATCTCCCGGGCGAACCCGGCGAGCCGCCCCTGGTCCTCGGCCGACCGCATGTCGACCAGGGCCACGACGACGTACCGCTCGCGCGGATACCGCTCGTGCAGCGCGCGGATGGTGTTGAGGACCGTGTTCCCGGTGGAGAACTCGTCGTCGACGAGGACCAGCGGCCCGGTCCCGGCCAGCAGCTCCGGGTCCTCGGGCAGCAGCAGGTGCGACGTCGCGTGGGAGTGGGACTCCTCGAAGCCGCCGGCCTGGGCGACACCGTCGACGGGCCGCCGGGTGGAGTGGAGGTAGGGCGCGTCGCCGAGCCCGTCCGCGACGGAGTGCCCGAGTCCGGTCGCGGTCTCGGCGTACCCGAGGACGACCGAGGCCCGTGCCCCGTCGGCCCCCAGCAGGTCCCGCACCCGGCGGCCGAGGGCGACCCCGTGCCCGTGCACGACGGCCGGCGACTGCGGCACATGCTTGCCGAGCACGTTCGACACGAGCAGATGCGCCCGCTTGGGGTTGCGCCGCAGCGCGAGCCCCAGCAGACCGCTCAGCTCCTCGTCACCCACCAGCTCGACCCCGAGCCGCTCGGCGACCCAGGTCCCGGACCAGATCGGGTCGTTCACTGCGTTGTTCATCGATTCCTTCGTCGGTTACGACAGGTGCGGGCGGCCACGAGGGTGCGGGCGGCGTGGCTCCTCAGTCGGGCAGCCCCGCGGCCAGCAGGTCCACGAAGCCGATGTCCTCGTTGGCCACACCGAAGACCTCGGCCCGCTGCAGAACCCTTTCAGCCCAGGCCCGGTGCGGCTTGACCTCGTTCATCTTGTTCCGGGAGGCGGAGCGCAGGACCCCGCCGCCGCCCCGCTCGGGGCGCAGGATGTCCTCGGCGTCGCTGAACTCCTCGTGGCTGACCACGGACAGCGCGTGCACGGGCAGCACATGCGAGGGGTGGATGCAGGTCTTGCCGAGCAGACCGTTGGCCTGGTCGAGGGAGATCTCGCGCAGCAGTCCGTCCAGGGCGTGCTCTATCAGTGTCTCGCGCAGCCGCCCGGCGCGGTTCTCCAGGAAGGGGCTGGTGCGCAGCTGCGGCTTGAACATGCGCTCCTGCACCCGGAAGTACTCCCACACGGGCCCGGTCACCGTGAACCCGGTGCCGTCCGCCCGCCCCAGCACGTTCACCACGTCCGCGATCACGGAGGCGACGATCTGGACGTCGTACGCGGTCATGTCGGGTGCCCGGCGCAGCGCGTACGAGGAGCAGAAGTCGGTGACGCCGAGGCGCAGGGCGAGGACGCGGTCGCGGTACTTGTCGACGGTGTGGGCGATGCCCTGGAGGGCCTCTACGCGCGTCTCCCGGTACATCAGCTCGGGCGATTCCAGCACGGGCATGGCGAACAGTCGCCGTCCGCTCGCGGCCTCGGCGGCGGTGAGCGCCTCCAGGAAGGCGATGCCGCGCTCCTCGGTGAACTTCGGGAGTACGAATCCGGACAGCAGCCGTACGTCCGGGCCGAGCCGCCGTACGAGGTCGGGGATCTGCTCGGGGAAGCGGACCCGGATGAACAGCAGCGGCAGATCGGCGTCCGGGCGCGCGGCGAGGTCGGCGAACTGCCGGACGACGTTCTCCTCGGCGGCCACGACCTCCGCGTCGTCGATGGAGTCCTCCAGGCACAGCACCATGGAGACCACACCGCGCCCGGCCTGCTTGACGATGTCGTCGGCCAGCCGCTCGCGGGTCGCCGGGCTGTAGAGGGTGGCGCCGAGGGCGGCGGCGAGGACACGGGCCGGTGAGTCGGCGGTGAAGACACCCGGCTCGCGGAAGAAGAGGCGCTGACGCTCCTCAGGGGCGATATGCCCGAAGTGACGCATGGAGATCCCCCGTGGCTGCTGGGCGGCCGGTCGTGAAGGTGGCCGGTAATAGTACGTACAAATGTGTGTCTTCAGTTCCCTCCGGGCGTGAAGTTCTGGTAACCCGGCCATGTCGGCCGCTCGACGACCCGACCGGCCCATCCACGCCCCCGCGTTGTCGTGATCAGGACCGAGAGGGCAGGATGAACGACATGACGCACGCGATGCTGAAGGGGTCGAACGTCCCGATCGAAGCCACGGCGGTCCGCGCCGTGCTGCGCTGGGCGCCCGGACAGGGTGCCCCGGAAGTCGACGCCTCGGCGCTGCTCCTCGGCCCCGACGGACGGGTACGGTCCGACGAGGACTTCGTGTTCTACAACCAGCCGCGCCACCCCTCGGGCAAGGTGTGGCGGCTCGGCAAGAAACGCGTCGCCGACGGCCTCACCGACACCATCCAGACTGACCTGGCCGGTGTCGAGTCCGCCGTCGGCCAGATTCTCCTCGTGGCCTCCGCCGACGACGTCACCTTCGACCACGTACGTTCCCTGCGCATCCTGCTGTACGACGCCACGGTCTCCGACGCGGAACCGCTGGCGTACTTCGACATCAAGCCGGAGACGGGCGAGGAGACCGCGCTGATCTGCGGCGAGCTCTACCGCCGGGGCGGCGGCTGGAAGTTCCGCGCCCTCGGCGAGGGCTACACCAACGGCCTCCAGGGCCTCGCCACCGACTTCGGCATCTCGGTCGACGAGTCGGAGGCGGCGGCCGCCGCGGCGAACCAGACGTCCACCACGCAGGCCCCGGCACCTGAGGTGTCGGCCCCGCTCCCCCCGGAGCAGCCGACCACCGGGGTGCCGTCCCAGCCGGCGTACGGCTACCCCCCGGCGGCGCCGACCCAGCAGCCGCCCCAGCCCGCCTACGGCTACCCGCACACCCAGCAGGCCCCCGCGACGGCCGGCGCCGCCTACGGCTACCCGCAGCCCACGGGCGCCGGCCCGGGCTCCGACGTCCGGCTCCCTCCGCAGGGCCCGCAGTTCATCGGCAGGTGAACGTCCGGGAGCCGGGGAAAGGCCCCGCGCGGGGCCTT
>NZ_LIRK01000208.1 GCF_001419765.1 Streptomyces torulosus
CCCCACCCACGGCCCCCTCTGCGGTTCCGCGCCCTCAGCCGCGTACCCCGCGTGCCCGGCGTGACACGACCGCGCGCAGGATGCGTCGTCCCTCCGTGGAGACGTCGAGCGCCTGCCGGACGGCCCCCGCGCCATGCCCGGCGATCAGCTCCAGGACGACGACCTGGCGCCGGAGTTCGGCGGCGACGAGATGTGACGCGCCGTCGGTGCGTCCCTCCCGGCACGCGTCGACGGCCTCCGTTCCGCCGCGGTCCAGCGGATCGAGCAGTTGATGGATGCGCAGCGCGGCGACGGAGCACACCTCCGCCCACGCGCGCAGCTCCGCGCCGGACCGTTCGTCGGGCACCGCGTCGAGCATCCGACGGGCGAGCCCGACGACGTCCTCCCCCTCGTCGGCGCCGTCGGGTGCGGTGCCGGCCTCCAGTTCACCGCGTATCTTCGCGACCCGTTCGCCCCAGCCGTCCCCGTCGTCCACCAGTCCCGCCCACAGCGGGCGCAGGACCTCGTCATCCCCGCCGAGAAGCGGTACGCAACGGTCCAAACAAGCCAGTCCGCTTGCCGCCAGACCGCGTTCGTCGGCCTGGGCGATCAGCTCCACCAGGCTCATCACGCCTCCCTCGATCCTGCTCGTCCTCGCTCGACAGGGCTCCGTATCCCAGAACTTCCCGGCGTTCCACCCCCACGCCCGTTAACGGAACCCGCACTTCCCCTTACTGCGTGCAACGGCCCGGGAGTGTCACAGCGGGACGACCCCGAGCCGGTCGAGCAACCGGAAGAGGATATTTTCAGCCAGAGGGTCCACCGGTCCAGGCTCCGAGGCCAGTACGTCGGCCAAAGCCTCCTCCGCGGCAACCCGTCCCGCCTCCGCCGCCCAGGCCACGGCCCGCTCGGCGGCGTCACGCGGTTCGAGGAAGTAGTCGTCGACGGTGAGCCCTTGGCCGCCGTCCCCGAGGTAGTCGGCCATGGCGGTCCGCCCCAGACAGGTCGTCCACGCTCCGCTCTCCGGTGCGGCGGCCTCCACCACGACGCAGTCGCTGTCCATGACGTAGCCGAACAGCGCGGGCGAACCCGTCTCCCGCGCCAGCGTGTTCATGTTCCCGACGTCACCGTCACCGCCGCCGGCGCCTCTCGGGCAGGCCCAGACCTGCCACCCGTCGGCCGCCGTCGTGCGCAGCGTCATCCCCCGCGCCCCGGCCAGCGCGTCCAGCTCCACGAGCGGCCGCTCGCTGCACGCCACGACGTAGTACCCCCAGTACCCCATGCCGGGAATACACCACAGCCGCACGGCGACCCGCCCCCGGAATCGGGCAATCCGCACGATTACCCGAAGTCGGCCTCACGTCGAGGAGCCTCGGAGAATGGCGCCGCACAGGGGCAGGGCGGGGACGGGAGCGGGAGCGGGAGCGGTCAGACCGTCACCGGCTCCGGCTCCGGTGCGAGCGGTCCGCTCCGGGCCTTGTCGTCCTGCATCCGGGTGAGCGTGAGGACGAAGAGGATGGCGAACCCTGCGGTCAGGATCTCGAAGGCGTCGGCGAACAGCACCAGCTGCGTGGCCGAGTGGAGTTCGTCCGCCGTCTCGGCCCTCGCGTAGGCCCGGGTGCCGGCCTGGCTGACGCCGTTGCCGATCAGCCAGAACGTCCACCAGGCGTTGACGAGCGCGTGCGACCGGCGCTTCTCCCACGGGCTGCTCGCGTCCCACGCGTCGATCGCGATCCGGCGCGGGAACCAGAGGTTCACGATGGGCACGAACCAACCGCCGATCGCCCAGCCGCGCTTCTTCTCGTGCCCGAACGGGTCGAACACCTCGGCGTTGACGCGCACCCGGTGGAACCACACGAGGAACACGACGACGGTGGCGAGGTAGGCGACCGACTGAGCCGTCCCGGTCATGGCGTACATCTGGTCGGCCCGGTCCGCGTCGGCCTCGACCGCCGAGCCGTAAGCGCCGTCCGCCATCCGGCCCAGGACGTCGAGCATGGTGAGGTCCGCCCACACGGCGACCAGGTCCGTGAGGGCGACCACGCCGAGCAGGATCGCCACGGCGCGCCCGAGGCCCACCGGCGACCGCAGCCAGGACGCCGGGGCCCCCGGACCGAACTGCGGCGCCCCGGCGGCGTGCGGGAGCGGCGGGGCCTGCGGCAGGCTCGGGCTCACGTCCGGGTGCTGGTCCTCGGCCTCGCAGGCCCGGCAGAGTTCTCCTCCCGGTGCCACGTCGAACTGCCGACAGCGTGTACAGGTCATGCCAAAGCCCCCCGTGCGACCGCGTCCCCGGGACGCGGAAGAAAGCGAATGCGGTGAAGGATGCCGAGCGCGGTCCTCCCCAGACCCTCACGCTCGGCGATCAGAACACGCGGAACATACGGTTCACCGGCCCCGCCCGTCCACCCCTTTCCCGCTCGCCCGCCGCTTCCTCCCGTTCCGCCCCTCCCGGCTCCACCCGCCCCGGCGCGCTCAGCTCACCTTTGCCGCCAGTGCCCGGAACTGCGCCCACGACAGTGTCGGCTTCGCCGGGTCCCACAGCTTCTGCGACAGCGCCCGCAGCGGCATGCGCACCCCGGCCGCCACCTGGGCCTCGGTCTGCCGGTTCGCGAGGTCGCACCAGACCGCGAAGACACCACCGAGGATCTGCTTGTCGTACTGCGCGGGCACTGCGGTCGTGCCGCGCAGCACCCGCGGGGTCCACGACTCGTAGATGCGCTGCCCGGTCGGGTAGAAGAACTGGTTGGGCTCACCGAGCACGTAGTAGAGGTACTCGTCGTTGTAGTTGACGACCTGCCGCCCGGCGCTGAGGTACTCGACCGGCTGCCGTGCCCCGATCTCCTTGCCCGTCCAGTAGGCGACCTGGATCCGCTTGTCCGCCTGGACGCGGCCGCCCCGGAAGAACCCGTCGTTCCACGCCCGCACCGTCCGGTCGTGGCCGCGCATCACCGCGGCCCGGTCGTTGAGCCAGCCGGTCGCCAGGTCGGCGACGGTGGCGCCCGCGCCGTACTTCGCCCGCGCGGCGGCCGCCAGCTGCGGGTAGGACGCCTCCGGGTTCGACGCCATCAGCGCCCGGTACTCGTCGCCGCCGAGGTGCCAGCGCGCGCCGGGGAAGAGGCCCGCGTACTCGTTCAGGAGTTCGTCGACGATCTTCGCGGCGGCGGGCCTGGAGATGTCGACGGCCCCGCGCGCGGCGACACCCTGCGCGTTGACCAGCTGCAGCTGGGGGTTTCCGGCGATCACGGCCCCCAGGTGGCCGGGCGAGTCGATCTCGGGGACGACCTCGATGTGGCGGCTCTCGGCGAGCGCCACGATCTTCCGCACCTGCGCCTTGGTGAGGTGCTGGTCCGACACCACCTCGGGATGGGTGGAGGACTCGATGCGGAAGCCCTGGTCGTCGGAGAAGTGCAGGCCGAGCTGGTTGTACTTGAGGTCGCCCAGCTCCCGGACGCGGTCCTCGATCCAGCCCGCCGTGAAGTGCTTGCGCGCGATGTCGAGCATGAACCCGCGCTGCGGCTTGGCGGGCTCGTCGTTGATCACGCCCTCCGGCGCCGTACCGCCGCCGCGCACCGTCTGCTTCAGGGTCCGGGTGCCGTAGAAGACCCCGGCCTCGGCCGGCGCGGCGATCCGCACCCGCCGGTCCTTCACCGTCAGTGTGTACGCCTCCGAGGCGGACTTCCCCGACCCGGTGAGCGCCAGCTCCACATCACCCTCGCGGGGCTTGGCGTCCCCGCCGTATGTCAGCCCCAGCTCCCCTGCGGTCAGCCGCCCCTCGTCGGCGAGCGCCCCGCTCCGCACCACGACCCGGCCGCCGTCGGAGGGGCGCCAGCCCGGCCCGCGGGCGGCCTGGTGCTGCCGTACCGCCGGAATGGTGCGCGGCTTCTGCGACAGGGCGTACGAGCGCGAGGGCGAGGGGGACGGCGTGGGGGTTCCCTTCGCGGCACTCACGGACGACGGCTCGTGCGAGGGCCCCGAGCCGCCCGCCGTCCGGGGGTCACCGCCCGGCCACACGGTCACCGCCACGGCGACGGCGCCACCCGTCAGGACGACCCCGGAACCCAGGAGCAACCCTTTCGACGTGATCGCCGTCCTCCTGCGGGGAGCCCGGCGCCGGCCACCGCTCACGACGCGCTCCCGGCCCCGGTCCTCATCCGCCACATCTCGCACACCTCTCTGCCGTCCTCTCCCCGTACCTCCCCCTCGAACCTACGACGTCCGACCACCCCACCAGTCCACCACAGAGTCCGAAACTTGCCCGACCGGGTGAATTTCGGGCATCGAACGGACAGCCCATGACCCACCTCGATAACGTGGTGGCACATCTCGCTCAGCCTGCTCTGCCGGCCCCTACGCACCGCCGAGGAACCACGCTGCCTCCGCACCGTCTCCCCCACCTCCCCGGCCGGGTCACCCTTCCGGAGCAGGCGCACACCCCGAGTCCCACGGCCGTGGAGTGGTTCAACCACGCCCCCGAGGACACTCTGCGCCAGTCCCTCCTCGGCTGTCTGCGCAGCCTCCGCTGGGCACACCGGCTCACCGACCACCGCCCGTACCCGGACCTGGACGCCCTGCTGGCCGCCTCCGACGAGGCCGCGTACGACCTCACGGCGACCGACCTCGCCGAGGCCCTGGCCGGCGAGACCCTCCCCTCCCTGCCCTCGGACACGTACGACGTGGCGCACACGGCCCTGAGCGCCGCCCACGCCGCCTACGAGGCCCGCTTCGGCCATGTGTTCGTCATCTGCCTGGACGGCACCCCTCCGGTGGAGCACCTGGACCGCACGCTGGAGGGCATCCGCTCACGTCTGGCCCACGATCCGGAGGAGGAGCGGGTCGTCGTGGCGGAGGAACTCCGGCGCCTCGCCGCGGAACGGCTGATCGGCTTCCTCCGGGGCGCGCCGCGCTGACCTCGTACGGCCCGGCCGCAAGGGCGAAACCGGCCACGGCGGGCCCCCACCGGGCGGCGGGCCGGCGACCCGCGGCCCGGATGCCGCCCGATACTCACCCTTACGTGCAGCCTTCGATGCCAGTTTGATCACACCGCCATACCCGGCTTAAGCGCCGCGCGCACACGTCGCTACGATGGCCAGGGCCGGTGGACCGTACCCGGCCGGGTCAGACCGACAGACAAGCCGGCCGGCCCCAATCCCGCTCCCGGAGGGTTCTTCCGTGCCGGCTGGAACGCTGTACCGCGGCCGGGAAGGAATGTGGTCCTGGGTGGCTCATCGAGTCACCGGCGTCCTCATCTTCTTCTTCCTGTTCGTACACGTGCTGGACACCGCTCTCGTCCGTGTCTCCCCCGAGGCCTACGACAAGGTCGTGGCCACGTACAAGACGCCGATCGTCGCGTTGCTGGAGTACGGCCTCGTCGCCGCCATCCTCTTCCACGCGCTCAACGGCCTTCGGGTGATCGCCGTCGACTTCTGGTCGAACGGCCCGCGTCACCAGAAGAAGATGCTGTGGATCGTCCTCGGCGTCTGGGCCGTGCTGATGATCGGGGCCCTGTACCCCGTCCTCGGTCACGCCGTCCGTGAACTGTGGGGGAGCTGACAGCCATGTCCACCACTGAGACCACCGCCTCCGGCATCGGCCCCGTCGAGGGCTCGGGCACCCTGTCGGGCTACGGCCCGGAGAACCCGGCGCCGCTCATCGAGCCGCCCCGCAAGCGCACCAAGAAGACCCCGAAGTCGACCCGCGGCAACTTCGAGATGGCCGCGTGGCTGTTCATGCGGCTGTCCGGCATCGTCCTGGTCGTCCTGGTCATCGGCCACCTGCTGATCCAGCTCGTCCTGGACGGCGGCGTCTCCAAGATCGGCTTCGCGTTCGTCGCGGGCCGCTGGGCGTCCCCGTTCTGGCAGGTCTGGGACCTGCTCATGCTGTGGCTGGCGATGCTGCACGGCGCCAACGGCCTGCGCACGGTCATCAACGACTACGCCGAGCGTGCGAACACGCGGCTGTGGCTGAAGGGCCTGCTGTACACCGCCACGGTGTTCACCATCCTGCTGGGCACGCTGGTGATCTTCACCTTCGACCCGAACATCCGCTAGGCACGGGGCTGAG
Source organism: Streptomyces torulosus (assembly GCF_001419765.1). Classification (GTDB taxonomy): domain Bacteria; phylum Actinomycetota; class Actinomycetes; order Streptomycetales; family Streptomycetaceae; genus Streptomyces; species Streptomyces torulosus. Next base: position 6,040 of record NZ_LIRK01000208.1, read on the forward strand.
GCAACCGATCATGAAGATCCACAAGTACGACACCGTCATCGTCGGCGCCGGCGGCGCCGGTATGCGCGCCGCGATCGAGTCGACGAAGCGCAGCCGCACCGCCGTGCTGACCAAGCTGTACCCGACCCGCTCCCACACGGGCGCCGCGCAGGGCGGCATGGCCGCCGCGCTCGCCAACGTGGAGGAGGACAACTGGGAGTGGCACACCTTCGACACGGTCAAGGGCGGTGACTACCTGGTCGACCAGGACGCCGCCGAGATCCTGGCGAAGGAGGCCATCGACTCCGTCCTCGACCTGGAGAAGATGGGCCTGCCGTTCAACCGCACCCCGAACGGCACCATCGACCAGCGCCGCTTCGGCGGTCACAGCCGCAACCACGGCGAGGCCCCGGTCCGCCGGTCCTGCTACGCGGCCGACCGCACCGGCCACATGATCCTCCAGACGCTGTACCAGAACTGCGTCAAGCACGGCGTGGAGTTCTTCAACGAGTTCTACGTCCTCGACCAGCTGATCACCGAGGTCGACGGCGTCAAGAAGTCCGCCGGTGTCGTGGCCTACGAGCTGGCGACCGGCGAGATCCACGTCTTCCAGGCGAAGTCCGTGATCTACGCGTCCGGCGGCTGCGGCAAGTTCTTCAAGGTGACGTCCAACGCGCACACCCTCACCGGTGACGGCCAGGCGGCCGTGTACCGCCGGGGCCTGCCGCTGGAGGACATGGAGTTCTTCCAGTTCCACCCGACCGGCATCTGGCGCATGGGCATCCTGCTGACGGAGGGCGCCCGCGGTGAGGGCGGCATCCTCCGCAACAAGGACGGCGAGCGCTTCATGGAGAAGTACGCGCCGGTCATGAAGGACCTCGCGTCCCGTGATGTCGTCTCCCGCTCCATCTACACGGAGATCCGCGAGGGCCGCGGCTGCGGTCCCGAGGGCGACCACGTCTACCTGGACCTGACGCACCTCCCGCCGGAGCAGCTGGACGCCAAGCTCCCGGACATCACCGAGTTCGCGCGGACCTACCTCGGCATCGAGCCCTACACGGACCCGATCCCGATCCAGCCGACCGCGCACTACGCCATGGGCGGCATCCCCACCAACGTCGAGGGTGAGGTCCTGGCGGACAACACCACCGTCGTGCCGGGTCTGTACGCCGCCGGTGAGGTCGCCTGTGTCTCCGTGCACGGCGCCAACCGCCTCGGCACGAACTCGCTGCTCGACATCAACGTGTTCGGGCGCCGGGCGGGCATCGCGGCCGCCGAGTACGCGCAGAAGGCCGACTTCGTCGAGCTGCCGGAGGACCCGCAGTCCCTGGTCGTCGAGCAGATCGAGCGGCTGCGCTCCTCCACGGGCAACGAGCGCGTGGCGGAACTCCGCCGTGAGCTGCAGGAGACCATGGACGCGAACGTCATGGTGTTCCGCACCGAGCAGACGATCAAGACGGCCGTCGAGAAGATCGCCGAGCTGCGCGAGCGCTACAAGAACGTGGCGATCCAGGACAAGGGCAAGCGGTTCAACACCGATCTGCTGGAGGCCATCGAGCTGGGCAACCTGCTCGACCTGGCCGAGGTCATGGCCGTCTCCGCGCTCGCCCGCAAGGAGTCCCGCGGCGGTCACTACCGCGAGGACTACCCGAACCGCGACGACGTCAACTTCATGCGTCACACCATGGCGTACCGCGAGGTCGGCGACGACGGCTCCGAGACCGTCCGCCTCGATTACAAGCCGGTCGTCCAGACCCGCTACCAGCCGATGGAGCGTAAGTACTGATGGCTACCCCTGTTCTGGACAAGGTCGAGGCGGAGTCCGCGGCCTCCCCGTACATCACGGTCACCTTCCGGATCCGCCGGTTCAACCCGGAGGTCTCGGCCGAAGCGGTGTGGGAAGACTTCCAGCTGGAGATCGACCCCAAGGAGCGTGTCCTCGACGGTCTGCACAAGATCAAGTGGGACCTGGACGGGACGCTGACCTTCCGCCGCTCCTGCGCGCACGGCATCTGCGGTTCGGACGCCATGCGGATCAACGGCAAGAACCGTCTGGCGTGCAAGACGCTGATCAAGGACATCAACCCCGAGAAGCCGATCACGGTCGAGCCCATCAAGGGCCTCACGGTCCTGAAGGACCTGGTCGTGGACATGGAGCCGTTCTTCCAGGCGTACCGGGACGTGATGCCCTTCCTGATCACGAAGGACACCAACGAGCCCACGCGTGAGCGGCTTCAGACGGCGGAGGACCGCGAGCGGTTCGACGACACGACGAAGTGCATCCTGTGCGCCGCCTGCACGTCCTCGTGCCCGGTGTTCTGGAACGACGGCCAGTACTTCGGTCCGGCCGCGATCGTCAACGCCCACCGCTTCATCTTCGACTCGCGTGACGAGGCCGGCGAGCAGCGGCTGGAGATCCTCAACGACAAGGACGGCGTGTGGCGTTGCCGCACGACGTTCAACTGCACGGACGCCTGCCCGCGCGGTATCGAGGTCACCAAGGCGATCCAGGAGGTGAAGCGGGCGCTGATCACGCGCCGCTTCTAGGACTCCCCGGCCGTCCTGGCCGTACGACGCTGAGGGCCCCGCTCCGGGATCGGAGCGGGGCCCTCAGCGTTGTCGCCGTACCTCACCGGGCCCGAGGGGCCCGGGTGGGGTGTCAGCCGCGCAGGACGCGGCCCTGCGCGTCGGTGCGGTCGTTGCTCGTGAGGAACAGGATGCCGTCGATCAGGGACCAGAAGCCCAGACCACCGCAGGTGAGCAGCTGGGCGACACCCACGCCCACGGAACCGACGTAGAAGCGGCCGATGCCGAGCGTGCCGAGGAACAGCTGCAGGATGCCGGCGACGATCTTCGACTTGTCGGAGTAGGGACGGCCCTGCGGGTCGTAGCCGAAGGGAGCGTCAGGGGTGGGGACGGTCATCGAAGTAACTCCTGGATGTACTGACTGAAAAGGCCGAAGCGGATTGCTTCGGGGGGAGTCCAGGAGGGAAGGCGCGGCAAAAACCGGCAGCAATCGGGCACGGCGAACACCGGCCGACGATCGAGCACGACGTAATCCCCCGTCATCCCCCCTGTCGCCGTTGCAGCGTAGTGAGGCGCATGGGACGGACGGGAGGGGAAACAGCCGATCGTTCCGATTCCGTGATCCGGTTCCAGCCAAGTTGCGACAACTGCGCGACGTAAAGCGGGCGTAAGGGATTTACGGCGGGCCGGGAAGGGAAGAAGCAACGATTCCGCGCGGATGTGCCGACCGTTCAGTGGAGATTGCGGACGACCGTCCAGGTCACCGCGATGCCCAGGATCAAGGCCTGGGTGCGGGGCTTCAGTTCGGGGCGCCAGCGGCGTCCGCGCAGCCCCTCGACGAACCAGCGGCCGAGCAGGACGAGCGCGAAGGGCGCGGCGAGCAGCAGCACCCGGTTGTCGTGCCAGGCGGCGGTGAACTGGCCGTGCATCAGGTCGTACACCATGCGGGTGCCGCCGCAGGCGGGGCAGAGCAGCCCCGTGACATAGCGGAACGGGCACTGGGGCAGCAGATGGCCGGGCTCGTGCGGGTTGGTGCCGTACACATAGGCGGCGCCCGCCAGCCCGGCGGCGGCCACCACGAGGGGGGCCGCCGCCGGGTGTCGCAGGACGGCGGGGCCGCGCTCAGCCACGCAGGACCCGCCCGTTGGAGTCCGTGGTGTTGCTGCTCGTCAGCAGGATGATGCCGTCGACCAGCGCCCAGATGCCGAAGCCGCCGCAGGTGAACAGCTGGCCGAGGCCGAGGCCGACGTGGCCGATGTAGAAGCGGCCGACGCCGAACGAGCCGAGGAACAGCGACAGGATGCCGGCGACGATCTTCGACTTGTCGGAGTACGGGCGGCCGTACGGGTCGTACCCGTACGGGGCGTTGGGGTCGCCCGTGTACGCGCCGCCGACCGGGGGCGCCTGGTAGCCGTAGCCCGGCTGGGCGCCCTGCTGGGGGTAGCCGTAGCCCGGAGCGGCGCCCGGCTGCTGGTAGGCGTCCTGCGGGTAGCCGCCCTGCGGAGCGCCGTACGGGTTGGCGCCCGGCGCCTGGCCAGGAGCCTGGTTCGGGTACCCGTAGCCGGGCTGGGGCGGCTGCGGGGGCTGAGCGGGCTGCTGGGGCTGCTCGGTCACGGTACTGACTCCTGCGTGTTGATTGCTTGAGCGGCTGAATATGGGCTGTCCGTCATATTGCAGGAGAGAGGGCCCCGGAGAGAAGTTGTTACCTCGTGGTCACAGCTGGCTGAGGATCGTCGGGTCCGTGATCTCCGTGTCCTTGGCGAGCAGCATCGCTTTGCTGAGGATCACCGCGAGCATGCGGTCCCCCTCATAGGGGAGATAGCCAGTCTGCGCCGTTCGGTTCCCGTCCGTGCCGCCGGTGGCCGATTTCGGCACGATGCACAGGTACTGGTCGTGGGGCGACCTCAGGATGTTGCCGGACCCCAGGTGGATCTTGTAGGTGTGCCGCTCGCCCCGGACGTGCAGGAACCGTCCCTCCAACGTGCACCGTTCGGCGATCGCCAGCCGCGGCACGAGCCGCTGGAGCAGCGCGCGACGGGTCTCGGCGCTCTGGTTCAGCTCGCCGAAGCCGTACGACGTCCAGTACTCGCGGAACCGGCCGTCGGGGCCGCCGTCCTGCCAGGTCGGGTCGTTGCCGACGCTGGCGACGCCCACGAACAGGTCGACGTCGCGCAGCACCTCGGAGAGGACGAGCGGGGGTATCGCGGTGAGGGGCAGGGGGTCGACCGGATCCCGCCCGTCCCGCAGCCACATGGTGTATTCGCCGCCGTAGCAGGGGGCGAGGTTCTCGGGGGCGTCGAGCGGATAGAAGCGCACCTGGTCGGTGCGCAGCCGCAGATAGCTGCCGGACTCGGTGGTGTCCTCGCCGTAGGCGTGGCCGTCGCCCTCGATCCAGTACTCGGCGCGCAGCCCCCACTCGGGCAGCTCGCGGGTGGCGGGCGGGGCCGAGTCGTCGACGCACAGCCGCAGTTTGTTGCGCCAGCCGCGGATCGCGGCGAGGGAGTTGAACTGGTGCTGGCGCACGATGTGGGCGGCGAAGCGGTTGGAGTAGGTGCCGGTGGCGCGTTCGGCGTCGGTGAGCAGGTACACCTCGCGGTGGGCCTGCTTGAAGGGCTGGGTGACCTGGTGCCGCTCCAGCCAGTCCCGCCAGGCGACGACCTCGGCGGTCTCCTTGCCGACGGGGTGCCACAGTTCGACGGTCGTGCCCCGGGTGACCGGGGTGTCGGCCAGGGTGCGCAGCTCGCCGTCCGCGAAGCCGGCGGACGTGCCGTCGACGGTCCACAGCAGGCGGCGGGCGAGCGTGCCGACGAGGGGATGGTCGAGGTAGCGCTCGCGCCAGGCGTCGTACTCCCAGGTGCGGCGGGCGAGGAACTGCCGGTCGAGGCGCTCGCTCTGCGCGGTGAGCATCTTGTCGATGTCCTTGACGGACGCCTTGAGTTCCTTCAGCTCGTCGGCGTGTGCGGTGCGGACGGCGGCCGGGACGCTCTTCACCGCCCTGCCCGTGGCGTTGCGCCAGCCGAGGACGGCTCGGCCGCCTTGGACGCCGACCAGGGCCGTGGCGTCGCCCAGCCGGTGCTCGGCGGAGCCGACCTCGGTCAGTCCGTAGGCCGGTACGGCGATCTCCTCGATCTCCTCCCGGGTGAGGCCGAGCGCGGTGGCGCGGGCGGTGAGGGCGGTGTCGATGAGTTTGGCGGTGTTCTTGTAGGTGACGCGGGTGGCGAGCCGGGCCAGTTCGGCGAGGGCGCTCTCGCTGTCGACGCGGGAGAGCGCGATGACACCGGCGTTGGCGACCTTGGGGCTGCGGGGGCCGATCCCGGCGGTCTTGCGCAGGGAGGTCTCGACGAGGGCGCCGAGGGCGCGGGCCGCCTCGGGGCGGGGCGGGAGGAGGGAGAGGAGCCAGGCGAGGCCGCGCAGGGCGTTGGCGTTGTAGGCGTCGAACGCGTTGTTGACGTCCGGCTCGTACGTCTGGCGCTCCAGCTCGATGGTGCGGGGGCGGCCGACGAGGGCGAGCCAGCCGAGGACGGCGGTGCGGACGCGGTCGGCGCCGAGCGCGTCGACGACCTCGTGGGCGCCCTCGTCCCACTTGGGGGTGGGTTTGGAGGCGGTGGCGGTCAGGGCGTACCGCAGGAGGGCCTGCCGGTCGTCGTGGCCGTCGGCGTCCGCCATGGCGCGCTCGGCCCATGCCTCGCCGACGTTGAGGACGGGATCGGTGAGCCGCCGGGCCATGGCGAGCATGTCGTCGCCGCAGTAGGTGTCCATGGCGGAGCGGCGGAAGACGGCGATGACGGGCGGCGGGAGGGGGCGGCCGGAGTTCAGCTCGGCCTCGGCAAGGACGTAGAAGCGGCTGGCGTGCCAGAAGGTGGCGCGGTGGCCGAGGCGGTCCAGCTCCTGCCGCCGCGCCTCGGCGAGGAGGGCCTCGGAGGCGTCGGGGGCGACCATGCCCAGCAGGGCGAGGGCGTTCGGCCGGGCGTCCGCGTCCTCGGCAAGGGCGTGGAAGCGGGCCGTGAAGGCGTGGGCGAAGCTCAGCCGGCCGGGGTCGGGCAGACCGCGCAGCTCGTCGAGGAGGTGTTCCCAGCCGGCGCCCCAGTAGCCCTTGTTGGCGACGACGGCCTTCATCGCCTCGTCGGCGAGCCGGTCCGTGTCGCCCGCCTCGATCCTGTTCCGTACCCGCTGGGTGAGGGAGCGGGGGGTGTGCGCCGTCATCAGCCACCCACCAGCGGGACGAGCTTCAGGAAGGTGACCTCGGTGCCGAGGGCGAGGTCGATCTCCTCGTCGAGCGCGGTGATCTGGCGGTCGCCGACGAGGACGAGGAAGCCGTTGCCCGCGAAGGCGCGCAGCGCCAGCTCGGTCTGCGTCTCGGGGTCGATCCGGCGGGACTCGCGCAGCGCGTAGCCGTTGAGCACGCGCTCGGTGTCCTCGGGCTGCACGAGGCCCTGGAACACCTCGTGCTCGGTGCGGGCGTTGAACTCCGCGACCTCCTGGAAGACGCGTCGGCGGATCAACTCGCCCGCGCTCAGCCGCTCCTCGGCGATATCGAGCCACCGGCTCCCGCCCCGCACCCCACTCGTCGTCTCGTCGACGAACGTCACCGTTGCCATGGGAGGACAGTAGGGGGCACCACTGACAACGGCCCCCGGAACGCGCGGCGTCGGGTGGCCGAAATACTGCGTAACTGCTGTGAAGCATGGGGGAGTTGAGCACAGACTTCGCTCATGAACTCCCTGAGGAAAGCCGCCGCCGCGCTGTCGGCCGCGGCCGCGATGCTGATCGCGACACCCCCCACTGCCTCGGCGACCCCCACCCCGCGCGACATGTACGGCGGGACCTTCGTGAAGGAGAACTTCAACCGGCTCCCCCTCGGCCCCGTCACCGGCGGACGTGGCTGGACCACCGACACCGCGAACGGCTCGCTGACCGTCGAGCGGGCCGCCGACGGGCGAGGCCGGGAACTCCGGATCCACACCGAGGGCAACGGCCGGGCCTTCATGGTCTTCCCCGACCTCGCTCCGCCCGGCAACAGCCTCTGGGCCCGGATACGGCTGCGGGTCGACCGGTTCCCGAAGCTGCCCGACTGGGCCCACTGGACCCTCGCGGAGGCGTCCGGCTCCGACTCCCCCACCTTGGTCCGCCCGCTGGGCGGCCAGTACGCCCCCACCGACAAGGGCAACTTCTACGGCGTCGGCTCCGACCTCGGCCCCACGGGTGACTGGACGAACTGGCGCACGTCCGCGCCGGCCGCCGACGGGGCGTGGACCTGCGCGGAGTTCCACCTCGACGCCACGGACAACCGGGTCACCGTGTACTTCAACGGTGTCGAGCAGCCCGACCTGACCGTCTCCACGAAGCAGCACGGCGGCACGGCTGACGACTTCGTCTTCCCGACGTTCGACAAGCTGAGGCTGGGCTGGCAGCTGTACCAGGCCAACCCCAGCCCGTCGTCGTACGACGTGCGGATGGACGACATCGCGCTGAGCACGCGGCGGGTGGGGGGTTGCGGGTCCTGAGCCGGGGCCCGCGTCAGTCGACGCGGGCCACGACCAGGGCGATCCGGGACTCCGCCAGATAGAAGTGGTCGGGGAAGTACTCGATGTGCAGGTGCTCCCCCGGCACACCCTCCTGGCACAGGCCCCGGACGTTCTGGCCCAGGACCTGCATGGACTCCCGGGAGCCCGTGAAGGTGAGGGCCTGCGCCTCCTCGTCGAAGGAGATCTCCACCGGCCCGTGGGGCGTCGTCCGCGCCCGCACGCCCGCGAGATGGCGAGCGTACGGGGAGGGGTCCGCCCCCCGGCTGGTGGTGATCTCCGCGTCGTCCCGGTTCAGGGCGTCCGCCCACGCGAGAAGGGCGTCGACGGTCCCGGAGATCTCCACCTCACCGGCGTCCTCGGTGGCACGGACGATCAGGTCGGACTGGATCACGGAACGTCTCCCGGTCTCGCGGTGCTGATGTCGATCGGTGTGTGGGGATCCGCCAGCGGTCCCGACCGCACCGTCTGACCGTTGATCTGGGTCTCCAGGTTCAGGTGGGGGCCGTACTGCTGCACGTGCGGGGACTTGAGGTTGATGTCGAACCGGGCGATCTGGGTGATCTTCCGGCCGGCCGCGTCCCGGAACGTCCTGATGAACTGCCAGCCACCACTGCCCGAGACCACGACCCGGCCCTCACCGCCGACGAAGGCGGCCGCCCGCGACACCGCCTCGTCCATCGAGATGGGGCAGCTGGAGTTGTGGACCAGGACCGGCGTGTGCCCGGCCAGCACATAGTACGTGTGCAGGTCGGCGACGGTGAGGTTGTAGGTGCGGGCGTGCCTGGCGAAGGCGCGGTTTCCGGTGACGATGACGGTGTCGCCGGCGTCGGTGAGCAGGGTCATCCCCGACGCGAGGTCGCCCGCCTCGATCCAGTCGCCCTCGGACGGCGACCAGAACGGGTGCTCGTGGGTTGCCGTGAGCTTCTCGACGCCGTCCTCGGTGGCGATCGACAGTTCGTTGAAGTACTTGTCGGACTCCGTGACGATCAGCCGTGTGACCTTCCGCGGCCCGGACTCGCCGGTCTCGGGGTCAAGGGCCTGGACCTCGTCGCCGAGTTCGACGTCCTCGATGTCCTTGGTGGTGCCGTCGGCCATCAGGACGTCCGTGCCGGCCAGGAAGCACTTGCAGCCGACGGGCAGCCCCCGTCTCCCCGATCCGCCCTTGGCGGCCCGGCCCTCGGCCGCGACGGCGGCGCCGCCCCTGCCCCCGGTGACCAGGGCGCCGATGAACCCCTCGATCAGCTTGCCGCGCTCGAACGCCTTGGCGTCCGCGACGCACTTGTTGAAGTTCTCGACGCAGTAGTTGGCGGCGATGCGCTTGGCCTCGCCCACGTCGTCGTGGCGCAGCAGGTACTTGTACGCCTGGCGGCAGGCCTCCCGGCCGAAGCACGCGTTGCCCGGCCCGGAGTTCTCGTAGACGGGGGTGACCCAGTAGTCGGTCTCGGGCGAGTCGCCGTTGGGGCTGTTCATCAGGAAGTGCTTCAGCAGTTCCTGGAGGTCGTTCGTCTTCGGTGTCTGGCTCTTGGTCCACACCTTGGTGGCGGCCTGGGTCTCCTCCCAGCCCCCGGTGGTCGTGGAGTAGAGGAACTTCCCGTCGTTGTCGTAGCAGGCCGAGGTGGTGCAGCCGGGCCCGTGGTGCGGGTCCGCCCAGACGGAGTCGGGGTTGTTCACGCTGCAGCCGTCGCAGAACAGGCCCGACGGGTCGGAGTTGGTGACGGGGCTGTTGTTGCTGTAGGCGTACCCGTTCATCTGCAGCGGGTCGGTGACGTCCATGACGGGGTCGGCGGAGAGGAAACGACCGGAGTTCTGGTCGTACTCGCGGGCGCCGACATGGGTCAGGCCGGTGGCCGTGTCGTCGATGCCGACGCCCAGGTAGCCGCGCTTGTTGGGCCAGGCCGACGGCTTCGTCCCGCGGACCTCGCCGTACGGCTTGAAGGCACGGCGGGTGACCGGCTGGCCACTGGAGAGCGCCACCGAGGTGTCGGAGGTGCCGAGATGGTCGGCGAGCTGGACGGCGAGCTGGTGCCCCGTCGTGGCGCCGTTGCTCGCGGTCCGGGTCACCGTCGGCGCGCCGGGCTGGACGTAGGAGCGGGAGGCGCGGCTGATGGTGCCGGACGAGCCGGTCGTCACCTCGGTGTCGCCCAGGTAGAGCGTCGACCCGGAGGGGGAGTTCTCCAGGATGCGGTTGCCGGCGGCGTCGTAGACGTAGCTCGTCTTCTTGCCGTCGTCGGTGATGGTCTCCAGCTGGTTCTCGTACGTCCAGGTCAGGTTCTGGGTGGTGGCGGCCAGGTCGCGGACCTCGGTGTTGCCCACGGCGTCGTACGTGTAGGAACTGCCCTTGCCGGACGGGGTGGAGCTGATCCAGCGCACCGTGTGCGGCTGCGCGGACTCGTAGCCGTAGGTGTAGCCGACGTTCTTGGCGGGGTCCGCGGGGTCGTGTTCCGTCATCGAGGCCCGGTTGCCCAGCCAGTCGAAGGTGAACGACTGACGGTAGGCGGTCCCGCCGGTGGCGACGGTCGCGGCGTCGGGGGCGGCGGCGGCCAGCGTCGCCGTCAGGGTCGCGTCCGGGCCGGTGGTGTCGCTCGCCTCGTCGGGTGCCTCGGCCACGGGTCCCGAGGAGGCCGCGTAGTCGGTGCGGTGGCCCCACGCGGTGCCGTTGGAGGCCTTGCAGCCGTTGCCGGCCCCGGTGGGTGTGACCTTGGAGGTCCAGGCATGGACCAGCTCACCCAGCACGTCGTAGGTGAAGCACTGGGTGTCCCAGACCGAGGTGCTCGGGTCGCCGAGCCGCCGGGCGAGGGAGGTGATGGAGCCGGACTGGTCGTAGGAGTAGTAGCCGTCCGAGATGCGGTGCGGGCCGGAGGTCTCCCGGTCGGCGACCGTGCGTTGCAGACGGCCGGTGTGCGGGTCGACGAAGTTGGTGGTCCAGACCCGGTTGGGCTGCGCGCCCGACACGGTGCGCAGGACGTCGCCGAGCGGCGAGTAGGTGACGTCGGAGGTGTACCAGCTCAGACCCGAGGTCGACTCGGCGAAGCCGTCGCCGTTGTAGCGGGTGACGACCTTCTCCTTCGCCAGCCCGCCGACGGCCGGAAGGGTGACCGACTGCTGCTTCCCGGTCGGGGTGTAGGTGTACGCGTAGGCGTAGGTGCCCGCGAGGCCCGTCGTCATCGGGTTGGAGGGGATGACGGTCTCGGTGCCGGTGGGCCGGTAGTCGGTGTCGTAGCCGGTGACGCGGCTGATGTAGTCGCCGCCCGCGGTGTGCCGGGTCGAGGCGACCGGCTGGCCGAGCGCGCCGGACAGGGTGTCGTAGGTGAACGACAGGACGGGCGTCGAGGAAGAACCCTCGCGGACGGCCTTGACCCGGCCCAGCTCGTCGTACTCGGTGTGCGTGGTGCGCGACTTGGCGTCCGTGACCTTGTTCGGGCGGTCGGCGCTGTCGTACCAGGTCTCGGTGCGGCCCATGTCGGGGTCGGTGACGGAGGTCATCCGGCCGCGGGCGTCATAGGTGTACGACCAGGTGCTGCCCGCCGGGTCGGTGACCTTGCTGCGGTTGCCGCGGGCGTCGTACTCGTAGGAGGTCGTGCGTCCGGCGGTGCTGCTGTCGTCCTTGACGTAGTGGCGGACCGCGGTGACCCTGCCCAGGGCGTCGGTGTACGTCCGTGTCTTGGGTGCGGTCGAGCCGGGCGGGTTCACGAAGGTCGTGGTGTCGGTGTACGTCGTGTACGTCGCGAACCGGAAGTCGCCGTCGTGGTACGTCGACAGACGGACCTGCCGCTCCATGCCGTCGTACCGCTTCTTGAGGTAACTCGGGATCGCCGTCTTCGATCTGGGCTCGAAGAGCGCGGCGGCGGGCTCGCCCTTGGCGAGGTAGGCGCCGGTCTGCTCGTCGACGAGGCCGTGGTCGTTGTAGCTGACGTCGGTGACGATCCGGCCGGGCCCGTGGGCCTCGGACTGGGTCTGGACCTGCCGCATCAGACCGTCGTAGAGGGTCACCTGGCGGCTGTAGGAGCCGTTGTCCTTGAGGGTCCGGGTGGTGACGGCGGCCGGGCGGGTCTGCGCCGAGGTGGCGATCGCCGGCTGGTAGGCGATCTCGACGTCCGGGGTCTTCCCTCCCGACGAGCGGGACGGCGACCAGCCCTTCACGAAACGTCCGAGGGCGTCGTACTCGTTCTTCGTGACCCGGCCGTTGGCGTCGGTGACCGTCAGCGCGAGGCTGCGCCCCGGGTCGAAGGCCGTGGTGACGGCGTGGCCCTTGGCGTTGATCGTCCGCACCGAGGTGACCGGCCCGCCCTCGTCGGCGGGCGTGTACTGGGTCTCGGCGGTGCCCACGCCGGGCTTGGAGACCGTGCGGATCCGGCCCAGGGGGTCGTACGTGGTCTTCGTGACGAGGGAGTAGGAGGTCCCGGCCCCGTCGACGCCCGCCGCGGACGTGACGAGGCCCTTCGTCGGGGCCTCACCGTAGGCGAGGTTGTCGTAGCTGTTGCGGACGGCCCGGATCAGCTTGGTCGCCGGGTCGGCCGAGTCGTACGCGGCGCAGGACGTGCCGGTGCTGCGCTGCTCCTTGGTCAGCCCGATGAGCCAGGCGGAGGTGTTGTGGACGTACGACGTCCTGGTGCACGTCTGCTGGGAGAGGGTCTCACCGGAGCCGTTCGGTTTGACGACGGCGGTCTCGACCTGGGTCGGCAGGCCGTAGGTGTCGTCCACCTCGGTGAGCGTGCGGACGGCCTGCCAGCTGCTGTCGACGGTCTGGATCTCGTCGGTGCGCCTGACCCCGCCGCGGTGCGCGAGCAGCGGGTCCATGTCGGCGCCGTTCTCGGCCTCCCGGGGCCGGGACGCGGTCTGCTTGGACCAGGGGAAGTTGAGGGTGCGCCGTTGGACGCGCTTGTCGGAGTTGAGGTAGGCGATGGTCTCGGCGATCTGGCCCGCGTACTGCGGCGCGTCCTCGTCGACGAGGGTGTGTGTGCCGGTCGAGTCCTTCACCGTGCCGCCGACGCCCTGGAAGTAGCGGGTCTCGGAGTACGACTGGGACTGGGGGTCGCCCTGCTGGGAGGTGGACTTGCTGCCCTTGGTCACCGCGACCTGGCGGTAGCCGCGCCACTGGCTGTGCGTGCGCAGGGCGGGGCGGGTGAACTCGTCGTCGTTCTTGGCCCAGGCGGGACCCGTGTACGTGTACTTGGTGACGATGGGCTTGCCGTGCGAGGTGACCTTGTCGGTCTCGGTCACGGAGTGCACGACGTACTTGTTGAACCAGGACTTCGCCGGGGTCTTCTCGTCGCCGTCGGGGGACCAGCGCAGCGGGTAGCAGGTGCCGTTGCTCCGGCCCTTGTCCTCGGCCGGCTCGGTGGCGCAGCCGCCCTTGTACTCGACCTCGATGTCACCGCCGTACTCGGTGGCGACGGTGCCGATGCGGGGCCGGGTGAAGGCGGGGCGCTGGTCGTTCGGGCCGGTGAGGACGAGGTTCGGCAGCTGGCGGTCCTGGAGCTGGGTGCGCAGCGGCGAGGTGGAGCCGACGGAGTACTCGGCGAAGCTGACGCCGTCCTTGTGCTGGAGGGTGCCGGTGGTGTCACCGGGGGCGAAGCCACGGCGGGTGATCGAGTTCAGCCAGAGGCCCGGGGAGGTGTCGTACCAGTCCTCGGGGAACGACTGGTGCAGCTCGTAGGTGTCGACCTTGCCGAGGCCGGTCTGGCCGGCGCGGGCGCCCTTCGTCGTGACGGTGTCCAGGCGCATCTGCGTCCAGAACGACGGGAAGGCGGGGCACAGCTTCGACGTGGACTTGCAGTTGAGGTTGCCGGGCGTGTCCCACCAGGGGCGGTACGCGCCCGGGTCGTCGGTCTTGGCGAAGTTGGCGGCGTCGCAGGCGGTGGTGGACTTCAGGCAGCGCTGCTTCACCCCGAACTCGACGGTCGCCGACGGCTTCGTGAGGTCGGAACGCATGCCGTACTCGATGACCGTGGGGTAGGCGTGACGGTCGTACTGCTCGGGCGACTTGAACTTCTTCTTGACGGCGTAGTGGTTCGTCTCCTGCTTCCAGCTGACGACCATCGTGTTGCCGTGCACGTCGACGACCTTGTCCAGGCCCCAGCGCCAGGCCTGCTTCTTGCCGGCCCCGCAGCGGGAGTCGGCGAAGGCCGTGGCGTGGCAGGGCTCGCCCGGGTGGTTGCCGAAGACGGGCACCGTGGAGACGGAGTCGGTGTCGGCGTGACCGCCGCCGACCTTGTTCAGGCCGAAGTGGTACTTCGTGCCGTCCCGTGTCGTGACGATCCAGTACTCGCCGTTGTTGTCGCCGTTGCTGCCGCCCGTCCTCCGCTCGACGCGGGTGCCGTCGTCGTTCTGCGGACGGTAGACCTCGGTGTCGGTCTCGGGGTCGCTGCCGGAGGGCGCGTCCCGCACCAGTTCGACGGTCCTGCCGCCCAGCGACATCACCGCGTTGTACGACACCCAGCACAGGTCGTTGGTCTTGTCCTTCTTGGCCGTGTTGTTGGCCGAGCCGGACTTCATCGCCTTGCGGTCGTCCTGGCAGGAGCGGTAGCGGCGCTCGATGTGGCCGGGGTCGTAGTCCCAGCCCTCGCCGATCCAGGAGGACTGCGGCGAGGAGACCGCGACACGGCCGTCCACCGTCTGGGAGTTGTAGTCGAAGGTGACCTGCGGCGCGGGTCCCGCCGGAGCCGCCGGGATCGACAGCGGGTACGACCAGGTGAAGGCGCCGGAGGAACCGCCGGCCGCCCACTTGCCGTTGGAGACGAGCGGGGTCGCCTTGAAGGTGCCGCCCGCGCCGCCGCCCGAGTCGACCGCGCCGACGACGGCGGCGTCACCGGTCGCGGCGACCGGCGTGGCGGACGCGCCCGCCGTGCGGTACGCGGCCTGCGCGACGGTGGGCCCGCCGGACTCGGCGACCTTCGCGGCGGCCGCCGGGGTGACCGTGCCGTCGGCGGCGGTGTCGACCGTGGCGGTGATCGACTGGGTCTTGGTGTCGTTGACGGTCTCCAGTTCCTCGTACTCCTGGCACGCCTCGACGTCCGGCGTGGTCAGGTAGCACTCGGGGAACTGGACGAAGCGCAGCCGGGAAGCCCAGTCGGCGCCGTACAGGTTCCTGAACTTCGCGTAGTCGAGCTTGACGGAGACCGGGACGGACCCGGTGGCGGGTGCCTGGACCTTGACCACGGCGCCGTCGACGCCCTGGGCGACGGTGGAGGCTCGGTCGTAGACCTGGACGGCCCAGGTGCCGGTGGGCGCCGCCTGGTCGGGGGCCTGGCCGAGGCTGACGGGGAGGTCCTCGACGGGCTTGAGGTCGACCTGCTGGGCCGTCGAGGCGGTGCGGGCCGAAGCCGTGCGGGCCGCCGAAGCCGTGCGGGCCGAAGCCGTGCGGGCCGAGGCGGGGGTGGTGGTCGCGGTGCCGCCGAAGCTGACCGTGCCGGTGTCGGGGAGCGGTGCGGTGGCGGTGCCGGCCGGGGCCTGCTCCAGGTCCTCGGGGACCTCGACCTTCAGGGTCTCCAGGTCCCGTTCGAACGTCTCGCCCGTCAGGGGCTTGTCCTGGTCGAGCGCCTCCAGGTCGAGGGTCTCGCGGCCCTTCTCCGCGACAGCCGGATCGGGCGGCAGGGCCAGGGACTGGGCGGGTAGGAGGCCCACCAGCAGGGCCGCGCCGATCGCGGGCACGACGGCTCTGCGCAAACGGGCACGACGGACATTCGAGTAGCGACCGAACACGGCGAGGTCCCCCCGGACCACTCGAGGCGGGCCAGGAACAGACCACGCGTGATGGCGTATCAGATGCCGAGGATTCTGTGGGGCTTGTGTGAAGTTTCGCTAGATCATCCGTACGTATGTGATGACCGCCACGGTGCGTAAACATGGATAGCGGCCAGTGGGGCCCAGATACGGGATATGCCGAGGTAAGGGAAAGGCCCGCCCCTCCGCGATCAATCGCGTAATTCACCAGTTCCTCTGGCAAATAACCATCGAATCGCGGGAGTTCAGGAACATTTCGCGGCTTTTGACGGCAACCGTCGTGGCCGGTAAGCGACTTGTTCACCGCCTGCCGCAACCACCTTTACGTACCGCCGCCTTGATCCGCTCAATCCCCCGCCACGGCTGCGAAGCGTGACGACGGCCCGCGCATAGGTCATCATCGGCTCGCCCGGCCGAGCCCTGCCCGTGCCGGTTCCAAGGGGGAAGGGGGAACTCGCCCGATGACGCGCAAGGAGCGCAACTGGCGTCGCGTGCCCGGCAGACGCACCACGGCCGCCGTACTCACCGCGGCGCTGGCCGCGACCGGCATCACCTTCATCGGCCTCGGCCTGGACGAGCCCGGCTCGCGCGGCGGCCCGGACGGCGCAGGTCGCAAGAAGCCGGTCGGGGAGGCCGCCGCGCTCGCGCGGGCGGCCGAGACCGGCAGGCCCGTCGAGGTCACGGCGGCACGTACGGCGAGGTCCACGACGTGGGCGCGTCCTGACGGCCAGATGGCGAAGAGGCTGTACTCGTCGCCGATCCGGGCCAAGGTGGGCGGCGAGTGGAAGCCGATCGACTACGACCTGCGCCGCACCGCCAAGGGCTGGGAACCGAAGGCCACGAACGCGAGAATGGTGTTCTCGGCCGGGTCGAAGGCCGCGCGCGGCGAGGACGGGCAGGACGACAAGCGCGCTTCCCGCGCCGGTTCCGGCGTCCGGCGAATCTCCCTGGTCAAGGGCGTGCGCACGGCCGCCGCCGCGGACGCGAGCCCCCTGGTCACCCTCACCGTCGACGGCTACGCCATCCAGTTGACCTGGCCGGGCCCGGTCCCCGCCCCGATCATCGACGGCTCCCGCGCGCTGTACCCGGAGATCCTCCCGGGCGCCGATCTGGTGCTGACCGCCGACGACGACGGCTTCGCCCAGTTGCTCGTGCTGAAGAACCGCACGGCCGCCGCCGACCCTCGGGCCCAGCAGCTGTCGTACGGCATCACCGCCGCCGATCTGACGTTCCGGCTCGACCCTGTGACCAGCGTGCTGAGCGCGGAGAACGCGTACGGCAACGAGGTGGCCGTCTCGCCGACCCCGCTGATGTGGGACAGCTCCGGTTCCCCGGCGGTGACCGACGGCCAGGTCGGGGCCACCGCGCAGCCGACCACGGAGGAGAGCCCGGAGCCCACCGCGCCGGCGTCCGACGAACCGAGCGACAGCCCGAGCCCCACCGAGGGGCTGATCGAGACCGACGAGCAGGGCGACACCAACCCCGAGACGCTGCCGCCGGCCACCGACGGCCCCGCGCCGACGGTGCCGGAGTCCCCGCTGCCGTCCGCGCCGGCCGAGCCGACGCCCGCGCCCACCCAGGGCGGCTCGGCGGCCACGCTCAGCCTGCCCGGCCTGGACGGACCCTCGCCCGACTCGCGCGGTGAGCTGGTCGAGGCCGATCTGTCGGGGGCGAACTGGGTGCTCACCCCGAACACGGAGTTCCTGACCGACCCGGCCACCAAGTACCCGGTGTTCGTCGACCCGTCGGTGAAGAAGCACACCCAGAACTGGACGACCGCCTACAGCCGGCACCCCAACGCCACGTTCTACAACGGCAAGGGCTTCAACAAGGGCGGCACGCACGAGGCCCGCGTCGGCTTCGAGTCGGACACCTGGGGCACCTCGCGCTCCTACTTCAACATCGCCTTCGACAAGGACCTGAAGGGCACGAAAATCACGAGTGCGAAGCTGCGCATGCTGGAGACGTACTCCTGGTCGTGCAGCTCCCGCTCCATGAGCGTGCACCTCACGGGCCCGGTCAACGGCAAGACCAACTGGAAGAACGCGCCCAAGCTGAGCGACGGCAACAAGTTCGCGACCAAGAGCTTCGCGCACGGCTACAAGTCCGGCTGCCGGGACGCGTACGAGACCTTCGATGTGCGCGGGGCCGCGCAGAAACGGGCCGACGAGGGCAAGGACACCATCACGTTCGGTCTGCGCGCGCGGGACGAGCACTCCCAGTACTCGTGGAAGAAGTTCCAGGCCAACGGCGACAACGCCCCCGTCCTCGAACTCGTCTACAACCGCAAACCCACCCTCGACGCCAAGTCGCTCGACCTCGGCCCGGACGCCAAGTGCACCACCACCGAGCCGTACGTCCGCATGGGCTCGGGCAACCTGACGTTCACCGCGCGGGGAGCCGACAAGGACAAGAACCTCGACTTCCTCGACTTCGACCTGTGGCCGACCGGCAAGTGGGACTCGACGCATGATCTGCTCGGCTCCACCGGCAAGGTGTCGGTGGGCGGTGACAAGGACGTCGCGCTGCGCACCACCAGCGGCTTCTCCACCAGCAAACTCACCAACGGCACCCTGTACTCCTGGCGGGTGCGGGCCGTGGACGACGCGAACTCCAGCTCCGGGTACGCCCCGGCCAGCACCCCTTGCCGCTTCGTCCTCGACACCACCGCGCCCAAGCCGCCGAAGGTCAGCTCGACCGACTTCCCGAACGCGGACGGCGCCGAGAACGGCTTCGGCAACGACGCCGAGGACGCCAACTGGTCCACGAAGAAGTTCGGCACCCCCGGCTCCTTCACCGTGCGCGCGCTCAACACGGACGTCGTCCGCTACGAGTACGGCTTCAACGCGCCGAGCTACCCGTTCAGCGTGAACCGCACCAGCGGCACGGCCACCACCGTCAGCGCGACCCTCGCGAACGCGAAGCCGCCGACGGCGGGACCCAACGTGCTGTACGTGCGCACGGTGGACGCCGCGGGCAACCCCTCGCAGCCGACGAAGTACTTCTTCTACGTCACCCCGCGCGACCAGGCCGACTCCCCCGGCGACTTCACCGGGGACAAGCTGCCCGACCTGATGGTGGTCTCCGACGCCGGCAACCTGGTGATGTACCCCTCCCAGGCCACCAACGACCTGGCCAAGGGCACCGGCGACCTCGACTACTCGATGTCCGGCGCCTACCGGGCGAACCCCGACAAGGACCCGAACGGCGACGACCTGCCGGCGTTCGTCGCGGCGCCCGCCGGCCACTTCAAGGGCGCGCTCATCACCCACAACGGCGACATCTACGGCGGTGACGGCCTCCAGGACCTGGTCGTCCGGCTCGGCGACAAGCTGTGGGTGTACCCGGGCGACGGCTACGGCGCGGTCAACATCGACCGCCGGGTGGAGATCCTGCTCCCGTCCAACGCGCCGAACCCGTCCACCCTGACCCAGATCGTCTCGGCGGGCGACGCCACCGGGGACGGCCGCACCGACTTCTTCGCCACCATGGGCGACGAGCTGTGGGCGTTCACCGGGTACCACGGCGCCACCATCGACCAGGCGATCCGGCTCTCGTCCTCGCCCTGGACCGAGCGGGACATCGTCAGCGTGGCGGACTTCAGCGGCGACGGCGTGACGGACCTGATCTACCGCAGCGACGTTTCCGGCCGCCTGCTGTCCCGCAAGGGCGTCAAGGCGAGCAGCGGCACGGGCACCGACCTGAACTCCCTGGCCGCCGCCGCCAACTCGGCCGACGGCGAGGACGGGATCTACGGTGCCTCCGGCTGGGGCAGCGGCAACATCTATCTGCTGGCCGGCACGCCGGACGCCAACGGCGACGGGATCCCGGACATCTGGACCGTCCACACCAACGGCACCGTCCGCTTCTACACCGGCAGCCGCACGGCGATGTCCGGTTCGGGCACGGAGATCATCGGCTCGGCGAGCTACTGGAAGACCCGGACCGCCATCGGCTGAGGCCACACCTCACGGGTGAGGCCCGACCTCACGGGTGAGGGCAGAAGCCGACCGTACGACCGAGGGGCCGGCCGCGGGAACGACCGCGGCCGGCCCTTCGCGTTTCTCACGTTGCCTGCGCCTCTCGCCCTTCTCACCCTCCTGGC